>DAJPGB010000001.1:1980709-2310828 GCA_025992855.1 Coriobacteriaceae bacterium
TGAAGGGTCGCAATGGTGCCGATGAACTCACCATCGTTATGGGCTTTGCGGGCATCGTCATCGCGATGATCGGTTCGATGGCTCGTATCCAGTGGCTCAGTTGGATCGCCATCGCCGTGATCGTGATTGGCGTGCTGCGCGGCCTGTCCAAAAACATCGACGCACGTCGCAAGGAAAACGCGGCCTTTGTCGCCGCGACCGCGAACGTCCCCGGCTTGGGCAAGTTCGTCGCCAGCTTGGGCGGTGGAACTGCAGCGGCCAGCACCTCGCGCGCAGCTGGAACGAGCAAGGAAGACTTTGAGCGTGCCAAGCGCACGGCCAAGAAGATGTGGAAGGGTCGCAAGACCACGGCATACCTCAAGTGCCCCAACTGCGGCCAGATGCTCTCCGTCCCCAAGGGCAAGGGCAAGATCCGCGTCACCTGCCCCAAGTGCCACGCTAAGATGGAAACCCGCTCCTAGCGCCCGCACGCGGGACAAATTAATCAGGTTTGTTTGTCCCAAATCTTAAGTATTTGTTCGATAAAAAAGCCGAGGCCTCGTGTTGAGACCTCGGCTTTTTACATGCGGCAACGGAGCTACACCTTTGTCACACCTATGCCACACCGTCGCGGGCGAGCTCCTCGGCCAGCGCCTCGGCCGGCATGGCCATAATCGCGTCGAGCTCGGCGTCCACCTCGGGAATACGCTTTACCTTGAGCTTGCGTACCAGATCACCGCGACACATCACATGTATCGGCTCACGCAGAGCGCACAGGTCATCGAGCGGATTCTTGCGCGTCACCAGGATATCGGCGGCCTTGCCGCACTCGATCGCACCGGTCTCGCCGCCCAGCCCCAGGAGCTCGGCATTGACCTGCGTAGCCGTATGCAGCGCAAAGGCGTTGCTCACGCCGACATACTTGGCAAAATAGGCCACCTCACGCCACATGTCGTACTGTGTCACGAACGGGCAGCTCGAATCTGTGCCAAGGCCCACCTTAACGCCAGCTTCCAGCGCCGCACGAGCACTCTCGATAATGCCCGAGCACACGATGTCGCCGTTCTTCTTTTGCGTGTCAGTCGAATGGGTCTTCCCCGGATCGAGCAACACAAACGGCAGCGCCGGGCTGATCGTGCAGATAACGCTGGGCGCACGTCCCTCGAGCTGCGTGCCCGCGGCGCCACGGTACAGCTCCAGGATCTCGGGCGTCATCGGGGCACCGTGCTCGATCGTGTCGACCCCGGCCTCAAGCGCGGCCTTCACGCCCTCGGTGCTCTCGACATGAGCCATAACCGGCAGGCCCACCTCGTGCGCCGCCTTGCACGCCGCCGCGGCAACCTCCACCGGCATACGCAGCACGCCCGGCTCGCCCACCTCGGTCGCATCGAACACACCGCCCGTTACGAACAGCTTAATGACGTCGGCGCCGCGCGCATACAGGTCTCGCACCTGCTCGACTGCCTCAACGGGGCTGTTGGCCACCTGGGCGAACAAGCCCGCGCCATGGCCGCCCGGCACCGTGACGCCCGTTCCCGGCGCTACCAGGCGCGGACCCTGATACTTGCCGGCATCGATAGCATCGCGCACGGCAATGTCGGCAAACAACGGGTCGCCCGCGCCGCGCACCGTGGTCACGCCGCTTGCCAGCTGCTGCTGGGCGCTGCCTTTGAGGATGTGGCGAACGATGGCGCGGCCCACGGGATTGTCGAGCTTCTTCATCAGCGCGCCCGCATCACCCGCCGAGACCGGCTTGCCCGAACCGCACAGATGCACGTGCATATTGATGAGGCCCGGCATGAGATACGCACCACCCAGGTCGATAACCTCGGCGCCCGCGGGCGCCTGCGCCACAGCACTCGGCCCCATCCAGGTGATGATGCCGCGCTCAACAGTAACGGCCATATCGGGCTGCGGCTCCATATGCTCCGAACCATCCAGAATGGTCGCATTGATAAACAACGTGGAACGATCGGCAGATGCCATATCGAGCTCCTCCCTCACGATTAACTTGAACATTTGTCCATTATCACCTAGTCCCGCTGGATTGCTGCAGACGCATCGGTTAACGGAAGGAAGAGGGGATGTGGGGAGACGGAACACGTTGCAGTCCCACCCCAGCGACACCAGGGAAATGTCTCGATCTGTAACAGGTACAGGGTTATTAGGCCCCTTGTTGTTACAGATCGAGACATTCGGTCGACGTTTCACCGGCTTGTCTCGATCTGTAACAATTACGAGCTCAAACAGCCTCTAAACGTTACAGATCGAGACAAAACCTCTCAGCGCCCATACCACTGGCATCTCCACTCCTCAGCCAATTCAACCTGCCGAGGAATACCCGCCAGCCTCATTTTCTCGACCAGCTTCCCCGGGTCTTTGAGTTCGTTAAACGTAAACCGAAGCACCTTATGCCCGAGCATTGTCAGATGAGATTCCCGCTGACGCTCTGCCACGAATGGGTCAACCGACTCCCGACCCTCGCCGCTCTGCAAGGTGTACTTCCCCTTTCCGTCGAGCTCGCCGATGACACACGTCCCGTCCTCGAGCCGCCAAAAATAGTCGACGCGAAACACCTGGCTCGGATCGAGCGGGTCGCGAAACTCCACCTGCAGCTCCGGAACCGGAAAGCCGTACGCAATAAAGAATGCTCGGAACCGAGACTCGCCGCCGTTTTCAGACAGCCCGTCCGCATACGACGCAATCACCTGTGCCCTGCGATACCCTCGCCTGCCCTCGCAATCGGCGCGGAGGCGCTCGCACAAATCCCCACGTGATACGCCTTTCGCCCGCAGTGCAGAATCGGCAATCGCCAACCCGTAGGAGAACGGCGCACGCAGTAGGCAATCCTCCACCGTGCGCCAAAACGACGTCACCCGCACGCCATCAACATGCTCGAGTGCGCCCGCCATCTGCGGACGCAACAACCTGCACCCGCCGCTCAACGTCACCGAACAACCCGTCTTAACAAGAAAACGCGACCCAAGCAGATCATTCGGCACCTCCAGACCCCACAAAAGCGCCGCGTCATAGCCCCAAAACGCCCAATCGGGATGAAACTCTGCAAGCCCTTTGATGGTACGCAGCGTTCGCTCCGCCGGCGTCAGTACACCCCAATCATGTTGAAAGCAGAACAAATACGGCTCGGGTTCCGCGATATCGTCGGTTCCAACATGACGCCGCAGCCACATGAGCTCGGCATTGTCATGCGTTGCGAGCAGCGCACCTTGCTCGGTCGCCTCCGTGAGTCGCGCGAGCATCCTATTCCGCGCCAACGTGTTGCGAGTCGTATGTTTGTGTTTGAGAACGGTATTAGGCACTTCCATCACCACCACATCGGACAAATGGACCATCGTCACCGTTGCCTCCGCCGATAAATGTCTTGATCTGTAACAGGAAGACAGTCTTTGAGCCTCTAGTTGTTACAGAACAAGATCTTTCGGCAGCCGCCAACCTTCCGTCTCAATCTGTAACAGGTAGGTCGAATTTGGGTCTGTAGATGTTACAGATTGAGACATTCCCCCAACCAGGTGCCAAACGTCTCGTTCTGTAACAGTTAGACGTTCTCCAGCCCCCCAAACGTTACAGATTTAGACAAACCAGCGGCGCCCAAGCATTCGTCTCGTTCTGTAACAGGTAGACCGGTTTTTTGTCCCCAAACGTTACAGATCGAGACAAAAAGGCAAAAGGCAGGGCAGGCGACAACTACCCATCCCCTACTCCCACTCCTGCTCGTAGATGTTGAGCGACTTTACGTACCGCCCCTGGGCACCCATGATGTCGCGGACCAGACGCAAGAAGAAGCTGATGCACGAGGTGTCAAAGCCATCCTGCAGGTCCTCGGGATGCACCGCGCCCGGTCCATCGACCGCCGTGTCACTCAGGCGCGCGATGTCATACAGATAGAGCTGTCCCGCCGCCAGCCAGACATCGTCGACGCAGGCGAGGCGCACCGCAATCGCGCCGTCGCTCCAATGCTCCTTTTGCACGATATGCGGGTTGTAGACATCAAAGCGATGATCGGTGCGCGTGTCCTTCAGCACGACCATGCCGGACGCAGGATCCTTGTCCAAAATGCCAAAGCGCGAGAAATACTGCGTGTCGCGTACCTGCTCGAGCCGCTTGAGCGAGGCAGGCGAAAGCGATGCCGGCGGCTCGTCAACATATAGCTCGAGCAGCGTTTTGCCATGGCGATAGGGGCGCTCGAAGAGCAGCCAATCGGTAAATGCCATGTTGTAGGCCATGCTTTCGTTTTGCGAAGGCTCGGTGCAATAGCTGAGCCACGGGTCGACAATGACCTCGAACTGTTCGCGCGCCGGCTCCAGGAATTGAAACTTCCGCAGCATCCAAAAATGGGCCATGTCGGCAATATCGTTGCCGACGGCTTCGGCTAGCTGCGCTCGGTCTAAAGCGTGGTCAGTCATGGCATCCTCCTCAAACTGATGGACCTCAATTTGAGCTTACGAGGAGGGTGGGCAGCCACGGCCAGCGCGGGCAAAATAGGCCTCCGGCTGCAAACCAAATGCTGACCAAACACTTGACGAAAAGCTTGACCGAAAATGCGCGCCGCAACAAAACCGCAGGTAAACATAGACGGCCAACCCGCCTTTTTGAGCCAGATGCCCGCAGCCGCCACAGAAACAACAGGTGACCACAGCCCAAGAAGTCGACAAATGAACACCCGCACATCGACAAACGAGCAAATTGCTCGCAAAGAGTGTCCCCAACGACTAGACAAAAAAGGCTAGTCATTGGGGACGTTCTTAAATGACTACTTTACAGCTCCAGCGCCTCGGCGACTTCGGCAGCGCAGGCCAGGGCATCGGCCATGGCACTCACCACGAGCGAGCTGCCGTTGCGGGCATCACCGGCAACATACACCGGCGCGGCATCCGCGGCGACGCCGTCGACACGCGCCGCAAGATGCGAGCCCTCGGCGGCCATCACAGGCAGCGGACGACCAGCAGTGGCAACGGGCACGCCAACGGCGTCGAACACACCGTGCTCCGGACCCGTAAAGCCGCAGGCGATGAGCACCAGCTGCGTCGGCACCTCGTGCTCGGAGCCCGCGATGCGCTCGGGCTTTCCCGCCGACCAGTCCAGATCGACCACGCGCAGGCCCGCGGCAGCGCCCTTCTTATCCAGCAGCACCTCGAGCGTATCCACGCCCCAAGCGCGCATCTCGCCGCCCATGGCAGCGATGGCCTCCTGCTGGCCGTAGTCGGTCTTCTTAACGTTTGGCCACTGCGGCCAGGGGTTGCTCGCCGCGCGCGCATCAGGCGCCGCCGGCAAGAACTCAAACTGGCGCACGCTGCGCGCGCCCTGACGCACCGCGGTACCCACGCAGTCGTTGCCGGTATCGCCGCCGCCAACGACCACAACGTCCAGGCCGCGCGCGTTCACCGCGGGCTCGCCGCCATCGAGCACCGAGATGGTCGAAGCCGTCAGGTAGTCCACGGCATACACCACGCCGGGCGCATCGATGTTCGCAGCAGAAAGCCCACGCGGGGCGCGGGCGCCGGCAGCCACCACGACGGCGTCAAAGCCATCGAGCTTGGCCGCCACCGCAGGGTTCGTAACGTCAGCGCCCAGCTCAAAGACGATACCCAGCTCGCGCATAAGTGCCACGCGACGCTCGACCACGGACTTCTCGAGCTTCATGTTGGGAATGCCGTACATGAGCAGGCCGCCCGGGCGGTCGTCACGCTCAAACACCGTCACGCGGGCACCGCGACGCGCAAGCTCCCATGCTGCCACCAGGCCAGCCGGGCCGGAACCCACCACGGCAACCGTGGGCGCGCCCTCCCCTGCCGGCTCAAAGCGGCGCGGACCGCCATTTGCCCACTCATGGTCGCTGATCGCGCGCTCGTTGTCGTGAATCGTCGTGGGCTGGCCGTCGACCGAGCCCAGGTTACACGCGGCCTCGCACAGCGCCGGGCACACGCGGCTCGTGAACTCGGGCATAGGCGAGGTGAGTGACAGACGCTCGGCAGCCTCGTCCCAGCGGCCGCGATACACTAGCTCGTTCCACTCGGGAATCAGATTGTGCAGCGGGCAGCCACTCGGACGCGCCTTGCCAAAGCTCGCGCCCATCTGGCAAAACGCCACACCACACATCATGCAGCGGCTCGCCTGGGCACGGCGCGCATCGTCGTCGAGCTCCACGTACAGCGGATCGAAATCGCGGCTGCGCTCCTCCACGGGGCGCAGCTCGTGGGTCACGCGATCGATATCAAGAAAAGCACCGGGCTTACCCATGGCACTTACGCCTCCTTTTTGGTCGAAGCAACAGAGCTGGCGGTGGTGGGCGCAGCGCCAGCGACACCACCCGCCACATCAAAGCGAGCGACATCGGCGGCGTCGGCGCGACCGGTCACAATGTCAAACGCCAGCTCCTCGGCCTGCGCATGCGTCTTACCGATGGCCTCGGCGGCGGCGACAATCGCCAACACGCGCTCGTACTCGGTCGGAATGACCTTCACAAAGTGCTTGCTCATCGAGTCGAAGCTGTAGAGCAGCTTAATGCCGCGCGGGCTCTGCGTCGCGTCCACGTGCTCCTGGATGAGCTCGCGAATCTGCGCCAGCTCGCCGGCCGTCGGGGCCTTGAGCTCCACGCTCTCGTGGTTCACGCGAGCACTGAGCGTGCCGTACTGATCAAAGACATAGGCCACGCCGCCTGTCATGCCGGCGGCAAAATTCTGCCCGACTTCGCCCAAGATGAGCGCCAGACCTCCCGTCATGTACTCGCAGCCATGGTTGCCGCAGCCCTCGACCACCACCGTGGCACCGGAGTTGCGTACGCCAAAGCGCTGGCCGGCCAGGCCGTTAATGAAGCCGCGACCGCTCGTGGCGCCAAAGAACGCAACGTTGCCCACGATGATGTTCTCGTCGAACTTGTAGGTCGCATGCGGGTTGGGGCGCACCGACACCTCGCCGCCCGAAAGGCCCTTGCCAAAGTAGTCGTTGGCGTCGCCGCACACGTTGAGCGTAATGCCGCGCGGCAGGAAAGCGCCAAAGCTCTGACCGGCCGAACCATCGCAATCGATGGTGATGGAGCCGGCGGGCAGGCCCTCGGGATGCGCCTTGGTCACCGCGTTGCCCAAGATGGTGCCCACGCAACGGTTGACGTTGGCGATGTCGGCGCGGAAGCGAATCGGGCGCAGGTGCGCACGGGCATCGGCCGTATAGGGCACAAACAACGTGGAGTCGAGCGTCTTGTCGAGCTCGCTGTCCGCAGCCATCTGGGGCAGGAAGTGACGGCCGTCGGCGCCCGGGATATGGGCACCAAACTCACAGGTCGCGCTTGCCAGCACGGGCGACAGAACGAGCAGGTTGGCCTTGCGGTTGCCCGGGACCTCGATCTGGCGCAGGCACTCGGGATGGCCGATCATCTCGTCGACGGTGCGGAAGCCCAGGCTCGCCATGACCTCGCGCAGCTGCTCGGCAACAAAGAGCATAAAGTGCTCGACGTGCTCTGGCTTGCCGCGGAAGCCGCGACGCAGGCGGCAGTTTTGCGTAGCGATGCCGGCCGGGCAGGTATCCTGCTGGCAGTCGCGCTGCATGAGGCAGCCCATAGAGATGAGCGGCATGGTCGCAAAGCCAAACTCCTCGGCACCCAGCAGGCAGGCGACGGCGACATCGGTGCCGTCCATGAGCTTGCCGTCGGCTTCGAGTACCACGCGCGAGCGCAGGCCGTTTTGCAGCAGCGTCTGCTGGGCCTCGGCAAGACCGAGCTCCAGCGGCAGACCGGCGTGCCAGATCGAATCGCGCGCCGCGGCACCCGAGCCGCCATTGTGGCCGCTGATCAAAATCTTGTCGGCAGCGCCCTTGGCCACGCCGGTGGCGATGGTGCCGACGCCGGCCTCGCTGACCAGCTTGACCGACACGCGCGCGCCGGGGTTGGCGTTCTTAAGATCGAAGATCAGCTCTGCCAAGTCCTCGATGGAGTAGATGTCGTGGTGCGGCGGAGGCGAAATCAGGCCGATGCCGGGCGTGGACTGACGGACCTCGGCAATCCAGGGGTAGACCTTCTTGCCGGGCAGGTGACCGCCCTCACCGGGCTTGGCGCCCTGGGCCATCTTGATCTGAATCTCGAAGGCGCTGCAAAGATAGCGGCTCGTCACGCCAAAGCGCGCGCTTGCCACCTGCTTGATGGCGGAATTCTTGGAGTCACCGTTGGCCAGCGGGGTCTCGCGACGCGGATCCTCGCCGCCCTCGCCCGAGTTGGAACGACCGTGCAGGCGGTTCATGGCGATGGCCATGCACTCGTGTGCCTCTTTGCTGATGGAACCGTACGACATGGCGCCGGTGTTAAAGCGACGGACGATGTTGAGCGCGGGCTCCACCTCGTCGAGCGAAACCGGCGTGCGACCGTTGGCATTAAAGTCCAGCAGGTCACGCAGGCGCACGGCACGGCCGGTGCGGTGCAGGCGGGCGCTGTACTCCTTAAAGGTGTCGTAGCTGTCCTCGCGGCAGGCGGTCTGCAGCAGGTAGACGGTCTGCGGGTCGATAAGGTGATCCTCGCCGCCGAGCGGGCGCCACTTGGTCAGACCCAGCGTGGGCAGCTGATCGGGAGCCGGGCTCTTAAGGATAGCGAGCGCGGCGTCGTAGCGCTCATTCTGCTCGCGCTCGACGTCCTCGACACCCATACCGCCCACACGGCTCACCGTGCCGGCGAAGTACGCGTTGACGAACTCCGGCGTAAAGCCCACGGCCTCGAAGATCTGCGCCGAATGGTAGCTCTGCACCGTGGAGATGCCCATCTTGGACATGATGGAAACGATGCCGGCGGTCGCAGCCTTGTTGTAGTTGGCGATGCCCTGCTCGGCCGTCACGTCCAGGTCGCTGCGTGCCGCCAGATCGCGGATGCACGCATGTGCGTTGTACGGATAGATGCCGCTCGCGGAGTAGCCCACCAGTGCCGCAAAGTCGTGCGGAGACACGGCGTCGCCGCACTCCACCACGATGTCGGCAAAGGTACGCACGCCGGCGCGGATCAGGTGGTTGTGCACGCAGCCCACGGCGAGCAGCGACGGCACGGGCACCTCACCCGCAGCGGCGCGATCGCTCAACACCACGATGTTCACGCCGTCGCGGACCGCAGCCTCAATATCCTCTGCAAGCTGCTTGAGCGCAGCCTGCAGCGCGCCCTCGCCGGCGTCGCGGCGGTAGACGGCACGGAAACGGCGGGTCTTAAAGCCCACGCGGTCGATGGCGCAGATACGCTCGAACTCCTCCTCGCTCAGCAGCGGACGCTCCAAGCGCACCAGCTGGCAGGCCGTGCGGGAATCCTCGAGCAGGTTGCCGTGGTTGCCCAGGTAGAGCGTGGTCGAAGTCACCATGTGCTCGCGCAGGGCATCGATCGGCGGGTTCGTGACCTGGGCGAACAGCTGATAGAAGTAGTCGAAGAACGAACGCGTCTTCTTGGACAGGCAGGCCAGCGGCGCATCGATGCCCATCGAGGCGAGCGGGGCCTTGCCCTGCTGGGCCATGGGACGCACGACCTCGTCAACATCATCCCAGTGATACCCGAGCTTGGCCATGCGCACGGCGGCGGGCACCTCGGTATCCTCGGCGGGCGTGGGCGCGACGGGCTTGTCGAGCGCGTCGACGGTCAGCGTCTCCTCGGCGATCCAGTCGCGATAGGGCTTTTCCTTGGCGTAACGGGCGCGCAGCTCGTCGTTGTAGATGACGCGGCCGCGGGCAAAATCGACCTCGAGCATCTGGCCCGGTCCCAGACAGCCGCTCGTCAGGATGTTCTCGGGGCTCACCTCGATGGTGCCCACCTCGCTTGCCAGCATAAAACGACCGTCGCGCGTCACATAGTAGCGAGCCGGGCGCAGGCCGTTGCGGTCGAGAGCGGCACCCAGGGTACGGCCGTCGGTAAAGGCGATGGCGGCCGGGCCGTCCCAGGGCTCCATGAGCATGGACTGGTAGGCGTCGTAGGCGCGGCGCTCCTCGCTCAGGCTGTCGTTGTGGTCCCACGGCTCGGGCAGCAGCATGGACGCGGCACGCGTAAGCGGGCGACCGTTCATGACCAGGAACTCGAGCACGTTGTCCAGAATCGCGGAGTCGGAACCCTCGCGGTTGATGATGGGCATCACGCGCTCAAGATCATGCTGCAGCACGGGGCTATACAGGTTGGGTTCGCGGGCGCGAATCCAGTTGACGTTGCCCTTGAGGGTGTTGATCTCGCCGTTGTGGATGATAAAGCGGTTGGGGTGCGCGCGCTCCCAGCTGGGCGTGGTGTTGGTGGAGTAGCGCGAGTGAACGAGCGCCACGGCCGTCTTGACGGCGGCGTCGTTGAGGTCGATGAAGAAGCGGCGCATCTGCGTGGCGACCAGCATGCCCTTGTACACGATGGTGCGCGAGCTCATGGAGCACACGTAGAAGATCTTGTCGCGCAGGGCGAACTCGGCGTCGGCCTTTTTCTCGATGGTGCGGCGACACACGTACAGGCGGCGCTCGAAGGCATCGCCGGCAGGCGTGTCGTCCGGACGGCCCAGGAAGGCCTGCAGGATGGTGGGCATGCAGGCGCGGGCCGTCTCGCCCAGGTCGTGCGGGTCGACCGGCACCTCGCGCCAAAAGAGCAGCGGCACGCCGGCCTCGGCGCAGCCCTCCTCAAACACGCGACGGGCATCCTCTACGCCCTTGTCGTCCTGTGGGAAGAACAGCATGGCCACGCCATAGTCGCCCTCTGCCGGCAGAATCTGGCCGCACTTTTGGGCCTCTTTGCGGAAAAAATGATGCGGAACCTGGAACAGGATGCCAGCGCCGTCGCCGGTGTTCTTCTCGAGTCCGGTGCCGCCGCGGTGCTCCAAGTTGACCAGAATGGACAGTGCGTCGTCCAGAATCTGGTGATGGCGCTCGCCGTTGATATCGGCAAGCGCGCCGATGCCACATGCATCGTGGTCGAATTCGGGGCGATAAAGGCCCTGCTGCTGAGCGGAATCTGCCTGCATCGCGATCCTCCCCTAGGTGTTAGACAGTCAGTTGACTAGGCATACTAGGAGCATCGCCGGCCCGTTGTGTTTCCCGCCCGTTTCGAAACAATCGCGTAACGCGCGCCTTACGAGTGGACACCGCCGACCTCAAGGACGACGACAAGGGCCCCAAGTTCGGCCCGTATGCTCACCGCTTCAAACATCTCAATCCGTAACAGGAAGACCCAATTTTGGCGCCTAGATGTTACAGATTGAGATTTTCTGCAGGACGGTTTTGGTTTGTCTCAATCTGTAACACGAAGGGCCGGTTTTTGCAGCCAACTGTTACAGATCGAGATTTTCCATAGGACCATTTCTTCCTGTCTCGATCTGTAACACCTGGGTCCAATTTCCATCCCTAGTTGTTACAGATCAAGACATTTCGGCAACTCCTTTCCCCATCCTATTCAAATACAACAATTTTGTTAGTCTCGGTTAACCTTTAAGCCTAAAACGGGTACCCTTTACGGCGTCAAACAAACGGCACGCAGGAGTGCACCATGCTCAACCATCTCAAACAACACTTTGGTTCCCGGCGCACCGGTGGTCACGGAGGCCTAGACATTGCGCGGCATATCGGCCCCGGGTTGCTCGTCACCGTCGGCTTTATCGACCCGGGCAACTGGGCCTCCAATATGGCCGCGGGCTCGCAGTTTGGCTACGCGCTGCTGTGGATCGTCACGCTGTCCACGATCATGCTCATCGTGCTGCAGCACAACGCGGCGCACTTGGGCATCGCCACGGGCACCTGTCTTGCCGAGGCCACGACACGCTACCTCCCCCGCATCGTGGGACGCGCGGTACTCGCCAGCGCCTATCTCGCGACCATCGCCACCGCCATGGCCGAAGTCCTGGGCGGTGCGATCGCGCTTCAAATGCTCTTTGGCCTGCCCGTACGCGCCGGCTGCGTCATCGTCGCGGCGGCATCGATGGCGATGCTCATGACGAGCTCCTACAAGCGTGCCGAACGCTGGATCATCGCCTTCGTCGGCGTGGTAGGACTCTCGTTTTTGGCTGAGCTTACGCTAGTCAAGGTCGACTGGCCGCAAGCCGCCGCAAGCTGGATCACGCCCAGTATGCCCACTGGCTCTGCCGCGATTATCGTGAGTGTCCTGGGTGCGGTCGTTATGCCCCACAACCTCTTTCTACACTCCGAGGTCATCCAATCCATGCACTTCGAAGGCCAAGGCGAGCAAGTTATCGAGGAACGTCTGCGCTACGAGCTCTTCGACACGCTCTTTTCGATGGGCGTGGGCTGGGCAATCAACTCGGCCATGGTCATCCTGGCCGCAACGACCTTCTTTGCGCACAGCATTGTCGTAGACGACCTCGCCGTCGCAGCGGCCACGCTCTCCCCCATCTTGGGCCCGGCGAGCTCGACCATCTTTGCGGTAGCGCTGCTGTTCGCGGGACTATCGAGCAGCGTGACAGCGGGCATGGCGGCGGGAACCATCACCGCGGGCATGTTCGACGAGGAATACGACATCCACGACCGACATTCCTCGATCGGGGTAGCGGCCTGTTTCGCCGGCGCAGTGGCGGCGTGTCTGGTCATCCCAAATCCTTTTGAAGGTCTCATCTGGAGTCAGGCACTGCTGTCGCTTCAACTGCCGATTACGGTCTTTGTGCTCATACGGCTCACCAGCTCAGCCCGCGTTATGGGCAAATACGCCAACTCGCGCCCGCTCAACGCGCTGCTCGTAGGGATCGGCGTCATCGTGACGATTCTCGACATCGTGCTGCTAACGGGGATGTAATTGGGATGGCGTAGCTGTCCAGATATAACGTCTCAATCTGTAACACGTAAGGCCGTTTTAAACCGTCAGATTAATCAAAAGGATCCCGGCCGATAATTCGACCGGGACCCTTGGACAGAGCTATGTGTTGCTGCAAGTCGTGTGTCTACGAGCTACTCCTCGACAAGCTCAAACTCATCGGGGCCGACGCCGCACACCGGACACACGTAATCCTCGGGCAGCTCGGGCGTGTCGACCTCAACCTCGTAACCGCAAACGGTGCACACGAACTTATACGTCTTCTTCTCCTCAGCCATGATGTTCTCCTCTCGAACGTGACTGCTGGTGTACTTACTTATTAGTATATATTCTCAATAATATAATGCAAGTATTTTTAGAACATTTCTAGCCTTGATACGACGAGGCTTTGGGCGGCGTCTTGCCCTTTAGCACCTTGTGATAGTAGTCGTACGTTAGCGGCGTCTCGTCGCTCAGGCGCTCGGCATCCTCGACTTCGCCAATAAACAGCAGATGCGTGCCCACATCCACAGTGTCGATCAAACGGCAGCTAAACAGGGCCGCCGCGTGCTCGGGCACATAGGGCATGCCCAGAGCCGTCTCGCGGGTCTCGTACTTGGCAAACTTGTCATAATCGCTGCTGGTGCGGAACCCAAAGTTACCGATGTAGAGCATGTCGGCGGTCTGATCGATCACGGTCAGCGCGAACGCTTTGGCCGATGCGATGACGCCCGAGGTGACATTGTCCTTGTTCACGGCAACCGAAATACGCGGCGGCATGGACGTCACCTGCACCGCTGTGTTGATAACGCAGCCGGCACGCAGCCCGTCGGCCGCGGCACTCACCACATACAGGCCACTCGGCATCGTAAAGAACGCAGTTTTGTCCATAACGACCACTCCCCTAGCTCGGGTTGGAACCTCATGAATGTATGTACCCACAAAAAAGGCGGCACCCATAACGGACGCCGCCTTTGAGACATATGTGTCAGAACAGTAAGAAAGATGAGACGCCCGCAGTTGCGGTGAAATAGGGACTGAATAGCCCCTCAAACAGGCAAAACAGTCCGTATTCCACCGCAACTTATGAAGGACGGTCAGCGGTTGCGTTCCTTGAGGGCGCGGTCGATCTCGCGTTGGACATCACGCTTGGCCATGTCCTCGCGCTTGTCGTAGAGCTTCTTGCCGCGACCCAGGCCCAGCAGCAGTTTTACGCGACCGTCGGTATTAAAGTAGAGCTCCAACGGAACCAGCGCATAACCACGGTTGCGAAGTTTGCCGTCAAGAAAGTCAATCTCCTTGCGGTGCAGCAGCAGACGGCGCCGACGGTCGGGATCGCGATTCCACACGCCACCATGGCTATAAGGGTGGATATGCAGGCCGACGAGCCAGCACTCACCACCACGAATCAATGCAAAGGTATCGGTGATCTGGCAGGCGCGCTCGCGAATCGACTTGACCTCGGTGCCGCTCAGCTCAATACCGCACTCAAACGTCTCATCGATAAAGTACTCGTGATGTGCCAAGCGATTCTTGGAAATGAGCTTGCGCTCGCGCTTACTGGGCATCGCCGACCTCCTTGGCGCCATCGGCGTTTGAGCCCGCGGCGTCGCGCTTTGCCTTGCGCTCAGCATTGAGCTCGGCGTCGCTCTCGCGCACCAGTTTGATAATCGCCGCGCAGGCCTCCTCGCCTACCAAGTCGCGAGCACGCACCGTCAGGCGCGTCGCCTCCTGCTTGTCGCCGTCGCTTGCAGCATCGGTCGCGCACATGATCAGGCAGATGGCGATCTCGGCCGAAGGCGAGGTCGGCACGCCCTGCAGGGCGAGCTCACCCATCGCATGGTCGTCACTCTCGTCCGCGGCATCCGGATAGGTGGTATGGATCTTGTTGAGCAGGCGCGTCGTATGCGCATCATTGGGCGCCAGGCGCAGCGCCAGACGCGCGCAGCCCACGGCAGCCGAAATGTTCTCGGTCTCGGGCTCCAAGAAGTACTGACCCAAATTGGTGTAGGCGCGTGCGGCGCACTTACCGTCGCTCGCGCGCTCCAGCACCGAGAACGAGAGCGATGCCCACTCCTGCTTGTCCTCGAGCGCGCGGAACAGCTCGGCCAAGTCCAAGCGATAGTTGCAGTTCATGGGATCCCAACGCACGGCCTGCATCAGGGCATTCCGAGCACTCACATAATCCTGCTGGCGAATGTAGGCAAACGCCATGTCGGAGTACAGGCGGTCAAAGGGAACCTCGACCTGCACCAGCTCGCGCGGATCCTTCTCCACGCGGCGATAGGCCAGGCGCTCAAACTTGCTGTCGAAGCTAAAGTACTGGCGCTTCTCCTCCGTCTTGCACTCAGCATCGATATACTCCTCGGCGAGCTCCACCAAGCGCTCCAGCAGCGGCGTCGCCGTAGCCAGGTCGCCCTGCGCCAGATAGTTCTCGGCATACGTGATGTCTTCCAAGCTGATAGGCAGGTCCATGACAACTCCTCGGTCCGGGCGGCAGACTCAACGCGCGCCTTAAATATCGGTCAATACACAAAACCCGGGTCTCTTACGAGGCCCGGGCGTTCAATTTTGGTAGCCCGTACCAGATTCGAACTGGTGATCTCCGCCTTGAGAGGGCGGCGTCCTAAACCGCTAGACGAACGGGCCATATGTAGCAAATGCAATGGCTGGGATGGAGGGAGTCGAACCCCCATTGACGGAACCAGAATCCGCTGTCCTGCCATTAGACGACATCCCAATGACTGCATCGCTGCGCTCGGCTGTGCCTTTGCGCAAGAAAGAAATATACGGGAAGTCCCGCCGTGACGCAAGCCCTAATTTTGACTTTTTTGAAATTCAGTCAAATACGGCCAACACGTGAAGGACCTGTGAAGTCGACCGCTGCACACGAAGGGCAAAACGCCGCGAGCGGTAGCCGTCAACCGTTGGCAGATTCTACCGCGAAAACGATAGCACCAGGCAACACAATCGAAGTATCAATGATCACGTAGATATCGAGGCGCCATGGACGAAGAGCTTGATTACCTATGGGAGACCCTGGGCCTCGAGATCACTGCTGACCTTTGGCCCGAACGGGACAAAATCCATCCCACTCTGCGCCCCGCCATCACGGTGATGCAGGCAAAATACCGCCGTGCATCCTTTTTGATCATGCGGATGTCATGGCACGCGGGACTCCCCGACCTTAAGCGAATCCAGGCAAGCCTCGTCGAGCTGTCCGGTATGCCGACCGTCATATCCGAGGCACACCTGGAGCAGCGCCAACGCGAGCGACTGCAACAGCAGCGGATCCCCTTTATCTGCCCCGGCGTTCAGGCATATCTGCCCTTTATGGACGAGGAGTACTGGAGCGGCAAGCCCAACAAGCACGTAAAGGTCTACGATCCGCACGAATGGGCACAGCTCGAGGATTGAGCCGAGCGAGCCCGCCGATGGAAAACACGTCCCACCCTGAGCACTCAAAACGGGTCGCACTTTCCGCAGCCGCTACAGCAACGCCTCGACCCAAGCCGATTCCCTAAAGCCGGGAATCGCAAAGTCGTCGCCCACCAACAGCGGACGCTTAACCAGCATGCCGTCGGTCGCCAGCAGCTCGTAGCACTCCCGATCCGTCATGCCCGCATCTAGACGCGCCTTCAGGCCCAGCTCTCGATATTTCATGCCCGACGAATTAAAGAAGCGCCGCACCGGCAGCCCCGAACGAGCAATCCAGGTCGCAAGCTCATCAGCCGTGGGATTGTCCAAAACGATATCGCGGTCGATATACTCTACCCCGTGTTCGTCCAGCCATGCCTTGGCCTTCTTACAGGTCGAGCACTTGGGATATTCAACAAACAGTACGGTCATGGGAATCCTCCGAATATAGATCGGCCAACGCAGGCACACGCCACACGAGGCGCCTTCGCATGATGGGCCAATTGTAGCCCACGGGTCACACGCTAAACGAACCGTACCCCGAATCCGCGTTTGACGAACGGCAGCAGCTCCATTGCCTCGGGCGTGATATGACCCGCAACGTTCATGCGCTCGTCACCGGGAAGATCGACCCGCGCAATCTCAAGCTCGCCTTCGTAGCGCCCATAGCCGCTATTGCTCACAGCGATCGACCCCGTCTTTCGCGGCAGGCCGGCTCCGGCATCCGTCGGCACGGAATCCGGCTTAAGCTTCGTACGTGACTCCTGAGACCTAAAGATGAGGACACTCGAGTCGGGCCGGTCGTGATGAATCTGCCCGCGCACATAGGCATAACCGGGCTCAAGCTCGCATTGCAGGTCCACGTATCCGGCGGAAACTTGAGCAAACTGCGCCCAGCCCGCATCGGAAAGATCGGGGTCGCCGACCAACACAATGTCGCAATCGGCGCCATGTGCAAGCTCAAGCATATTGAGGGCAACCTTTGACGCGCGACCGCGCTGCGCCTCGACCGTCGGCAGTCCCTCGAATACCGGCCCGCGAACGTTGGCATCGCCCGGCACAAAAGCCATGATTTCGAATCCAAGCGCCGCAAGACGAAGATTCACTCGAGCAATGTCCTCCAGAGCTAAACCGGTATAAGGCTTGGGGTAAAAATTGTGGCAGGCGGCAAAACGAGTCACATCGGCACCGGCCTCACGCCACGATGCGATTTCATCAGAACTCACCGTCGATGCATTGACCACTATGCGAAATACACCGGACAGCTCCGCGACCCGCTGGGCGCTAAAGCCATAGTCCAAACGAAGGTATTCCAACCCCAGATCGCGCAGGTCCTCGATGCGCTCAAGCCCGAGCAAATCGCACGTGCGAGGCCCCACATCGGCAATGAGCGCAATGCCGCGGGCGGAAAGCAGCGACAGCACATGACGGACCTTATCGGCATACGCCGCTCCCCCATCCTCGGGAATATGCAGTGAGGTAAACGCATAGCGCGCACCCGCCGCGGCACCACGCTCAATCGTCCGCTCAATATCCTGCAAAGGGCTGGAAAGATAAATCGAAATACCCGTTTTCACGCTACAACGCTCCTTTAAAAAAGGCCGGCGGAGCAGTTAGCCCCGCCGGCACAACCATAGCATCAAGAAATCTGCCGCGCGCCGCGAACCCCGAGCAACACGGCTCGCGATATCAAACTACTCGCCAAAGAACTCATTGATCTTCTGCTCGTCGACGCCAAAGAACCACGTCAGGACAAAGCCGGCGGCATAGGCAAGCAGCATAGCGGCAACGTAGCCGAGCTGCTGGCCAGGAACGACGATCAGCAGGCCAAACAGACCGGAAACGCCCTGAGAAACCGTGCCGATGTGAAGCAGCGCCGCAAGCGCGCCGCCAAATCCGGCACCCAGGCAGGCCGTCACAAACGGACGAACGAGCGGCAGCGTAACGGCATACATCAGAGGCTCGCCCACACCGAGGATTCCAACGGGAATGGACTCTGCGACGTACTTCTTGAGCTTGGCGTTCTTGGTCTTAAAGTACAGCGCCAGACCGGCACCGACCTGACCGCCGCCAGCCATCATAAGGATGGGGAGCAGGTAATTGATGCCCTTGGTAGCGCCTTCGGGATCGTTGAGCATAGCGTGGATCGGCGTGAGCGCCTGATGCAGGCCGACGGAAACCAGCGGCAAGAAGCCTGCCGACAGGATATAGCCGCCCAGGACGCCCAGCTTCTCGAAGATAAAGGTCAAAACGCTAAAGATGGCAGTCGTCAGCCATGCGCCAACCGGCTGGATGACGAGCATCAGAGCAAAGGCGCCGATGATGAGCACCAGCAGCGGGGACAAGAACGTGTCGAGCGCGTTGGGCATAACCTTGCGAATCTGACGCTCCATCCAGGCAAAAAATGCGCCAGCGATAAGAGCCGCGATCATGCCGCCCGCTGCGGGGTTGTACTGCGCATTGGTGAGCGGCAGCAGAATGGCAGTGGCAGGATCGGCCGCGCCAGGCGCAAGCAGGGGCATGGCACTGTTGGCGATACACATCATGCCGGCGATGCCGCCCAGCGCAGCGGAGCCACCAAACTCACGTGCCGCGTTATAGCCCACCAAGATGGGCAGATAGGCAAACAGGGCCCAGCCCATGGAACGAATGCCCTGGTACCACCACTCGCCTGCAAGCGCGCCTGCCGTCGAGACGTTAATGACGTTGCAGATACCGTTAATGAGGCCAGCCGCAATGATGCCGGGAAGCAGGGCGACGAAGACATTGGAAATCTTCTTGAGGAAGGCCTGAACCGGCTTGGACTCGTACTTGGCCTTCTGCGCGGCCTTGTTTGTGGCCGCAGCGTCGACCACGCTCTCGTCGGCAACGCCTTTCGCAAGGCCGGTGAGCTTGGAGAACTCCTCGAGCACCTTATTCACCTTGCCCGGCCCCAGCACGATCTGCATCGTGTCGTCCTCGACCAGGCCCATCACGCCGTCGAGTGCCTTAATACCCTCCGTGTCGACGTTGCCCGTGTCTTTGACGGTCACGCGCAGGCGCGTCATGCACGCCGCGTTTGCCAGCACGTTGTCTTTACCGCCCAAAAGGTCCAGCAGCTTTTGAGCCAGCTCTTTGTTCGTCATAACTCCTCCTTGTATTGGGTATCTCGTCTGGATGTCATATCAGCTCACGCCGCGCACCTATTGGGCATCGGCATCGCTCTTCTCATGGCCACTCACCGCAGCACGGACACGGCCTCGCGCTCGCTCAAGAGCTACCGCAGCCTGCTCGGCATCGCAGTCCAGCAGTACCGAGACAATAGCGGTTTTTACGTGGCCGCCGGCATCTGCAAGCGCCTGAATAGCGCACTCGCGCGTGCAGCCGGTCGCCTCCATCACGATGTTCTGGCCGCGCACCACCAACTTCTCGTTCGTCTGCTGCACATCGACCATCAGGTTTTGGTATACCTTGCCGATCTTGACCATGGCACCGGTCGAAATCATGTTGAGAATGAGCTTTTGAACCGTTCCCGCTTTGAGCCTCGTTGAGCCGGTCAGCACCTCGGGACCGGGCACGGGTTCAATGGCAAGATCTGCGCTCTCCCCGATCTTTGACCCTTGGTTGCAGGCAATTGCAATGGTCTTGCACCCAGTTGCCTTGGCGTACACAAGGCCGCCCACCACATAGGGAGTACGGCCGCTTGCCGCCAGGCCAACGACAAGATCCTTGTCCGAGAGTCCACGCTCCCGCAGGTCGCTCGCGCCAAGTTCCTCGCTGTCTTCGGCACCTTCGACAGCCTTGATAAACGCCGTCTCGCCTCCGGCAATGAGCCCGACAATCAGATCGGGTGACACGCCAAACGTGGGCGGACACTCCGAAGCGTCGAGTACGCCCAGACGACCGCTGGTGCCTGCGCCCATGTAAAAGACGCGCCCGCCGCGCTCGAGTGCCTCAGCAGCCCAGTCGATTGCTGTGGCAACCTGGGGCAGCACTTTTGTGACCGACTGGACGGCACGAAGATCCTCATCATTCATCGTCGTGACGATTTGCAGCGATGTCATCGTATCGAGGTCCATAGACCTTTGATTACGCTGTTCGGTCGTGAATTTTGTTAAATCGAGCATTTCATTCACCTCATCTTTCCTGTTTCTCGATGTAGTTTTGCTTAATGGCATGCGTCGCCCGTTCGTAGTCGCTGGCAACGTAAGCAGCGTACAGGGCATCGACAACCATAAGCTGGGCCATACGCGAAGCCATGGCACCGCTGCGGACCAAGGGCTCACTCGCAGCGACGCCGAGCACGGCATCGGCCATGGTGGCAAGCTTGGATGATCCATCTACTTTGGTCACGGCCACAACGGGACAGTTGTGACGTTGGGCCTCGGCGGCGCAGTCCAGCACCTCTTGCGTCAAGCCCGAGTAGCTAAAGGCGATTGCCATATCGCCCTCATGCATGTTCTTGGCACACAAGAGCTGATCATGCCAGTCGTCGTACAGATGGCACTCTTTGTCGACACGCATGAGCTTTTGCGCCAGATCGTGCGCGACCAAACGAGAGGCACCGATACCGAACAGATTGACCGCGCGTGCCCGCTTAAGATAGGCCGCACATCGCTCCAAGACGGTGTAATCGAGCGTTCGCGCCGTCGCTTCGATCGTGCGCACGTTGCTTTTCATCACCTTCCCCACGATACGTTCGACGCTGTCATCCATGGAGATGTCCTCGAGGGCAACGTCTTTCTTGTCACCCAAGAGCGCCAGCTCGGCAATCAGTTCGCGCTGGAACTCCTTGTAGCCCGCAAAACCCAAGCGCTTGCAAAAGCGCAAAATGCTCGAGGGCGAGGAGAACGTGGCATCGGCAAGACCGCGGACGGACAGCCCGACCACCTCGTGCGGATGAGCGCTTACATATGCGATGACATTGCGTTCCGCCGGGCTCGCGCTGAGCTCACGCTCGCGAAGCCGCAAAAGCAATCCGTTTGCCATCTCAAACACCTCCGTTGAGAAGAATTAAAGACCAACGAATGATTCGTACCGGATACAAACAGCTTTTACGGTACATTGTGCCGCATCGTGGCGCACAAAGGGCGAGCGTTCTACCGCTCGCCCCTCAAATCCGACCGCTCGGAAATACGCGCGACACAAAATAATTCAACAAGGTCGCATGATCAGAAACGGGTTTGTTACCGGCTAGCGCCTCGCATGGGCGCCGATCGGCCGAGTCGCATAGCGCACCAACGCCGCTGCCAGCAATACCAACAGCATCGCGGTAACATAGCCCGCAGCATCGAATCCTAAATCGATAACGTCGAAATGCCTGCCGGGAACAAAGATCTTATGTACCTGATCGCCAACGGAGCAGACGGCGCAAAAGAGCAACACGGGCACGCAACGGGAGCATACGCTCCACGGACGCCTGGAAAAGCAAACCACGACCACCGAGGCGAACAATCCGACGAAGAAAAACTCTACGGTATGGGCAACGCGACGGACGTTCGCGCCCACCCACATGCGAATGGAAGCAAGTCGGCCAGACCGGACATTCGAAGCAGCCGAATCGGTGCCCCCGGTCATCCCGTTCTCGGTCTGAGCTTCACCCGTGGCATCGGCAGCCTGTACGCCCGTAGCCTGACCCTCCACCACACGCGCGGTGGACTCGCTCAGCAACGACGTCTGCACCGCGTTTTGCTCCGTCAGCACCCAGATGCCCGCCAGCGTTGCGACGAACAGAGCGATCGCGGTCCATCCGATTATTTGTTTTACGCGTGCCAAAGGCCAACCTCCGTTTTTTGAATATCAGCGAGTGTAGTCCAAAATGGCATCGTCACCGTATCAAAATTTGAATCGCAACAGGAAGCAACAAAGCGACGCAAACTCCTACCCCGCCTCGCGCATCCAGCGATCGAACGTCCCCACGCACACGCCCAGGCACTTTGCTGCCTGGCTGCGGGTAATATCGCCTGCCTCATAGCTATCGCGCACCAGCTCAAACTGAGGAGGGCACGGCTTGCGAGGTCGACCGAAACGAACCCCTCGCGCCCGCGCCGCTGCAATTCCCTCCGCCTGGCGCCGATGGATATTCTCGCGCTCCACCTGCGCCACGTAGCTCAGCAGTTGCAGCACAATATCGGCAATCAGGGTGTTGGTCACATCCGGCGTGCCGCTGGCCCTGGCGCGCGTGTCAAGCAATGGCATGTCCAACACCACAATGGCAACCCCGAGCTCCTTGGTAATGCGTCGCCATTCCTCAAGAATCTCGGAGTAATTACGACCAAGTCGGTCGATAGAAAGCACCACTAGCACGTCCCCGTCTCCCAGGACGTGCAGCAGCTCGCGATAACGCGGTCGATCGAAGTCCTTGCCGCTCGCATGGTCGGCATAAATATTCGCCGAGCCCACGCCATAGGCGCCCAGCGCATCCAGCTGCCGATTAAGATTCTGATCGCGCGAACTCACCCGCGCATAACCATACACCGTCGCCATCTCATCCCCGCTTTCTTGTAAACCTGCCAAAAAGGGACAGGTTTATTTTGGTAGGTTTTACCTCTCCAATAGCAGGCAAGCAGGCGGCCGAGCAGACGGCAAGATAGCCACGATTCAAATGCGAAGGGCGGTCCCGAAAGGCCGCTCTCCGCCCCCACACCATGAGTCGGAATTTGGCTAATGGATAAGCTTAAAGTCCAAGTGCCCGCGCGTGGTATTGACGCGTGAGACCTCGATGATCACACGCTGCCCCAGTTCATAGCGGGTCCCCGTGTCGACACCTGTGAGCGTGAGCGCGTCCTCGTCAAACTCGAACCACTCGTTGCCCAGGCTCTTGATCGAAACCAAGCCTTCGACCTGTGTCAGGTCCAAGCGTACGAACAGGCCCATACTGCTGACCCATGAGACCGTTCCGGCATAGCGCTCGCCCAGGCGATCCTCATAGTACTGGGCAATCTTAATCTTTTGCGTCGCATGGCTGGCGGCATCGGCCGCACGCTCCGCATCGCTGCACGCACGGCAAATCTGCGGCAGAATGCGCGGCAGCGACTCGCGACCTTTGCCGATGAGCCGCGGCGTGCGCACCAAGGCGTCCTTGCCGCCGAGCTGCTCATAGGCCAACTGCAGTTTGAGCACGCGGTGCACCACCAGATCGGGATAGCGACGGATGGGACTCGTAAAGTGACAGTAGCACGACGCGGCGAGCGCAAAGTGGCCCTCGTTGCGCGGCTTGTACAGCGCACGCTGCATGCTGCGCAGAAGCAGCGTGTTGACGAGCGGTGCGCTTGCCGTACCGGCGGCAGCATCAACTGCAGCCTGCAGCTCATCGGGACTCCCCAGGGCAATACCGGCAGCACGGCGATCGTCGATGATGCCCAGCTGCGCCAGCGCAACGGCGGCACCGTGCAGGCTATCGGGGCTCGGATCCTCATGCACGCGATAGCAGGCCTCGATATCACGGTCTGCCAGCCACTCTGCAACGCACTCGTTGGCGAGCAGCATGGCTTCCTCGATAAGCGACGTGGCACACGAACGCTCACGCGCCACAATCTGCACGGGTACTCCGTCCTCGTCCAATAGAGCGCGAATCTCGGCCGTGTCAAAATCGACTGAGCCGCGGACGCGACGAATACGACGGCGAAGTTCGGCGAGTTCGTTGGCGGCGACAAGGAAATCGCCGAGGTCGACGTTATAGCCGCGAGCAGTTTCCTCGCACGCAAGACCGCGCTCAAGCGCCTCCTCGCGCGAGGCCTCAGCAGCCGCAACATCCTCAGCGGCGCCTTCCAGCACCGAATACTCAACCGCGTCGGCACGCACCAGCAGCGCCTCGGCGCCGTCATAGTCCATACGCACACGCGAGCGAATCACGCTGGGGTAAGGATCGTAATGCCGCACGCGACCCTGCGCATCGAGCTCAATGTCAACGGTAAACGCAAGACGGTCCTCGTCAGGGCGAAGCGAGCATAGGTCATTAGACAGGCGCTCGGGCAGCATGGGAAGCACGCGATCGGCCAGATACACCGATGTCGTACGATGGCGAGCCTCAAGATCGATATGCCCGCCCCAAGCCACATAGTGAGAAACGTCAGCGATATGCACACCCAGCTTGTAGCCACCCTCGGGCGTGCGCTCAAGCGAAATGGCATCGTCAAAGTCGCGCGCGTCGACCGGGTCGATCGTGATGACAAAGCGGTCGCGCAGATCGCGGCGGAGCGGGTCCTTAAGCGCCGCGGACACATCGAGCGAAAGCCCCTCGGCCTCGTCCAGCGCGGCCTCGGGATAGCTATCGGTATAGCCGTAACGCGCCATCACGTATTGAACGCCCAAATCGGGCGCGTCATCTCCGCCAATGCGGCGTTCGATCGTCACGGTGCCCGATTCCAGGCGCGTCGGGTAGGTCAAAATGCGCGCGACAACGGCATCACCCGGGTGGACGCCCAGACGATCCGCCGAGGTATCCTCGGGCAGAATGAAGAAGTCGGCCTTCAGGCGCGAATCGAGCGGCTCGATCACACCGAGCGGACCAGCGGTCTGGTACGTACCCACCACGCTTATGGCTGCGCGCTCAACCACGCCTTCGATCACGGCGCGCCGCTCACCGTGCGGGCTGTTCTTAATGCTCACGGCAACGGTATCGCCATCCATGATCTCGCGCTTACCGCGGCCCATAACCTTGTAGTCGCCGCTCTCGGTTATGACATAGGCGCCATGCTCATGGAGCTGCACGCGCCCGGTCAGGCTCGGACGGCGTTCGCTGCGCACCGGCCCACGCTTATTGCGAGCACCGCGCTTATGCTTGTTATTGCGCCCCATGGCGCCTCCTTGCTATCGATGACGAACTCCAAAGAGTCTACCCAAATGATTCGCTTTCCTGCCGTCCCCTAGAGATCAAAAAACGGGCCGCCCCATAAGAGACGACCCGTTGGAAGGGATGAATTCCAGACATGCCTACACGCGCAGGTAGCGGCGCATGGCTATGGCAGAACCAAAGAGACCGATAATCACACCGACCAGAATCAGCGCAGCATAGGTCACCAGGTAGTACTGCATCGGCAGGGCAAACGACATCCAGCCGATGCTCTCCTGCAAACGCGGAATCATCAGATTGCGCAGCAGCTCCAGAACGCCGATGGAAAGCAGCGAGCCCAAAATGGCCTGCAGTACGCCCTCGGTGATAAACGGGCCGCGAATGAAGCCGTTGCTGGCGCCGACCAGACGCATAATCGCAATCTCACGACGACGCGCCGTGATGGACAGGCGAATCGTGTTGTTGATGAAGATGAATGCGATAAAGGTCAAAAGGCCAACGAGCACCACGGCGGCGATGCGGATGTAGTTGGTCACCTGGAACAGGCGGCTCACTTCCTCCTGGCCGTACAGCACGCTCGCGTTGACGTCGCCGTCATCCGCGATCTTCTGGAAGTCGGCGTTCTTCTTGAGCTTCTGGGCCGTGCTTTCGACCTTGGACGGATCGTCCATCTCAATTGCAAACGAAGCCGGCAGCGGGTTCTGGCCATCGAGCGCGCTCATGGTGGCGTCGGCGTTGCCCGACATCTTGCTCGTATACTCGGCCAGCGCGTCGTCCTTGTCCTTATAGGTCACGGACTTGACGTTATTCCACGTCTTAAGCTCGGCCTCAAAAGCCTGGACATCGGCCTGATCGGCGTCATCGCTAATGAACGCGTTGATGACAACCTGATCCTCGACGGTGCCGATCACGGAGTTCAGCATCGCGGAGCCCATGATGAACAGGCCGATGATAAACAGCGAAAGGAAGATCGTGATGACGGCGCCGAGCGAGGTAGTCCAGTTACGGAAGAAGTGACTGATTGCCTCTTTGAAGGAGTAGCCCACGTTAGTTGGTGCCATAGTTGCCGTAACCTCCCCTCTCCTGGTCGCGGATAACGTGGCCGCCCTCGAGGGCGATCACGCGACGGTGCATGCTATCGACCATCTCGCGGTCGTGCGTGGCGACGATCACGGTAGTGCCGGTGCGGTTAATACGCTCGAGCAGCTTCATGATGCCCAGCGAGATCGCCGGGTCGAGGTTACCCGTGGGCTCGTCGCAGATCAGCAGCGGCGGACGGTTGACCATAGCGCGGGCAACGGCCACGCGCTGTTGCTCGCCACCGGAAAGCTGATCGGGCAGCGAGTCCATCTGATCGGCCAGACCGACCAGACGCAGCACCTCGGGCACCTGGCTGCGGATGACGCCCTTGGGCTTGCCGATGCACTGCAGGGCAAACGCCACGTTTTCGTAGGCGGTCTTTTGCGGCAGGAGCTTAAAGTCCTGGAACACGGCACCAATCTGACGACGCAGGAATGGGACCTTGCGGTTCTTGATCTTCATGAGGTCCTGGCCGGCGACCAAAATACGACCGCTTGTGGGCTTGACGTCGCGGTTGAGCGTCGACAGCAGCGTGGTCTTGCCCGAGCCGGAGTGACCGACCAAAAAGACGAACTCGCCCGGATAGATCTCGATGTTAATGTCGTCGAGCGCGGGCTTGTTGGGCTGCGCCGGGTAGATCTTGGTGACGTGCTCCATAAGGATGACGGGCTCGACACCGGCCTGCTTGGCCATCTTCTTGCGGCTAGCCTGCGGATCGATGGGCGCAAACACCGACGTAAAATCGGGGTTGTTGAGCGCGTTATCGAGGCTTGCGACCTCGGCGGCCTGATCGCTCTCGACCACCGGGGCAACAGGCTGCGTGGGATCGGGAATAGCGGCAAAGAGACCGGACTGCGCAGGCTGAGGAACCGGCGTCGCAGGGGCCATGGGGTCGGGAATGCCGGCCATGGTAGGCTGCGGCGTGGCGGCGCCAGCCTGAGGCTGCTCCACGCGAGCGGTCACGGCCTGAACGGGCTCAAAACCCGCCGTGCCGGAAAGCGCGACATCGCTGGTGGGATTGTAGGCAAAGGGATCGGATGCCGGCTGTGCCTGATCTGCCGGCTGAGCGGGGGCCTGAGCAACAGGCCGGCCCTCTGAATCCGGAGTGGCGAAACGACTGCCCTGGACGCCCGTCTGCGTCTTGGGGGCATCATCGCCCGCACCGGAGGTACGGAAGTGGTTACCCACTGGTGCTCCTTATCGTCGTGCGTTTAAACTACATGAGCGCTTTACATTTTAGCAGCATTAGCTTTGCTGCACATAAGAAGCATGGCGGGCTTTGGGATCCCACCGGCCGGGCGCAGGGTTACCTCCCAAATCGTCCTCGCGCATGGCCGGCATTTGTCCTGCTCCTGCGGAGCTGCGGACAAACGCCGGCCTGCGCTGCGGAAAGATTTGGGAGGTAACCCTGCGCCCGGCCTGCGGCTACTATGGGACCGACGCACCAACTTGAAATGCTGCGCATACAAAGTTGGAAGGGTCTGAATTGCACTTTGTTGGGATGGGCCCGTTTCCCCATGGGACCTTTGCTTGGCAGGACTCTAATTTAAATTCAACAAAAACAGGGGCGCCCTCTTTGGGGATGCCCCTGTTCTGGCTTGGATGTGGTTGTTGAGACGATACTTTGCCTCGTCTTGCCTTATGCCAAGAACTCCTTGGTGGTCACCACGATGTTGGCGGCGTCCAGGCCGTACTTGTGCAGGAGCTCGGCACCCGGGCCAGACTCACCGAAGGTGTCGTTGACGCCGATCTTCTTGAGCGGCGTCGGGCACTGCTCGCACAGGACGTCGGCAACGGCGCTGCCCAGGCCACCGATCACAGAGTGCTCCTCGACGGTCACGACGTGGCCGGTCTTGGTGGCGCTCTTAACGATCAGGTCGGCATCGATGGGCTTGATGGTGTGCATGTTGATGACCTCGGCATCGATGCCCTCGGCAGCAAGCTGCTCGGCGGCCTCGAGAGCCTCGCCGACCATCAGACCACAGGCAATGATGGTAACGTCGGCGCCCTCGCGCATAACGATGCCGCGACCCAGCTCAAACTTGTAGGTCTCGGGGTCGTTGATAACCGGCGAGGCCAGACGGGCAAAGCGCATGTACACGGGACCGTCGCACTCGTAGGCGGCGCGCGTCACGGCGCGGGCCTCGACGTCGTCGGCAGGAACGATCACAGTCATGCCGGGGATGACGCGCATCAGGGCGATATCCTCGCAGCACTGGTGTGTGGCACCGTCCTCGCCCACCGAGATACCGGCGTGCGTGGCACCGATCTTAACGTTGAGGTGCGGGTAGCCGATGGAGTTACGGACCTGCTCAAAGGCGCGGCCGGCGGCGAACATGGCAAAGGTGCTCGCGAAGGCAACGCGACCGGTGGTTGCGATACCGGCGGCAACACCCATCAGGTTGCTCTCGGCGATACCCACATCGAAGAAACGATCAGGGCAGGCGGCCTTAAACTTACCGGTCTGCGTGGCGGCGGCCAGGTCGGCGTCGAGGACCACAAAGTCATCGTGCTCGTTGGCGAGCTCGACGAGGGCCTCGCCGTAGCTTACGCGCGTGGCGATTTTCTTGACGTCTGCCATCCTAGAGCTCCTCTCCGGCGGCCGTGAGCTCTGCCATGGCCTGCTCAAACTGTTCATCATTGGGGGCCTTGCCGTGCCAACCAACCTGGTTCTCCATAAAGGACACGCCCTTGCCCTTCAGGGTCTCGGCGATAATGGCGGTCGGCTGGCCCTTGGTAGCGCGAGCCTCGGCAAAGGCGGCGCGGATCTGATCGAAATCGTTGCCGTCGGCAAGCTCCACCACGTGGAACTTAAAGGCGCGGAACTTGTCGGCGAGCGGCATGGGGTCGTTGACCTCCTCGACGGGACCGTCGATCTGCAGGCCGTTGTGGTCGACGATCACACAGAGGTTGTCGAGCTGCTGGTTGCCGGCAAACATGGCGGCCTCCCAGACCTGGCCCTCCTCGCTCTCGCCATCGCCCAGCAGGGCGTACGTGCGATAAGTATCGCCCCAGTGCTTGGCGGCAACGGCCATGCCCACGGCGGCGGAGATGCCCTGGCCCAGTGAGCCGGTGGACATATCGACGCCCGGAGTGTCGTTCATGTTGGGATGACCCTGCAGGTGGCTGCCGATGTGGCGCAGCGTCTCAAGATCCTCCTTGGGGAAGAACCCACGCTCGGCGAGCACAGCGTACAGACCAGGTGCACAGTGGCCCTTGGAAAGCACAAAGCGATCGCGGTCGGCCTTGCGGGGATGGGCCGGGTCGACGTTCATTTCCTCAAAGTACAGATAGGTCATGATGTCGGCAGCGCCGAGCGAACCGCCCGGATGGCCGGACTTGGCAGCGTGCACGCCGGTGACGATGCCCTTCCTTACCTCGTTGGCAACCTTTTTGAGCTCTTCGTCGCTCATTGTGCCTTCCTTTCATCCTCATTAGACAAAATGCGCACGGCACCGAAGGTAATCCCAACACAGCCGCAATGCACGTACGTCATTCATTATGCTGGAAATTGATGGCTTTACCAGAGTTTTTATCATTATTTGAACAATTTAGCAGGCAGAACCGCTGATGAAACGGTTTATCAATGTGAACGTCTTTTGGATGGGACGCGGTCGGCCCTACGCGCTAATGTCCTTGAATCCCTCGCCGAAAGCTTCCGTAACGTCGGCGACCGTCACAATGGCGTGAGGATCGCGCTCGCGCACGATCGTCTTGAGGGTATTGAGCTCTCGACGGTTCACGATGACCATGATCACCGGCTTCTCGGCACCCGAATACATGCCAGTCGCCTTAAACTTGGTACAACCACGACCCAGGCCATACATGATATCGGCAGCGATATCAGGGAACTTGTCCGAGATGATGAGTACCATACGGCGTTTGTTGCCACCATCGACCACGGCATCGATCACGTAGCCGCTAATGACCATCGAAAGGCCTGCATATAGTGCATTTTCGATTGAAAAGACCGGAGCCGACAGCGCGCATACGGCAACATCGATCGCCATGACGGTCGAGCCCACGGGCAGCGAGGTATTACGCGAGATGATTTGGCCAATCGTGTCCGAGCCGCCGGTGTTGGCGCCGGCGCGCAGCACCATGCCGTAACCGATGCCTGTAATAATGCCGCCCCACATGGCAGGGAGCATCAGGTCCGCATCCGCCAGAGGTGCTACAAACGGGGCGAACAGATCGGTAAAGAAGCCCAGCAGCACAAAGCCCGTCGCGGTCTGCACCACGTAGAACATGCCGCCCTCGCGCATAACGACCAGCAACAGCAAGGCGTTCATCACGATCGTCTGAATACCAACGGGAAGCGATATGCCGCGCGATGCGCCGACCGCCTGGATAATGGTGGCAAGGCCCGTAACACCACCGGCAGCAAGGCCGTTGGGAATCAAAAACAGGTCGGTCGCAATAGCGGCCAGAGCGCACCCCAACATAATCTGGGGCAGGTCGTGAAAGAAGTTCATCGATAAAATGCGCTTGATGTCCAGACGATATGCCATGCTACCTCCCTCAAAAAAGCGCACCCAAACGGATGCGCTTCGAACTTCTTGCTGTATTCGATTCTACCGATTCGCCGAACAAAAACCACCCCTGCGCAGGGTTTGCTTTGGATACAAAACCACCCTGCTCGGAGGGTTTTATCCATTTCCACATAAACCGGGCGGTTTATGCAGATGGGATCTCTGCGTCAGCGTTGCCAGTGGCCCAGCGATGGTAGCCAATAACAAACGGGTCCAGGTCGCCATCGTCAAGAACGGCCTCGACATTGCTGGTCTCAACGCCCGTGCGTAGGTCCTTAACCATCTGATACGGGTAGAGCACGTAGCTGCGGATCTGGTTGCCAAAACCAATCGTGGTTTTGGGTCCGCGAATCTCATCCAGGGCCTCGGCGCGCTTCTCGAGCTCAATCTCGTACAGGCGAGCCTTGAGGATCTGCATGCACGCGGCCTTGTTCTGGATCTGGCTGCGCTCGTTTTGGCAGGTGACCACAATGCCGCTGGGAAAATGCGTCACGCGCACGGCGGAGTCGGTGGTGTTGACGCCCTGACCGCCCGGGCCGCTCGCGTGGTACACGTCCACGCGGATGTCATCGGGACTGATTTCGATGTCGATATCATCGGGTAGCACGGGGATGACCTCGACGCCGGCAAACGTGGTCTGGCGGCGCTTCTTGTCGTCGGTGGGGCTAATGCGAACCAAGCGGTGGACGCCGGCCTCGGCGCGCAGCATGCCAAATGCGTCCTTGCCCTCGACGGTAAAGGTCGCGCGGTCGATGCCGATGACCTCGGCCGCGGGACAGTCGTTGATGGTGACCTTCCAGCCGCGACGCTGGCAGTACTTCATGTACATCTTAAAGAGCATGAAGGTCCAGTCCTGGGCCTCCAGACCACCCTGTCCGGGCTTGATGGTCACGATGGCATCGCCGTGATCGAACTCACCGGTAAACCAGCTCGAAAGCTCAAGCTCATCGATGGCACGGGCCAGGCGCTCAGCCGTGGCTGCAGCCTCCTCGCGAAGGGCGGCGGCGTCGGGGTCATCCCCCATCTCCTCGGCAAGCTCCAGCGCGGCGCGGGCATCGGAAAGCTCGCCGCGCGCGGTGTCCACGGCAGCGATATCTTCCTTGGTGCGCGCGATCTCCTCCATGGTGGCACGGGCGGCGTCGGCGTCATCCCAAAAGCCAGGGGCAACACTTTTGGCCTCGAGCTCGAACACGCGGGTACGCTTCTCGTCCAGGTGGAGATACGACTCGACCTCACCGAGCCGGTCCGCGAACGCGTCCAGCTCGGCGGGCGTTACCTCTAAAGCCTCAGCCATTAACGATTCCTGCCGTGGCAGTACTTAAACTTCTTGCCGCTACCGCAGGGGCACGGGTCGTTGCGGCCCACGTTGACGTACGGATCGTCGCTCTCGGACTTGCGATAGGTGGTCACCTTGCCACCGTTGTTGACGGCAGCCGGACCACCCTGGACAGCCGTGCGGGCCTGCACCTGCGCCTGCTTGCGCAGCACCGAGTCGCCGTTGTCACCATCGACCTCGGCAGGACCGGAGAAGCGCGCACCCTCGAGCGCGGGCTCCTCCTTGTGCTCCACGGCACGCGGGGCAGCCTTAATCTCGATGCGCAGAACCGTGCGCAGGTAATCCTCATACATGGTATCGACGAGTATCTGGAACGCGCCGTAGGCCTCGGTCTTGTACTCAACCAGCGGGTCGCGCTGGCCAAAGCCGCGCAGGCCGATGCCGGTCTTGAGGTAGTCCATCTCCTGCAGGTAGTTCATCCAGCGGGTATCGATGACGCGCAGCATGACCTGGGTGTTGAGCTCGCGCATCAGGTCCTCGCCCAAGCGCTCGGCCTTCATGTTGTAGCACTTCTCTACGTAAGCCAGGACATCGGCAGCCAGGGCCTCATAATCCTCGTCGGGGAACTTCGGCGTATCGATGTGGCCGGTGAGCTCCACAACCCACTTGCGCAGGCCCTCCAGGTCGCGCTCGCCATCGTGACTGTCCTTGGTGCAGAACTCCTGAACGCAGCGGTACACGGTGTCGTGCATGACCTCGGTGATGTGGTCGGTCAGGTCCTTGCCGTCCAGAATCTTATTGCGCTCAGCGTAGATGACCTGGCGCTGCTTGTTCATGACGTCGTCGTACTCAAGGACGCTCTTGCGCATGGAGAAGTTGATGCTCTCGACCTTGTGCTGGGCGCTCTCGACGGCCTTTGAGATGATCTTGTGCTGGATGGGCATGTCGTCGCCCATGTCGGCCGTGACCATCATCTTGGAGACGCGGTCCATCTTGTCGCCGCCGAACAGGCGCATGAGGTCGTCCTCGAGCGACAGGTAGAACTGGGTCTCGCCCGGATCGCCCTGACGGCCGGAGCGGCCGCGCAGCTGGTTGTCGATACGACGGGACTCGTGGCGCTCGGTGCCGATGACGGTCAGGCCGCCGGCGGCAAGCACGCGCTCGCGCTCGGCCTTGCAGGTCTCCTTGGCCTCGGCGTTAAACTGCTCGAGCTGCTCGGGCGTCACGTCCTCCATGGTCAGGCCCTCGTACTCAAGGCGCTCGCGCACCAGCTCGTCGGGGTTGCCGCCCAGCAGGATGTCGGTACCACGACCGGCCATGTTAGTAGCGATGGTCACGGCGCCGTAGCGTCCGGCCTGGGCAACGATATGAGCCTCGCGCTCGTGATGCTTAGCGTTGAGGACCTCGTGCGCGATGCCGCGCTTGGTAAGGGCGGCCGACAGCTTCTCGGAGCTTTCGATGGAGACGGTGCCCACCAGGACCGGCTGGCCCTTGGCGTGACGTCGCTCGACGTCATCGGCAACGGCGTTGTACTTGGCCTGGATGGTGCGGTACACCAGGTCCTCATGGTCAACACGCTGAACGGGCTTGTTGGAGGGGATGACCTCAACGGGCAGCTTGTAGATCTCGCGGAACTCGGCATCCTCGGTGAGTGCCGTACCGGTCATGCCGGAGAGCTTGTCATACAGACGGAAGTAGTTCTGCAAGGTGATAGTGGCCAGCGTCTGGTTCTCCTCGCGTACAAGCACGCCCTCTTTGGCCTCGATGGCCTGGTGCAGGCCCTCGGAGTAACGGCGGCCTTCCATAATGCGGCCGGTGAACTCGTCGACGATCTTGACCTCGCCGTTGGTGACCACATACTGCTTGTCGCGGTGGAACATGTACTGGGCCTTCAGCGCCTGCTGCAGGTGGTTGACCAGCTGGCCGGAGAGATCGGCATAGATGTCATCGATACCCAGGCGGCGCTCGATCTTCTTAAGACCGCGCTCGGTGGCAGCGATGGTGTGCTTGGCCTCGTCCATGACGTAGTCGCCCGTGGGTTCAACATCCTCGGTGGCGGTAAGCATATCGTGCGACACGTCCTCGCCGCGCTCAAGGCCACGCACGGCACGCGCGAAGTCCTTGTAGGTACTGGCGGACTTGGTGCCAGCGCCCGAGATGATCAGCGGGGTGCGAGCCTCATCGATCAGGATGGAGTCAACCTCGTCGACGATGGCGTAGTTGTGGCCGCGCTGCACGCGCTGCTCGGGACGGGTAACCATGTTGTCGCGCAGGTAATCAAAGCCGAACTCGGAGTTGGTGCCATAGGTGACGTCGGCCTGGTAGGCCGGGCGCTTGAGCTCGAGCGGCATGTTGTTCTGGAGCAGACCGACGGTCATGCCCAGGTACTTATAGATGCGGCCCATCCACTCGGAGTCGCGCTTGGCCAGGTAATCATTGACAGTAACGACGTGCACGCCCTTGCCGGCAATAGCGTTGAGATAGCCGGCCAACGTGGAGACGAGGGTCTTACCTTCGCCGGTCTTCATCTCGGCGATGTGGCCCTCGTGCAGTGCCATGGCGCCGATGAGCTGCACGTCAAAGTGACGCATGCCCGTGATGCGCTTGGAAGCCTCGCGCACGGTGGCAAAGGCCTCGGGGAGCATGTCGTCGAGCGACTCACCGTTGGCGTAACGCTCGCGGAACTTATCGGTCTGGCCGCGGAGTTCCTCCTCGGTCATCTTCTCAAACTGGGGCTCAAGACCGTTGATCTGGTCGACGATCTTGTAGTAGCGCTTAAGGTCCTTATCGGATCCAAAGGACAGCAGCTTTGACATGAATCCCATGTGGTTTTCCTTTTTGGCCATCGCCCACGCCGTGCAGCTGCGGGCGAGTTAAACACAGATGATTGTACTTTAGCCAAACAAGGCGCGGCCTATACGGTCGACCTCGACCGCCACGTAATAACTATGACCAACCTGCCGCAATGGAACGGGTTTATTTTGGCAGGTTTTATCTGAGCAAACGCCGTCTCTCTGCCATTTGGTGCCACGGGGACAGGTTAGCTTGCACCAATAAAAAGAAAAGGGCCGCGCACCCAAATGGATGCACGGCCCTCATGCCATGAATGCGAGTGATTCCGCGGCGAGCTATTTACTCAGCAGCCTCGGTGGTCTCGGCCTCGGCAGCGGCCTCCTCGACGGGAGCCTCTGCGGGAGCCTCGGCGGCCTGCTTGGCAGCCTCCTCGGCGAACTTAGCGGCACGCTTAGCCTTCTCGGCAGCCTTAGCCTCAGCGGCGGCCTTGCGAGCGGCCTCGGCCTCAGCAGCCTTGGCGGCCTTGGCAGCCTTGGCCTCCTCAGCCTTCTTGAGCTGGGCGGCAGCGGCGCCACCGAACTTGTCGGCGAAGCGCTGGACGCGTCCACCGGTGTCGACGAACTTCTGCTGGCCGGTGTAGAACGGGTGGCACTCGTTGCAAAGCTCGACCTTCATCTCAGACACGGTAGCGTGCGTCTTGAAGGTGTTGCCGCAGGAGCACGTCACCGTGCACTCGACATACTGGGGATGGATACCCTGCTTCATGGTAGGACTCCTTATTGGTCAGGCGCTGGTTACCGATCAGCGCATAAGGCGTCTTGGTTTCCGACCAAGACAACAAACTCGGCTATGGTACCACGGCACCGCACGTCCCACAAAAGGTTCACGGTCTTTTCGGCACAACACGAGCTGGACCTTAAATATCAACTTCATCCGAACACTCCCCCACATTCATCTCTCGTATGTATCGAGGTATTCCTGCTTGAGCGTCTGCGAGGACGACTCGATCTTTTCCACGAGTGTGCCGGCCTCGATGAAGTAGAACGAGTTGGTGAGGTCTGCCAGGTCGTCGAGTAGATGGCTTGAAATGAGCACGCTGCGTCCCCGCGCCACTTCGCTGCGCATCGCGTCGCAGGAGGTTTTCCGTTTTCCCGGATCGAGGCCGTTCAGCGGTTCATCGAGGATGAGGTACGGGCAATCGGTCGCTATCGCCATGGCAAGCTTTACCTGCTGCTTCATTCCTGTCGAGAGTTTACGGGTCGGCTTGTCGAGATATGGGGAGATTCCGAGGGAGTTGCAGAGCGGGTCGATGTCGGCAGCCGATTTCCACGCCTCCCTAACGAAAGCAAGGTGCTCGAGGGCCGATAGCGTGGGGTAGAGATCCGTACCGCCCGAAGAGCTCAGGTAGACGAGTTCTGCGAATTCGGCTGATCGACGCTGGCAGATTCCGTCTGCCAACAGGCTTCCCGAGCGGATGCGGGTGGGAAATTGGCCCGACAGCGCTTCAAGAAGGGTGGTTTTCCCCGAGCCGTTGGGGGCGACGAGCCCAGCCGCCGTTCCCGGGCTCAGGAAAAGCGGTCCGATTGAAAGTATCGTCGTGCTTCCGTATCCCACGCTCACGTCCAGAAGCTCGAGCCCATGGTGCTTTTTCGCGGGTCCAGGCTGTTTGGGCGAACGTGTCGCAACGGCGCCGACCGCAAAAAGGACCGCGGCGTATATCAGGGCCACGGCAAGCATCGATGCACCGCCCGAACCGGAGCCAGTGAATTCCGTCGGGAAGCATCCCACGTAACCCGTTGCCTCGATAGGCGAGAACACGGCCAGCGGCAGAAGCCCGAGCACGGCATTATGCTCCAGCGCCGAATCGGACAGTAACGGGAATGCCGGGGCCGCGACAAGCAGCGCGGAGGCAAGGGGGCCTGCGAGGACGCGCCTCGTTGCGGTCGATAGGACGACGGAGCAAACGGATATCAAGGTTCCGCCCGCAAGAAGCGCGATAAGCAGGGTCGTGAAGACGTTTCCCGCGATCGTGGTGGCAAGCGCGCCGTCATGGAAGAAGGCGATCGGGTACCCAATTTGCCCGAAGCCGTTTAGGGCCAAGGCGTAAATGCCCCCGGGCGCGAGGCCGGCGAGGAGCATCGCGGTCCCCGCGGCGATTATCGAAAACACGGTCTGGATAAGGCGCCGGAATTTGGGCACGGGCGCCTTCGCCGCCAGGGTCGCAGGCCTTGTGGCCCCGAGCAGGAGTATCGACGAGAGAAGGAAGGGGATGAAGGGAAGGAAAGACGGCGCCGTGGCAATGGCGTAAGGCAGGAAGGAAAGGAATGGCAGGTCGCTTGCGGAGGCCGGGATATCCGTGATGCCGGAGCTGCTCAGGGCACGGCAATATGCGAGCTCCGCGTCATTGGTCTCTCGGTCTCCCACGATGGACCCGGATTGGAAGCCTTCGCCCATGAGCGCGTAGTAGCTCTCGGCAGAATCGAGAAAGGCGGCGTCGGTTTGAGCGGCGAGGGCGGCGTTCGCGTATCTTGCAAGCTCCGCGTCATTTTGCTGCTCTGGAGATAGGTCTGTGCCGCTGGCCTGGGGCGCGCGCGTATTGAATGCGTCGACAAAGCCCTGCATGCCCTGCTTCATAAAGAAGGGCCCGTAGATGGGTGAATTGAACGCAATGGGGACGGAAAAGGCTGCAGCGAGAACGAGCGTACAAATCCATACGGCCTTGTCTCTTAGGATTAGTTTGAGAAGAAGTCGACAGTACATTTAGAAGCACCTACGTTCCTCAAAGAATTGTTAGATTAAAAGTAACAGACCGGATGAAGATACGTGCGACGGGGGCGAGGCGAATGCCTGAGCGGTATCGATACGCGGGTTCAACGGCATCATATTGACCGCATAGATTATTAACTCGCATTTCTACCCGCCCTTTTCGTAGAGTCGCCGATACGTGCTTAGCGCACCCTCGGCGCGTCCGGCAGGCTTTGCGAAATGGGATCCAGGAGACTTCGGCGCAGCATCATCTTGCGGAATGCTTCTAATGAGCCTCCCATCCTTCAAAAACAGAATCTCATCGCACAGCCTATCGACCGAATCCAAGATGTGGGATGACATGATGATGCACGTACCAGAATCGGCCAGCTTCCTGAGAATCTCGGAATGCAAGTCCACCCTGCTGGGGTCGAGCGCGTTCATGGGCTCATCTAATAGAAGGTACCGCGCGCCCGTCGCATACGCAATCGCCAGGGTAAGCTGCTGCTTCATGCCCTGGCTCAGAGTGCGGATCCTCATCTTCGCGAACTCGCCTATCTGCGTTTGTTCCACTATCTCTTCGATATCGCGAGCATGCGGCCACATATCGCAAACCATCTTGAGGTGATCTTCCGCACGCAATCCGGGATACAGCAGCGTCCCCTCACCAGGTGCATAGAAGATCATAGAACGGACCTCTCTCGCACCCGTACCCTGCACCTCATCCAGAACGATGCTCCCGTCCACACGAGGACCCGGCAAACCTGCCATCGCACGCAGCAACGTCGTCTTTCCATGCCCGTTCGGAGCGACGAGACCGTAGACCGTACCCGGGGCAAACTCAGCGTTCACCGAATCTACGAGCACCTTCTTTCCATAAGAGATCGTCAGCGTTTGAAGGTCAATCATCGAGATCATCCCCTTTCGATCTTTGGAACACTCAGGCGCACCATCAACGGAGATACGGCGCCCAAGACCACCAGCAGAGCGCCCGATGCGCCGACGACCTCTCCAAAAGGCATCGCGTTCGTCCCTCGCCCAAGGAACCCAATCGTCCCCACCTGGGAAGCGGGATCAAACGAGGCGAATGGAGCCAGCAGCGCGACGCCCATGCCCACGCTTTCAACATGAGCGCTCAACGAACCCAACACCAAGAGAACCGCGCAAACCATTCCGGTGACAACGGGGTTGCGGCTAATCGCTGCTGTCAACGCAGCGACGACGGAAATCACGCCGTATGCCATGACCAGCAACGGAATACTGCACAACACCGCCTCCCCCACCATGGACGTTGTCGAAGCTCCCGCCCGAATGAGAGCGACGGGATACTCCGATCCACCCGCACCGTTCTTAATCACGGACACAACGACAGCGGGAACCATCGACACCAAAAGCAGCACCAAGCCAAGCAGGAGAGCCAGCGCAACAGCCGTCAGAAAACGCACATGCGCTGTTGCGGGGATCTGGAGAACCAGAAGGGAACGACACTGCAGGTGGGTGCACGCGAGCGATGTGACAACCACGGGCAACAGCAAAAATAAGGAGGGAAGCGCTGCCTGGAGATACGAAAGGAGGATTAATGGGGGCATCTTCGTACTTAACTCGTAAACCTTGGGGTCCGGCAAGCTCGCGATCGACTCAAGCAGAAGGGCGCGCGCCTCCGCACGAGAAGGAGTCTCCGGCTCGATTCCGATCGATTGCAGGAGAGTCGCATCTGCCGCGCCCAGCTCACCTCGAGCGCGCTCGTACGTCGCAAGGCTTCGAAACCCCTCCGCAGGCATAGGCGCGTACACGAAACCCGAAAGAGCATCCCGCATGTCTTCCAGGGCCGCTTTGCCCTCGACGTCCATATTCGCAGCGTTCTGCTCTAGATACCGATCTATTGAACGGAGCTCCCCATCCCTATACCGAACAGCGGAAACGTTATCAGCGTCAGGAAACATCTCGACCAGAGCCGGGGCCAGCATCGTCGTCGACATTGCAATCGCGCATACGGCGAGGGTAGGAGAACGCAGGAGCAGTTTCCCCATCGTTCTTACGTATGCAACGGCGGAGGCACAAGCGCTCGAACGAGTTGCCGTTCTCGATGCAGTGAAGGAACCTCTCTCAAGACAAATCGGGGATATCGGGCACGCGCAGCCGCTCTTTCCAGCAACGCAAAGCAGGCTAATTGCCAGCACCTCGATCCCGATTGCGCATACGAGGGCAATCGCGCCACGCTCGAAGCAAAGTCCAGGCAGATTCACTATCTGCGTTGTCGGGTACGGGCTATAGGCGCCGACGGTCAACTCAGTGTTCGCATACGTAAGGGGATTCAACAGGGCGAACTCACGTAAAGCGATGGATCTTCCGTAATACCCGGGAACCATCGTCACCCCCATCAGGGCACATACGAACACGATTCCAAGCGTAGGGTTATTGGCAATCTTCACGGCAAGGTGAACGACAAGCGAGATGAACGCTGCCACCAAGAATTGCAAGATGGCCGTCTGCGCGAACACCAGCCAAGCCGGTTTGATAACCGGAGTCGCATATTGAATGTAGCCTATCGGATAGAACGGCGAGCCCGGGCCATTCTTCACAAGCGCGGCGATTATCCCTGGAAGATTGATGGCGAGGACGGCAAGCATTGCAAAAACACTCGCCCATACGCTCGATGCAACAAGTCTACCCAGCTCGCCCATCGGTGCCTGGATGATGAGCTTTTCACGTTTGTTAAGACGCGCGGCAAGGAACGAGACGGCAACGGCGGTTGATTTCCGATCTCAGCCGAACACATTGAGCGGATAGGCCGTTCCCGCAGCTAGCCGAACGCCCCCGAGGCCCCTCACGGGCCCCGGGGGCGCCGTTTTCCCAGTTGAAGGAACGGTGGAGATGTGTTTCGATGGGTCCGGTGGCCATGCTCCGCCCTCCGCCCGGCACCTCTTCCCAGACTCAGCCGGACGGTCGGTCCGTCTATTCCGTTTTGCCTTCAGACTAGGCCAGCGGGGCATCGCCCCTCTCGGCGCGCGCCCTCTCGATGAGGCCCGGCGTCAGGTCGAGTTCGCCGATGGGCACCTCCTCCACGCCGTAGGCGTCCAGCAGCGCCGCCGCGTCGCCGCCGAGCATCGCCCTGAAGGCGCGGGCGGGCGTCGAGAAGCCGAGCGCGCCGCGGGGCTCGGAGTTCACGTGCGACATGGCCAGCGCCAGGTCCGCCGGGGCGAGCCGGTCGAACCTGAGGCACGCGCCCTTGGGAAGCAGCTTCCTTATCTCGACGTGGTTTCGCTCGCAGGCGCCCTTCTGGTCGCTGCGCCTGGGGTCGCAGTAGAACAGCCTCGTCTCGCCCGGCCCCTCGCCGAGGAGCGCCGCGATCGCGCCCTCGTCGGAGAACTCCGCGCCGTTGTCGGTGAGCACGGCGCGGAAGACCCTCCCCATGCCGTCGGCGCCCAGCACCGAGCGCACGCCCTCCAGCGCCGCCTCCACGCTCGCCGAGTCCTTCGCCTCGAGCAGGAGCGCCAGCTGGAGCCTGCTGGGGCGGTGGAGCAGCGTGAGCAGGCAGGCCGAGTCCTCCCTGGCGCCCTCGACGGTGTCCATCTCCCAGGCCGCGGCGCACGCGTCCTCCCCGAGGGCGAGGAACGCGGCGTGCGACCTGCGGGCGGAGTGGCGCGTGGCCGCCCGGCCGGCGGCGCGCTTGCGCGGCCTGTAGCCGACCTTGCGCCTGAGCTCCATGTTGGTCATGCCGTCGTAGCCCGCCGCGACCCAGCGGTAGATGGTCGACGGCGACAGGTCCACCGGCCCGCCGTTGCACGCCGCCATCTGCTCGGGGGACAGCCCCCGGCGCAGGCAGCCCCTTATGGCCTCCAGCCTGGCCGCCGCGGCCGGCTCGTCGGCATCGATCCCGCGCCTGGACGAGACGAGCACCGAGTCGGCGCACAGCTGCGCGGCGCGGGCCTCGTAGAAGACGTGCGGGCGGCGCTTGCAGCCCACCGCGCGGTAGCGGCCGCAGCCGTTGCAGCAGCGCGGCCACGCGGCCAGGCGCGGGCAGGCCGCCGACAGGTCGGCCGAGCCGTCCACGCGCTCGCCGCGCCTGGCCTTCGGCGCCGTCACGAACCTGTGCGACGCCACCTCGGCGCTCACCGTCGAGGGCGACCTGCCCAGCTCCCTCGCGATCTCCCTGCACGAGGCCCCGCGTTCCAGCATCCTCTGGACCGTGTCCCGCTCGTGCCTGGTGAGCCTGCCGTAGGCCCTCGGGGCCGCCTTCTCGGGACCCTTCTTCCTCTTTCCGGACATGCCGTCCTCCGATCTCCCGGGGCCGGCCGGTCCGGCCCTCAGGGTATCGGGTTCCCACATTCATCCGCACATGTACGGATGAATGTGGGAGGTGTTCGGATGAAGTTGATAATCAAGGAGACGGCAACGGCCGTTGCGACCCATAGCAAGTACTCCTTCGATCCGTCATAATAGGTGTACTCTCCATCCGATATCTGCAGAAACGGAAGTAGGGGAGAGAGCGGTGCCAAGATAAGACGTCCCGCGGCAAGAGGGTACAGAAGCGCGGGCATGCTTGATGAAGAGGTATAGACACCGTCCTCCCCCGCATTCACAAGCGCATCCGCATAGGATGCTGACAATTCCTGCTCAACACGGGTTATTCCCGACTCGAGGTATTCGACCCGTCCGTCGATGCCAGCCGCGCTCCTGAAGACGGGCAGAGCACAAAGAACCATCAACGCAACAACGACAACACAGAGCGACCTGGAGGAGAGAAGCGACCTAAAGATCGCCTTCGAGATTTTGAGCATATTCATCGCCAACCTTAACCTCATCCAGTCGGAACAGAGGGGCCGAACAAAATGCTCGGCCCTTATTACTTGCCGGCAAAGTCAATTTAACATAAACTGTTAAAAAGTAACCTGAGTTTTTTAAATTCTTCGGAGGTTATTATGAGTTCCGACAATCGCACTCCCCGGCTTCATTCCTTCCGCATCGCATGTGCGATAGCCTCTGCGACCCTTTGCGCCACCGCCATCGCACAAGTGGCGTTCTCCTTAAAGCCAGCAATCGAAGTGCTCGACAACCCTGTAATTGCAGACTCCCCCGCGTATCCAGCCCTTGCGATCTCGACATTGGTCCCTGCCGTCATCGGTATCGCTACGACCATCCTCAGCGCCGTTCTCGTGTGGACGATCAAGAGCGGAGACCCCTTCAAGAAAGGGTCTGCGACATGCTTGAAGGTGCTCGGCATTCTCTTCGTTGTTCAAGCTGCCACCAGCCTCTACGCCGGCTCACTCAAAACCTCCGTTTCGATGTTTGGCGGCGAGGGGGCCGTCGGCGCCCAAGAGATCGCTTCATCATTCGATTGGACCTCTCTGGTTCTCGGCATCGTCCTGTTCATGCTTTCCCAGCTCTTCTTGTACGCCCGAGAGCTGTACCTCGACTCCGACGAGATTGCGTAAGGAAACGCCATGCCCGTAATTGTTCGCCTCGACAAGATCATGGCCGAGCGAAAGATTTCCTCGAACGAACTTGCCGAAAGGATTGGAACCACGCCCGTGAACCTGTCCCGTATTAAAAAAGGGCATATTCGCGGCATTCGCTTCAACACACTCGAGCAGCTATGCCTCGCCCTTCGTTGCCAACCCGGAGACCTTCTCGAAGTCATGAGCGAAGAGGATGCCCGAAAGGAGTTCGGACTCGATTGGTCCGCCGAGGATTAGAGGGCGGTCGTACTCGCCCTGCACACGGGGATGCGAATCGGCGAGGTCTGCGGCCTTCGGTGGTGCGATGTGGATTTCGAGACGGGCCTGATCTCGATCAGACACTCGGTGGCGTACGCGAAGGGAATGGGTTCGTTCATCAAGGACACCAAGACCCATGACGCCAGGGGTATCCCCATCGACCCGGTCGGCCTACTCCCCTTCCTGAAGGAGACCCACGAGATCGACTGCGGAAAGCTGCGCTTGCGCGGCCTTACCGGGGCGGTCGAGATCGGGGACTGCTACATCCTGTCGGAGCCGGGCGCGACCTTCGCGACGACAAGCTATATCCGCAGGGCGTTCAAGACGTTCTCGGAGACCAACGGCCTCATGGGCACCAACGACGAGCTGATCACGTTCCACGGCCTTCGCCACACGTTCGCAACGCAGTGGATCCGCCAAGGCGGCGATATCAAGGCGCTCCAATCGATCCTCGGCCACAAGGACGCCATGGCGACGCTCAACGTCTACGCCGACATCGAGCCCATCTCCAAAATCCATAACATGCTGCGCGCCACGCCGTGCCTTTGGCGCGGGCACCTCGGGCCGAGAGTCGATCCGGGTCCCATGTTCCAGCAGAGGATCCAGGAGTCCATCGAGACGCTCCAGGCGTTCGGCTACGGCATCACCGAGCCGGACGACCGAAATATCGCCATACGCGACGTGAAGACGAACAGTTGGCTCTAGCTCACCGAGTACGCGGCAGTGCTGGGCCCATCCCAACTGAGGTCACGGTGGTCCGATAGGGGCGCCGCCCGCGGCATGCGCCGCGGAGCGGTATCCCCTACCGAAGGGCGGGGATGCCCTCCGCTTCCAGTTCGGAATCAGCCGTCGGAGGCGTTCGGCTGACTGCGGGAACGGCCTGTCCGCTCAATGTGTTCGGCTGAGATCGGAAATCAACCCAACACGAGCCGGACACGCGCCAGACGGCTCTTCCCCGTGCGGCCTTCCCCCTTACGCTCATGTTGCAGGCATGTAACGCCGCAGCGAGCGCGCCTTTTTTTGCGCCAGACAGGTACAATGATGAACACTGTACCGTAGCGGAGCGCCCCGCGCGCGCCGCAATCACGCGAAAGGGTTTCCCATGGCCGAGATCTCGTCCTCCCGTATCGTCATCACCGTCCTTGGCAAGAACCGCCCCGGCATCGTCGCCGGCGTCACCCGTGTCCTAGGCGAGGCCAACGTCGACATCCGCGACATCACGCAGTCCATTATCGAGGACATCTTCACCATGACCATGCTGGCCGATACCGCCGAGTCCAAGCTCGACTTCGCCGAGCTGCAGAAGGCCCTGGCCGAGGCCGGCGAGCTTTCGGGCGTCAACGTGTCCATCCAGCGCGAGGACGTCTTTAACTTTATGTACCGCCTGTAGCGAGCAAGCCGCTGGGGATAGCCTGACGCGCGCATGCCCATGCAAGTCACCCCGATGCGGCCCGGAGAGGAGCGCGCATGGCCTACGACGCCAAGAAAATCTATTACCGCTTCGATGACCACTTGAGCCGACTAGTCCTGGATTACGAAGCAAGCCGCCAGATTTCGTCTGAGAGCGAAAGCCTCTACCACGGCCTGCCGACCGACCCTTATGACGAGGGCCTGTTTGTCGAGCACAATGTCAAGCGCGGCCTGCGCAATGCCGACGGCTCGGGCGTGGTCGCGGGTCTCACTCGTATCTCGGATGTGCACGGCTACAACAAGGTCGACGGAAAGGTCGTGCCCGATCAGGGCAAGCTCACGCTTCGCGGCTACAGCATTGAGGATCTGGTCAACAATGCCCAGGCCGAGAATCGCTACGGCTACGAGGAAGTCGCCTATCTGCTTATCACGGGCTCGCTGCCCAACAAGGAAGAGCTCGACGGCTTTTGCGAGCGCCTGGGCGCCTTTAGACATCTGAGCGACGAGTACGTTAAAGAGTTCCCTATGACCACGGTGTCGTCGAGCATCATGAACGTGCTCCAGCGCGCCGTACTGCTGCTCTACGCCTTCGATGCCGAACCAGACGTGATCACGCCTGAGCACGAAATCGACGTCGCCATTTCCATGCTCGCACGTCTCCCGCGCATCGCCGCCTTCGCACACATGGCCTCGGTCGCCAAGCTTCGCGGCTCCGAGGTTCACGTGCCGCACCCCACGCCCGGCCTCTCCACCGCCGAGACCATCCTACAGGTCCTGCGCGGCGGCATGGCGTTCACCCGCGATGAGGCGATGCTGCTCGACGTTATGCTCATGCTGCATGCCGAGCACGGCGGCGGCAACAACTCCACCTTCGCTTGCCGCGTGCTGTCGTCTTCGGCCACCGACCCGTATTCCGCCTACGCCGCGGCTATCGGCTCGCTCAAGGGCCCGCGCCACGGCGGCGCCAATGCCAAGGTCGTGTCTATGCACGAGGACATCCGCGCGCATGTCTCCAACTGGGAGGACGAGGACGAGGTCGCGGCCTACCTGGGCAAGATCCTCGACAAGCAGGCCTTCGACGGCACGGGCCTCATCTACGGCATGGGCCACGCCGTCTATACGCTCAGCGACCCGCGCGCCGAGGTCTGCCGCCGTTACGCGCGCTCACTGGCAGCCAAGAAGGACTTGGGCGAAGAGTTCGCACTCATCGAGCGCATCGAGCGCCTGGCACCGCAGGTGATGCGCGACCACGGCATGACCAAGCCTATCTGCGCCAACATCGACCTGTACACGGGCTTTATCTACAAGATGCTCGGCGTGCCCGAGACGCTTTTTACGCCGCTTTTCGCCGTCGCCCGCATGGCCGGCTGGTCGGCACACCGCATGGAAGAGCTCTTCTGCGCGCATCGCATCATCCGCCCGGCATACCGTCCGGTGATCGAGCCGCTGGAATACAAGCCGCTCGCCGACCGCTAGGACGCGGACCGTTATAGAACCCGAGCGTGGCCAGGGCATCACCGCCCTCGGCCACGCTTTTTATGCCAGCAGAAAGGGCTGCATCAAATGATTGTGTTTTCCGATATGGATGGAACGCTGTTGACGAGCGATAAGCAGATGAGCGATGCCACCTGGGCGATGCTCGACGAGCTCGCTCGACGCGGGATTGAATTTGTGCCCTGCACGGGACGTCCGCTGTCGGGCATTTTTGAGCCCATCCTCGCCCATCCCGCCGTGCACTATGCCGTCTGCGCCAATGGCGCCAGCGTCTGGCAGCTCGACGACGATGTGCCCACCGACGCCTCGCGCGCCACGCGCATCTTGAGCCGACCGCTCGATTGCGGCATTGCCCATCGCATCCGCCGCATCGCCGCCGGCCACGATGTGACCTTCGATATCTTCGCGGACGGGCAGTGCTTCCTCCCCCGCTCGCTCTACACGCGCCTGGATGAGTTCTGCGGCGGCGACCCCCACATCGCAGCTTCGCTCAAGCGCACACGAACACCGATCGACATGGATATCGACAGCAAGATCGACGAGGTCGAGACGCTCGAACGCATCGCCATGTACTGGCACGACCCGGCCGATCGCGACGCCATCGCGGCGGAGCTCGACACGCTCGGAGGCATTGAGGTCACGCGTTCGTACGCCATGAATATCGAGGTCATGGGCGAGGGCGCCACCAAGGGAACGGCCCTCACGTGGCTATGCGAGCACCTGGGCGAGCGTCTCGCCGACGCCTGGGCGTTCGGCGACAACATCAACGACATCCCCATGCTGCAGGCAGCGGGCCATGGCATGGCCATGATCAACGCCGAGCCCGAAGATCGCGAGGCCGCCGACGCCATCACCGAATACGACAACGACCACGACGGCGTCGCCCGCACCATCATGGACGCCCTCGCCTAGTCATTGGGGACGTTCTTAAACGACTAGTCGTTGGGGACACTCTTCGCAAAAAGCCGCAAGGACTGTCCCCCACTGTCGGCAGAAAAGGAACGTCCCCATCTGCCGGATTAGGAGAGACTCTCCAGCACGCGACGGAGCTCATGCTGAACGGCGTGGTCGCGGTTGCAGCCTACGACGCGATCGGCCACCGCCTTGAGCGCGGGGCGCGCGTTTTCCATCGCGCAGCCCGTGCCGACAAAGCGAATGATCTCGTAGTCGTTCATCGAGTCGCCAAACGCCATGATCTCGTCGCGTCCAATGCCGTAATGCTCCGCAAGCTGTGCGATGCCCGAGGCCTTCGACACACCGGGCTGCATGGCATCGATCCACGCGTTTCCAGAAGGCGCAAAGGTAAAGAGCTGACCGAGTTCTCGCTGTAGCACGTACGCACTGTCCATAACGGCACAGTCATCGCAAAAGATACTCGCCTTGATGATATTTACGCTGGGATCGGGCAGTTCCCAAATGCGCTCGGCATTGGGAAGGTCCTTATCGACCTCGCGTACGAACTTGCACTCGTCATCGAGCAAGAAGGATTTGGTTCGGTCAAAGAGCGCAAGATGCAGATTGGGAAACGTCGCGACAGCCTGGGCGAGCCTTCGAATCGCCAGGTGCGAATACACCTCACGGTCTACCATTTTGCCGTCGGCGTAGACCTGGGCACCGTTAGCGGCGACAAAGTCCATCTTGTCGCGAACGGGCGCAAAGAACTCGCACAGGCGATCGTAGCGACGACCTGACGATGCGGCGAAATGCACGCCATGCTCGTGTAGCGCCAGAATCAGTTCGTAGGTCTCGGGAGGCACCTGGCTGTTTTCGTCAAGCAACGTGCCGTCCATATCGGATGCAATCAGTTTAAACATAGAAAAGCTCCCTTCGGGCTTGTTGGAATCGAACGTGTATCCAATTCCAACGTACCCAAAGGGAGCTCAGGTAAGACTCCGCGGGCGCAAACGTTACAAGGACCTGGCAAATAGCTCACGCGCACCAGGGGTCCCACATTCGCAGCGTCAGGCAACACGTCAAAGAGTGTCGCAGGCGACTAGACGTTTAAGAACGTCCCCGATGACTAGTCGGCGTAGGTGAAGGTTGTGACGTCGAACATGCCCTCGGGGCGGATGCGGAGCGTCGGGATAACCGGCAGGGGCAGGAAGATGATGCCCATGATGGGGTCGAGCGGCGGCTCGATGCCCATGGCGCGCGCCTTGACCATAAAGTCGTCGTGCTGCGCGGCGACATCCTCGGCCGTACCTTCGCTCATCAGACCGCCGAGCGCCAGCGGAATGCGCGCCACGACCTCGCCGTTGCGCACCAGCACGTGACCACCCTGGCCCACAGCCTCAACAGCAGCCATCATATCGGCAGCGTTATCGCCCACGACGCACACGTTGTGCGAATCGTGGCCGATCGTGGAGGCAATCGCACCACCGGTGATGGTGAAACCGCGCACCCAGCCGCGACCGATATGCTTGCCGACAAGACCCAGGCCCGCAGGACCATCACCGTCGGCGCCCTCGGCCTGCAGCGACACGCCGCGGCCATGGCGCTCGATCAGCATAATGCGGCGCAGGCCCTCGGCACTCTCGGGGCGAGCCATACCCGTGATGGCCTTACCCGGCACCACGTCAATCACGGCCTCGCCCGGCTTAAAGGCATAGTCGAATACGTCGAGCGAAAGCTTCGGCAGCTTAACGGACGCGCGCAGCTCGTCGGCAAGGGCTGCGACCTCGGCCATCTCGGGTGCGATCTCGCCCACAAAGGTGCCGTCCTGCGCCACCAGAGCACCGGCGGCGTATACGCGATGCGGAGCCGTGGTGAACGTCAGGTCATTGAGCACCAGCAGGTCGGCACGCTTGCCCGGGGCGATGGCGCCACGCAGTTCGTGCGGGTCGCGGCAGCCGTGATCCAGGCCAAACGCCTCAGCCGTGGAAAGGGACGCCATGGAGATAGCGACCACCGGGTCGATACCGGCCTCAATCGCCACGCGGCAGGCGTTGTCGATCATGCCGGACGCAAGCGCATCGGAAGGAGCGCGGTCGTCGGTCGCAAAGCAGCAACGGCGGGCACGGGCAGGATTCTCCAGCAGCATCGGCGACAGGTTGGCCAGGTCATGGCTGCACGTACCCTCGCGCAGCATCACATACATGCCGCGAGACAGCTTGTCGAGTGCCTCCTCGGGAATCGTCGACTCATGGTCAGCGATAATACCTGCTGCGGCATAGGCGTTGAGGTCCTTGCCGGCAACGAGCGGCGCGTGACCGTCAACCTGCTTGGACGGCGTCTGGTTGGCAGCGTCGATTCGAGCGCAGGTCTCGGGATCGGCCATAAAGACGCCCGGCAGGTTCATCATCTCGCCCAGGCCAAAGACATCGCCCGGATGCTCGGCAAAAAACGCCTGCATGTCAGCGGCGGTAATCACAGCGCCTGCTTGCTCATCGGGCAGCGCGGGCACGCACGAGGGCATCATGTACTTGATGGAAATGGGCGCGCGACGGCCGTCCTCGATCATAAAGCGCAGGCCGTCCAGGCCGGAAACGTTGGCGATCTCGTGGCTGTCGGCAATGGCAGTGGTGGTACCGCGCGTCGCCGCCATGCGCGCATACTCGGCAGGGCGGATGTTCGAAGACTCGATATGCAAGTGTCCGTCAATAAAACCGGGGGCAAGATAGCGGCCCTGGCAATCGATGACCTCGGCAGCCTCATACGTACCGGCGGCATCGTCGCGACCATCGTAGAGCACACCGACGATCACGCCATCCTTGACGGCAACGCTACCGGGCGCCACGCGCTGGCCGTACACGTCGACAATCTGAGCATTGGTAAACAGCGTGTCGACGGGCACGCGGCCCTCGGCTGCATCGATCACAGACCTCATGACCTCAACGGACATACATACTCCTTTAACCGTAGAAAAAAGCTGCGGAGCGGACGAGCCTTCACCGCAGCAAGCCAATAGCCATTGTATGCCCAAAAGAAGGCCCCGCTAACACCCCTTCCGCTTAACGGCGCCGCCAACTTGGTGCAGACTAACCTGACCCCATTGCACCAAACCCTTGACAAGGAGTGTCCCCAAGTGCCGGCACTAAAGGAACGTCCCCAAGTGCCAACCAACGAGAGTGAATAATCTCCCACTTTTGGCCGAGATACGGGCTCAAAACGGGAGATTATCCACTCTCAACTTAAAAGGCCGCAGTCGGGATCGTTCCGGCTGCGGCCCTTTTGCACTTGTGAGGTCAACTTGCTTGTTAGACCAACTTAAAGCCCTTGCGCTTGCCTACGGAGAGGGTGTCGCCCAGCTTGAGGGCGCTGGGGTCGATGTTGTAGCTCTTGGGAGCCACGGCCTCGCCGTTGATCTTGACACCGCCGCCGTCGATATCGCGACGGGCCTGACCGGCGCTCGCCGAAAGACCCAGGTCCTTAAGCAGGCCGGCGAGGTAAATCTGACCCTCGTCGTTGACGGACAGCTCGACGTGCTTCTCGGGGAAGTCGGCAAGCTGGCCCTCCTTGAACACGCGGTCGAACTCGGCCTGAGCCTCGTCGCCGGCGCCGGCGCCGTGGTAGGTGTCGCACAGGTCGCGGCCCAGAGCGCGCTTGAGCTCGTAGGGGTCGGCAGAACCATCGGCCAGGGCAGCGTCGATCTTGTCGACCTCGGCCGGGGTGAGCGAGCTGGCCAGACGATAGTACTTGCCGATCATCTCGTCGGGGATGGACATGGTCTTGCCGAACATGTCCTTGGGCGCGTCGGTCAGGCCGATGTAGTTGCCATAGGACTTGGACATCTTGCGTACGCCGTCGGTGCCCTCGAGCAGCGGCATGGTGAGCGCGATCTGGGGCTCCATGCCCATCTTCTCCATGAGCTCACGGCCGGCGAGCAGGTTGAAGAGCTGATCGGTGCCGCCCATCTCCACGTCGGCCTTGATCTGCACGGAGTCGAAAGCCTGCATCACGGGATACAGGAACTCATGCAGGGCGATCGGCGTCTGAGACTGGTAGCGCTTGGTAAAGTCATCGCGCTCAAGAATGCGGGCGACGGTGAACTTGGAGCACACCTGCAGCAGACCGGCCAGATCCATCGAAAGGATCCAGTCGCCGTTGTGCACGATGGTGGTCTTCTCGGGATCCAGGATCTTCATGGCCTGGCTCACATAGGTCTCGGCATTGGCCTCGATCTGCTCCTGCGAAAGCTGCGGACGGGTGGAATTCTTGCCCGAAGGGTCGCCGATCAGTGCGGTGCCGTTGCCGATGATGAGGGTGACGTTGTGGCCCAGGTCCTGGAACTGACGCATCTTGCGCAGGGGCACGGCGTGGCCCAGGTGCAGGTCGGGGCTGGTGGGGTCGACGCCGAGCTTGATGTTGAGGGGCTCGCCCTTCTCAAGCTTCTTGCGAAGGTCGGCCTCGGGGACGATTTGGGCAGCACCCGAGGTGATGATACGCATTTGCTCGTCAACAGACAGCATTGGGTATCCTCCTTTTGCTATAGCACCCTCGCCGAAAACGGCGGTGCTGGAAGTCGATAAACTCTCATATGATAACAAACTGACGCGACGCAGCACCTACGACAGGAAAATCCTCGTCCTGCCGCATGCGTCAATGGCAACTGGCAGGCGCGTGCCGTCGCGCTCGACCAAATATCGTGTTTGCCGACGACGCGAGCAGTCACGACAATGGACCTGTCCCGTCGCATCGGTGGCGCAGACGCCCTCGGCGGTCAGCAGGCAGTGCTCGCACACCATAAGCTCGGGACGGTCGGCGTCGACCGGACCCAAGACGCCGGGTTCAGCAGCCAGTTTGGCAATACGCTCCGCATCATTGCCGAGCAACTCGGCCGGCAAGTACACCCGCCCCGCGCCAAGTCCGCGCAGCCAGGTAAGCGTGGCCCGATTCGCGCAGAACACCGGCGCCGCCACGTCAAACGTCACGCCCAGCTCGCGAGCGATCACCACCTGTCCCAGGTTGCGGCAGACGACGCGCCCGGCACGCTGCATCAGTGAGCGGGTCCGGTCAGCGTCACCCGTGCGGCACACCTCGTCAAGCACCACAACGGCGTCGGACAAATCGAGTTCTCCGCGCGAGTCGGCATCCATCAGCTGCCAAGCAAAAACCATGCGAGCGGGAACCGCGCACTCCACCAACTCCGTCGACGCACCGCCATCCACCGCAACGTCCTCAAAGGGCAGCACCTCAACGGCACGCGCAACGGGCGCAATCGCATCCGCCTCGGCCCGCATGCGTTCCAACACCGCCGCCGTCTGATCCAACACGCCGGCGCTGCGAATCAGGTAAACCTCGCAGCCCGCGTCCACCTTACGCTTGCAATGCACGACGACGCGCTTCCCCGCTGTGGCATCCACCGGACAGGGCACCTGCGGCCAGCGCTTGGGCACATCGGGACGCGCGTCGACACCCGGATAGAACCGAATCTCGAGCGTGTCACCCGCCGCCACGGCGGCGTCGAGCTCAACGGTCACCTCTTCGTGGCCCACAGCGACCAAGCGCCCCACGCGCACGCCCTGGTTAATTGCGCGCTCAAAGCTCATCAGCTCGGCACCCGAACGCCCTCGCAGGTACGCATCGGTAAACCCACGGTTAAACGACCTTCCCAACTCGCGCTCAAGCTCTTCCACGGCACCGGGATCCCACGCGCCGTCACACAGCATATCGAGTGCCCGGCGCCACACCCGCACCACGTTGAATACGTAATCGGGGTTCTTCATGCGCCCCTCGATCTTGAGCGACGCCACGCCGGCATCTACAAGCTCGGGCAGATGCGCAATACCCAGATAGTCGCGCGGGCACAGCAGGCGATCTCCCTCGACGGCGACAACGCTCTGCCCCGCCTCGTCCACCAGGTCGTACGCCAGACGGCACGGCTGAGTGCAGTCGCCGCGCATCGCCGAGCGCCCACGCCGCAGGGCCGAGAACTCGCACGCCCCCGAATAGCCGGTGCAAATCGCACCGTGGCAGAATACCTCGATGGGCACGCCCGTGGCACATAGCGCCGCAATCTCGTCGACCGTCAGCTCGCGCGCCGTCGTCACGCGCTCGACCCCCAGCTCATCGGCGGCAAGTCGCACGGCGCCTTCGCTATGAACGCCCGCCTGCGTAGACAGGTGAATCTCGACCCCGGGAATCGCCGCGCGCAGCGCGCAGGCCAACCCGGCATCGGCGACAATCAGAGCATCGGCGCCCAGCTCCAGTGCATGAGCTCCCAACGCCACCGCGTCGGACAACTCATCGTCAAACACGAACACGTTGAGCGTTACGTACACACGCACGCCATGAGCATGCGCCACGGCACAACCGCGCGCAAACTCGTCATCCGTAAAGCCATGGGCGCTCACACGGGCGTTAAAGCCGCCCAACCCCGCATAGATGGCATCGGTACCCGCGGCGATGGCCGCAAGCATCTGGTCGATCCCGCCCGCCGGCGCCAGCAGCTCGGGCAGCGCCGCACCGGCATCATCCAATCCAGTCTCGTATTGTCCACTCGGCCCCATCGCCCGAATCGCCATCGGCAAACTCCTTACCAAGGTATGCATTCACTCTGAAAAATGCCGTCTTCCAGCATACACGAGGCCTCGCGCGCCCCGTTTGGTTTATCGTGTAATAACTTATGTCCATCCTGCCTCGACGGCACATCCACCGTCCGGCACGACATACCTGGAGGTCAATATATGGGTCCTCGCCAACGACAGGGACGCAGCCGTTCAAAGACGCATGCCCTGCCCATAATCCTGCTCTCGTTTTTGGGCTTTCTGCTGATTGCGGGCGTGGCGTTTGGCATCGGCATGGTCGGCAACGTCAACCGCTGGCTGTCCGATCTGCCCGACTACACCGACGCCAACGCGTATCTGGTGAGCGAGCCCACCGAGATCGTCGACTGCAACGGCAACAAGATCGCGAGCTTCTACACGCAAAACCGCAAGTCCATCACCAAGGACGAGGTCTCCCCCTACGTGCTGCAGGGCACCGTTGACGTCGAGGACGAGCGCTTCTACGAGCACGGCGGTATCGACCTGTGGGGTATCGCGCGTGCTGCGGTGGCAACCCTCGGCGGCGGGCACGAAGGCGCCTCGACTATCACCCAGCAGCTGGTGCGCAACACCATCCTGCAGGAGGAGCAGTTCGACTCGACCATCGAGCGTAAGGTGCGCGAGGCCTACATCGCCGTCAAGATGGAGGACATGTACTCCAAAGACGAGATCCTCATGATGTACCTCAACACCATCTATTACGGCCACGGCGCCTACGGCATCGAGGCCGCAGCCGAGACCTATCTGTCCAAGAGCGCCGCCGATCTCACCCTCAGCGAGGCCGCGCTGCTCATCGGCCTTCCCAACTCGCCCTCGCAGTACGACCCCACGGTCAACCCCGACCTAGCGCTGTCCCGTCGCAACAAGGTCCTCGACAACATGTTGCGCCTGGGCCACATCACGCAGGAGGAACACGATGCCGCACAGGCCGAGCCCATCACCCTCAACGTGACCGAGATTTCGGGCAGCGGCGTCGACGTATACTCGCAGCCCTACTTTGTCGCTTATGTTAAGCAGCTGCTGGAGCAGGAGTTCTCGACCGACGTGCTCTTTAAGGGCGGTCTGACCGTCAAGACCACCATCGACCCCACGATGCAGCAGGTGGCAGAGAATGCCGTCCGCCAGCAGCTCGACACGCTCTCACTCGACGGCCTGGACATGGGCATGGTCGTCGTCGACCCCAAGACCGGCTACATCAAGTGCATGGTGGGCGGCTATGACTACAACGCCGACGAGAACCACGTAAACCATGCCACGGCCAAGCGTCCCGTCGGCTCCACCTTTAAGGCCTTTACGCTGGCAACTGCCATCCAAAACGGCATGAACCCCAACGTCACCCTCAACTGCAACTCGCCGCTCAAGGCCAAGGGCACCACGACCGAGGTCCAAAACTACGCCAACCATAGCTATGGCAACATCACGCTTAAGCAGGCGACGGCATACTCCTCCAACACCGGCTACATCCAGGTGGCGGAAGCCGTCGGCAACAGCAAGATCATCTCGCTCGTCAAAAAGCTCGGCATCGATCCCGCCAAGGACAACATCGAGGACGTTCCCGTCATGACCCTCGGCACCGGCTCGATCTCGCCGCTCGAGATGGCCGCCGCCTACGCGACGTTTGCCAACGGCGGCTACTATCGCCAGCCGATCGCCATCACCGAGATTGACTCTCGTACCGGTTCGGTGCTGTACCAGCACACGGACAATCCCTCACAGGTGCTTACCGAGGGCGAGGCCGCCGCGGTCACCGATGTTCTGTCCGGCGTCATGCAGGGCAGCGGTACGGGTGCTGCCGGCGCCTTGAGCGTCAACCAGCCCTATGCCGGCAAAACGGGCACCACCGACAACACCACCAACCTGTGGTTCTGCGGCTATACCCCGCAGCTGGCGTGCGCCCTGTGGACCGGCTATTCCGCAGGTGAGATCCCCATCCAAAAATACGGCACGGACCTGCTGGGCGACAGCACCAACCTGCCTGTCTTTAAGCGGTTTATGAACACCGTTCTGACCGGTACCGAGCGCGAGGAGTTTGCGACCGGAACGGCGCCCACCTACAAGAACAACAGCGTCTGGAAGTTCTACGGCACCAACAACGCCAAGAAGACGGAGAACGACGACAAGGACGAGAACGAGGACGAAGAGGAAACTACCACAACGACTACCACGACGACCACGACCACCGAGACCACGGGTGGCGACACCACCGGCGGCACCGGTACGACCGGTGGCTCGACGGGCGGCTCAACTGGTGGTTCGACCGGCGGCGATGGCGGCACGCCTACGCCTACGCCCACTCCCGACCCCTCGCCCACGCCTGACGATACGGTCGGCTAGAAATCATCCGGCCATAAGCAACAAGGCCCCCGAGCAGCTTATTAAACTGCTCGGGGGCCTTTTAGTTTAAAGCGACCTGGTGGGCGGTCTTTATACCGGCAAACAAAAAAAGGGGGTACCGACCAACGTCGATACCCCTTACAAGCCACTATGTCACGCACACAGTGCCGAGCGCACGACCCGCACGCCTACTTGCGAGAATTGCTCAGCTTATTGATCAGCGCCTCAAGACGCTCGCCGTCCTCGGCCGTCTGGGCAATAACCAAAATCGTATCGTTGCCGGCAAGCGAGCCAAGCACATCGGGCAGCTCTGCCGCATCAACGGCGGCGGCGATGCCGGAAGCCGTGCCAGGCTGAGCCTTGATCATAACCAGATTATCGGTGCGCAGAACGCCCGTTACGAGCTCGGAAACCATACGCTGCAGGTGCAGGTCCTCTGCCAGAACATAGATGCCCTCAGGGAGCTTACGCAGCCCCATATCGGCAATATCGCGAGAGACAGTCGCCTGCGTGCAATCAAAGCCCATAGCGCGGAGCTCATCGACCAGCACGCGCTGCGTGCGGACGTCCTTATTGCGCACAATATCTCTAATGGCATCCTGGCGCCCATTGCGTTTTTTAGCCATACAAACCCTCTCTCCAAAAGATGGCGGAGACAATCAATCAGTGATTGAATAGTTTAACGCTATTTGAAGGCTTTTGTGTATAAGAACGCATTTCGAAACAATTCTATGCAAATTTGTTTCGAGATGAGCCGTTTAGGCGGTTTTTGCGCCCGTCCGGTTAAGAAAAGCTGCCAGATGCGTACACATCACGCAGCGCGCGGGCTTGGCGCTGGCGATCGGCCCAAACAACAGACCGAGCCCCCGATGGTTATCCTTGAGCGCGGCGACCATCTGACGGGTTCGAGGCGCCTCGAGCATATCACGCATGCGGGCGGAACGCTCGATTGACGACACCCCATGCGGGCTCAGACACAAATTCTCGATGCAGGCGACCAGTCCGGCAAAGTAGAACTTTTGGCTTGCCAGCTTGAGCCGACCACCGCTATCTGCCTCCGAGAGTGAGTCCGCAAGCTCGTCGAGCGCTCGGGTGTCATCGGATACCTTAGCATACATGGTGGGATCAAAGGCATCTGTAAGCTTAGGTGCCGCCGCGTGGAAACAAGCATCGCCGCAGCCGGACACGCATCGTGCCTGCGAGAGCGCATATGCCATAAACTCAACCGTACGGTACGCCTTGCCGTGCGACAGGCATGCCTCAAACAGCGGACGGCTATACATCACGCCAGAGACTTGAGCAACCAAGCCGCCTAAAATCAACTGGGGCAGCCCGGTCACCATCGAAGATTTGCTATCAATGGAAATATGAGTAGCATCCGAGACGCGCGAATGGCGCTCTCGATGTGCATCATAGCGGTCGAGCGACACCGTGGGAAACACTATGTCTGCCGCAGTATCGCACGCGATATCGACCATCTTGGGAAGGGACTGCGGAGCAAACCACTCATCGGCGTTCATAGCGATGATTTGAGAGCCGCGCGAGGCAGCAAAACCGGCACGAAGACAAGCACCGCGCTTCGCGTCCTCGACGTCAATCAAATCAATATGAATGTCCCTGTCGGCAGCAACTTGAAGCGAATGGCGTACACCAGGAGCAACGTCGCGACACACGACGACAATCTGCAGATCATAGAGGTCTTGGTTCTGGACGCTCTCGAGCGCACGCATCGCATAGCTGGGCGAACCTTCTACCACAAGGATCACCGAAAGTCGCGGATGCGAACCACGTCGAACCAAGTTTTCCGTCCTCTCGACAGCAATGAATCAAACCGTGGTTCATGGTACACCCCGGCAATAAAAGCAATGAGACACCGGTTGTATTGCACGCCAAGAACAGATGTTGCACACGCGCAGCTCACAGATGAAAGGTGTCTACGTACGGTGCGCCGAGCCCTCCCCTAGTCGAGCACGACGAGCTCGGCAGGATCGTAATCGACGCCCATAAACGTAAGGCCGCAGGCAGGCGCCGTGGGACCGGCGGCAGTACGGTCGCAGGCGTCAATAACCTCACGCATCCACTCAGGCTCACGGCGATGCATGCCGATCTCCACGAGCGTGCCGACGATCGTACGGACCATCGAATGCAGAAACGCGTTGCCCTCGATCGTGAAGGTCAAAATGTCCTCGCCAAAAGCGACCTCATGGCCAAACTCGGCGCGCATCACGCAACGGTGCGTAGGCTTACCCACGGCCGAGGCGACCTTGCAAAAGCTCTTGAAGTCCTGCTCGCCCAAGAGCGCGGGGCAAGCTGCCGCCATGGCATCGACATCGAGCGGATAGCGATGCCACCACACGGCACCGCGGGACAGCACGGGGCGCGCATCTCGATCGGCAATACGGTACGTATACGTACGGGAACGCGCGTCAAAACGCGCAGAAAAGCCTTTACGGGCCCTGTAGACCTCGTTTATGGCGATATCTTTGGGCAGCAGGGCATCCATAGCCCGCAGCCACCTACGGCGCGTACACGCGAGCTCAGCGTCCGTTACGGGCACGCTGATGTACTGGGCCACCGCGTGCACGCCGGCATCGGTACGACCCGCGCACGTCAGATCGATCGGACGGCGAAGCAGCGTCTCGATGGCTCGACGTAGCTCGCCCGCAACCGTCGTCTGTCCCGGCTGCTCGGCAAATCCGCTATACGACGAGCCATCATAGGCCACGCGAAATACGAGCGTGGCGTCAAGCTCGGAAATCGAATTGAAATCAGACGGCGCAGTCATGGGCGCTCCCAACAAACAAGTAAAGGTATCGCGACAAAAAAAGAGGGGTACGCGAACGTACCCCTCGAATATAGCCTATGCAGACGGAAAGTCTACTCAGCGGTCTCCTCAGCAGGAGCCTCCTCGACGGCCTCGACCTTCTTGGGAGCAGCGGCCTTCTTGGGGGCCGGAGCAGCCTTCTTGGCCTTAGGCGTGCAAGGCTCGGTAACGAGCTCCATGATAACGATGGGAGCGTTGTCGCCCTTGCGGTTGCCGAGCTTCATGATGCGGGTGTAACCGCCGTTGCGGTCCTGCCACATGCCCTGGGCAGCCTTGTCGAAGATCTCGGCAACGAGCTGCTTATCGCCGAGCTTGGCGATAGCCAGACGACGAGAGTGCAGGTCGCCCTTCTTGGCCCAAGTGATGATCGGGTCGACGACCGAACGCAGCGCCTTAGCGCGGGTCTCGGTGGTCTTGATGCGGTCGTTCTCGAAGAGGGCCTTAGCAAGGCTCTTCTTCATGGCCTTGGTGTGGCTCGCATCGGTGCCGAGCTTCAGGCCCTTCTTAACGTTGTGACGCATGGTCTAGTTTCTCCTCAAATATGCGAAGCATTAAGCCTTCAGGCTCAGGCCCATGGACTCAAGCTTGTCCTTCACTTCCTCGATCGACTTAACACCGAAGTTACGGATGTTGAGCAGATCGTTCTCCGAGAACTCAACGAGCTGACGGACCGAGTGAATGCTGGCGCGCTTAAGGCAGTTGTAGGAACGGACGGAAAGGTCCAGATCCTCGATCTGCTTGTCCAGCTCGGCGTTGTCGTTGGTGACCTCGGGAGCGAAGATCGAAGCCTCCTCCTCGACCTCGGGGGTCTCGGCAAGGTTCATAAAGGCGGCCATATGCTGGTTGATGATATTGGCAGCCTGGACCACGGCGTCGCGCGGGGCGATGGAGCCGTTGGTCTCGATCTCGAGGACAAGGCGGTCGTAGTCGGTGTGCTGACCGACACGGCAAGCCTCAACGAGCTTGGCGCAACGGGAAACCGGCGAGTACAGCGAGTCGACGTGGATCACACCGATGGGATCGTTGTCGCGCTTGTTGGCCTCGCCAGAAACATAGCCGCGGCCATAGCCGATGCGCATGCTCATGGTGAGATGGCCACCCTCGGTGAGCGTAGCGATGTGCTGCTCGGGGTTGACCAGCTCAAACTCGGACGGAATAAAGAAGTCCGCACCGGTGACCTCGCAGGGGCCGTCAACCGAGATGGTGGCGGTCGCCTCGTCGGTCGTGCCGAGAGCCCTGAAGACAAGACCCTTGACATTCAGGACGATGTCGGTGACATCCTCGACCATGTTAGGGATGGTCATGAACTCGTGCTGCGCACCATCGATCTGAATAGCCTCGACGGCGGCACCCTCGAGCGAGGACAGAAGAACGCGACGAAGGGAGTTACCCAGCGTATCGCCGTAACCACGCTCGAGCGGCTCGACGGAGACACGAGCAGACGTCTCGTTGATCTCTTCGACCTGAACCTGAGGCCTAATGAATTCTGACATGTATTACCTCCAGCCTCAGCAGCCCGGATGGACTACTTAGAGTAGAGCTCGACGATGAGCTGCTCGTTGATATCACCGCTGATCTGCTCACGCGTCGGCAGAGCGAGCACGTTACCAGACAGCTTCTCGATATCGACCTCGAGCCAGCCAGGGACCTCAAAGCGCTCGGAGGAAATCAGGGCCTCCTTGATGGGGAGGAGGTCACGGAACTTCTCGCCGACAGCGACGACGTCGCCGGCCTTGACGCGGTAGGACGGGATGTCCACGCGCTTGCCGTTCACGGTGAAGTGACCGTGACGGACGGACTGACGAGCCTCTTTGCGGGTGCGGGCGAAGCCAAGACGGAAGACGACGTTGTCGAGGCGAGACTCAAGGATGATCATGAGGTTCTCACCGGTGACGCCGTTCATCTTGCGGGCCTTGTTGAAGTAGCCGTGGAACTGCTTCTCCAGAACGCCATAGATGAACTTGACCTTCTGCTTCTCGCGCAGCTGCATGCCGTACTCAGATTCCTTGCGACGGCGCTTGGGCTGACGGATAGATTCCTTCTTGCTGCTGTAACCGAGCTCAGCGGGATCGATCCCGAGCTGACGGCAGCGCTTAAGAACAGGAGTCCTGTCGATTGCCATATTGATACGATCCTTTCAGTTACACGCGGCGACGCTTCTTGGGGCGGCAGCCGTTGTGCGGAATGGGGGTCTTGTCCTGGATGCTCGAGACCTCGAGGCCAGCAGCCTGGAGGGAGCGGATGGCGGTCTCACGACCGGAGCCGGGGCCCTTGACGAAGACGGAAACCTTCTTCATACCGTGCTCCATGGCCTGCTTGGCAGCAGCCTCGGCAGCCATCTGGGCAGCGAACGGCGTGGACTTACGGGAGCCCTTGAAGCCCACCTGGCCAGCCGACTTCCAGGAAATGACGTTGCCCTGGGGATCGGTGATCGAAACGATCGTGTTGTTGAACGTAGAACGAATGTGAGCCTGGCCCACGGAAATGTTCTTACGGTCCGCGCGCTTCAGACGGGCAGCGCGAACGTTCTTCTTAGCAGTAGCCATCTATCTAGCGCTCCTTATTTCTTCTTCTTAGCACCGATCTGACGCTTCGGGCCCTTGCGGGTACGAGCGTTAGTGTGGGTGCGCTGGCCGCGGACCGGGAGGCCCTTGCGGTGACGAAGGCCGCGGTTGCAGCCGATGTCCATAAGGCGCTTGACGTTCTGGTTGCGCTCACGGCGGAGGTCGCCCTCAACCATGATCTGGTTCTTATCGATATAATCGCGGATGGCGTTAACCTCATCCTCGGTGAGGTCCTTAACGCGCGTATCCACGTTAACGTTGCACTCGACGCAGATCTTCGTCGCAGTGGTGCGGCCGATGCCGTAAATGTAGGTCAGACCGATCTCAACGCGCTTCTCACGCGGGAGGTCGACACCATTAATACGGGCCAACGTAGTCTCCTCTCTTAACCCTGACGCTGCTTATGACGGGGGTTCTCGCAAATGACGAGGACCTTGCCATGGCGCCTAATGATTTTGCACTTATCGCACATCTTCTTGACCGAAGGACGTACCTTCATCGTTCTTCCTTTCGGTAGCGCTCAAACTACTTCCCTACTATCTACTCGCCCAGCCGCAGGCGTTTAAAACTATGGCTGGTCTTCACACACAATCCGACCGTAGGTTGAGCTAAGCCTGCAGCCGGAAATGGAGTGCGTGTATGCGTGCCGCTATTTGTAGCGATAGGTGATGCGGCCGCGGGTCAGGTCGTACGGGGAAAGCTCCACGACAACCCTGTCACCGGGGAGAATACGGATGTAATTCATTCGGATCTTACCGGAAATGTTGCACAGAACCGAATGACCGTTCTCGAGCTCGACCTTAAACATGGCGTTGGGCAGCGGCTCCTTTACCGTACCCTCGAGCTCAATTGCGTCTTCCTTCTTCACAAGCAATCATCTTTCTCTAGAAAACGACAGCGATTGAGTATTCTACAACACGTATGCACGCATCGTATTAACTTCGTAATGGCTCCACAACTAAGTGGAGCTTGTTACATTTCTCCGCCTTGGAGCGAACACCAAGCACCTTGGGCATCCGTGGTGAGAATCACCGGACCGTCATTGGTAATGGCGACGGTGTTCTCGTAGTGCGCGGCGGGCAGGTGGTCGTTGGTCGTAACAATCCAACCGTCGGAGCCCGTGCTCACATGGTTGGAACCCATCGTAACCATCGGCTCGATGGCAATGACCATGCCGGCCTGGAGGCGAACGCCCCTCCCCTTCTTTCCATAGTTAGGAACGTTGGGGTCCTCGTGCATCACGCGGCCAATGCCATGACCCACATAATCACGAAGCACGCCGTAACCGTGAGACTCGGCGAGGGACTGAACGGCATAACCGACGTCCCCGATATGGTTACCGGGAACAGCCTGCTCGATGGCAGCCTTAAGGCAATCGCGCGTGACCTCGCACAAAGCCTTGGCTTCGGGCGTGGGGGTGCCGACGAAAAACGTCCATGCGTTATCGCCGACCCAACCGTCGACAACGGCTCCCGTATCGATGGAGATGATATCGCCATCGCGCAGGATCATGTCGGGGTTGGGAATACCGTGGACCACGGCATCGTTGATCGATGCGCAAATGGTCCCCGGGAACCCGCCGTAACCCTTAAAGGCCGGGGTGCCGCCATGCATGCGGATAATCTGCTCCGCGAGCTGATCGAGCTCAAAAGTCGAAACGCCGGGACGCACCATGGCTCCAACGTGGCGGAGCGCCATCTTAGATAGCGCTCCTGCCTTCTTCATCTGCTCGATTTGCGTTGCAGACTTAATCTTGATCATAGACCGAGAGCCTCTTTGACATCCCCGTACACGGTCTCGCGAGCCTGGTCACCGTTGACCGACTTGAGCAGACCCTGGCCACGATAGTAGTCGACGAGCGGGCTCGTGGACTTCTCGTAGACGTCGAGACGGTTCTTGATGGTCTCGGGCTTGTCGTCGTCGCGCTGATACATCTCGCCGCCGCACTTGGGGCAGGTGGCATCGGCAGCGGTGCCGGTGTAACCGCAGGCGCGGCAGGTGCGACGCGAAGACAGACGGTCGATGATGACCTCGGGGGCCACGTCGACCAGAAGGGCGCAGTCGATCTCGCGACCCATAGCGGAGAGCTCGGAATCGAGCGTCACAGCCTGGGCGGTGTTGCGCGGGAAGCCGTCGAGGATGAAGCCCTGCTGGGCGTCATCGGCAGCAAGGCGCTCCTTGACAAGGTCGATCACGAGCTGGTCGGGAACGAGCTCGCCAGCGTCCATGTACTTCTTAGCCTGAATACCAAGCTCGGTGCCACCCTTGACGGCAGCACGCAGCAGGTCGCCCGTGGAAATGTGAGCGACGCCGAACTCGGCGACGAGCTCCTGTGCGACGGTGCCCTTACCGGCACCCGGAGCTCCGAGCAATACGAGGTTCATGAGCAATCCTCCTCTAGCCTATTTAAAGAATCCATCGTAATCATACATCTTGATCTGGCCTTCGAGCTTATCGACCGTGTCGAGCACGACGCCGACCATGATGAGGATGGACGTGCCACCAAATGCCTGAATCAGATGGTTACCCGTGAAGGAGAAGATGATCGAAGGCACGATGGCGATGAGCGCCAAAAAGACAGCGCTGGGAAGCGTGATCTTGTTGAGCGCGTTCTTGATGTAGGCCGCGGTAGCCCTACCCGGACGAACGCCCGGAATAAAGCCGCCCTGCTTCTTAAGGTTGTCGGCGGTGTCATCGGGGTTGAACACCATGGAGGTGTAGAAGTACGCGAAGAACACGATGAGGACAACATTAAGCACCCAGTTGAGCCAACCGGTCGAAAGCGCAGAGGCAACTGCCTGAATCCAGCCGATGCCGGGGAAGAACACGGCAATCTGAGCCGGGAAGTACAGCAGCGCCGAAGCGAAGATGATCGGCACGACACCCGCGGTGTTAACCTTGATGGGCAGGTAGGTGGTCTGGCCGCCCATCATGCGACGGCCCACGACGCGCTTAGCGTAGGAGACCGGAATGCGGCGCTGACCGCGCTCAAGGAAAACAATCAGCGGGATAACCAGCAGGATGATGGCGCAGATGATCACCATGGTGATGATGCCACCGGCATTGCCCTCGGTGCTGGAAAAGATCGCCTGCGGCAGACCGGCCATGATGTTCGCAAAGATGATCAGCGACATGCCATTGCCGATACCGCGCTGGGTGATGAGCTCACCAATCCACATGATCAGCATGGCGCCCGCGGTGAGCGTGCCGACGATCATGAGGTCGAAGATGATCTCGGGAGCGCCGGCGCCGTTAAAGCTGATGCCGAAGCTCTTAAAGAGGAAGAGGTAACCCACGGAGTTGAGGATTGCCAGAGCCAGGGTGAGGTAACGCGAATACTGCGTAATCTTGGTCTGACCGACCTCGCCCTCGCGGGCAAGCTCATGCAGGGAAGGCACAACGGCCTGGAGCATCTGGAGGATGATCGAGCTGGTGATGTAAGGCATGATGCCCAGCGAAAACACCGAAACATAGCTCAACGCGCCGCCAGAGAAAAGATTCAGGAGGGCCATAGCACCTGCGGCGACCGAATTGTTATCGGTCGAGAAAAGGCCCAGCATCCCCTGGAAGGGAATGCCGGGCACAGGAACGTGCGCACCAATGCGGTACACGACGAGCATAGCTATGGTAAAAAGAATCTTTTCGCGCAATTCTTTGATGCGGAAAGCATTCTTAAGACCATTTAGCACGGCAGCTCGACCTTTCCGCCGGCGGCCTCGATCTTGGCCTGCGCAGAAGCGCTGACCTTGTCGACCTTGACCGTGAACTTCTTGGTGAGCTCACCATTGCCGAGCACCTTGACGGGCTCGAACTCGCTCTTGGTGATGCGAGCGGCCTTAAGAGCGGCACCGTCGATCACAGCACCATCCTCGAACTTACGCTCGAGACGCTCAACGTTAACAGCGGTGTACTCGATACGACGGGGGTTGCGGAAGCCCGGAAGCTTGGGCAGGCGCATAGCCAGCGGAGTCTGGCCACCCTCGAAGCCGGCACCCTTGGTGCCGCCAGAGCGAGAGCCCTGGCCCTTCTGGCCGCGACCAGAAGTGGTGCCGTGACCCGAAGAATTGCCACGGCCGACGCGCTTGCGATTCTTGGTGGAACCGGGCGCGGGAGTAAGATCGTGAAGCTGCATTTGCTACTCCTCTACAATCTCGACAAGGTGCTTGACCTTGAAGATCATGCCGCGGACGGACTCGTTGTCAGCAATCTCGCGAACCTCGCGGATCCTGTGGAGACCGAGGGCACGGACAGTACGGACCTGGTCCTGCTTGCAACCGTTGGTGCTGCGGACCTGCTTGATCTTGATGGTGTCAGCCATGCTTAGTTCTCCTTACCGACGAACATCTCGGAGACCGTCAGGCCACGGCGAGCCGCGACGTCCTCAGGGCTGGAGAGCTCCTTGAGGCCCTCGACGGCAGCCTTGATGATGTTGAGGCCGTTGTCGGTACCGAGGGACTTGGACAGGACGTTCTTGATGCCAGCAAGCTCGAAGAGGGGACGCACAGCGCCGCCGGCGATAACGCCGGTACCCTCGACAGCGGGCTTGATGATGATGCGGCCGGCACCAAAGTGACCGAGAACCTCGTGCGGGATGGTGCCCTGCTCGGTCACCGGCACGTGGAACATGTTCTTCTTGGCATCGAGAGACGCCTTGGAGATGGCCAGGGGCACCTCGGCGGACTTGCCCATGCCAACGCCGACGTTGCCCTTGCCGTCGCCAACGACGACGAGAGCGACGAGGCTCATGCGACGACCACCCTTGACGGTCTTCGACACGCGGTTGATGTAAACGACGCGCTCCTCGAACTCGGAGGCCTCGCGCTGCTGCTTCTGATTACGAGCCATGTGCTACATACCTCCTAGAACTCGAGACCGGCGGCACGAGCACCGTCGGCGAGGGCCTTGACGCGGCCATGGTAGATACGGCCACCGCGATCGAAGGCGACCTTGGTGATGCCGGCCTCGATGGCGCGCTTGCCAACGAGCTGACCGACCTTCTCCGCAGCCTCCTTGTTCGAGGTGTGGGTGCCCTTGAACTCGGCCTCGAGGGTCGAGGCGGAGACGAGCGTCAGGCTGGAGCCCTTGCTGTCGTCGATGATCTGGGCATAGATGTTGGCGTTAGTACGGGTCACGCGAAGACGCGGACGCTCGGCGGTACCCGAGACCTTGCCGCGCACACGACGCTGACGACGCTTGAGGCCTTCCAGCTTCGCCTTATGCTTGTTCATACGTAAACTCCTAAAAAGGTTGATCTTGCCAGCACCTGACGGGGTGCTGGTCTTATGCGAGTGAGTCGGTTACGACTACTTGGCGGCCTTACCCAGCTTGCGGCGGATGTGCTCGCCAACGTAGTGGATACCCTTGCCCTTGTAAGGCTCGGGAGGACGATGGCCGCGGATCTCAGCGGCGATCTGACCGACCTGCTGCTTGTTGATACCCTTGACGTTCACGTGGGTGTTGTCGGGAACCTCGAAGGTGATGCCCTCGGGAGCCTCGACGATCACGGGGTGCGAGAAGCCCAGGGAGAACTCGAGGTTCTTGCCCTTCTGCTGCACGCGGTAACCGACGCCGGCGAGCTCGAGCTTCTTCTCGAAGCCCTCGGAAACGCCAACAACCATGTTGTGGATGAGGGCACGGGTGAGGCCGTGGCGGGCACGGGTCTCACGCTCGTCGTCGGGACGGGAAACGGTGAGGACGTTGTCCTCGACGTTGATAGCGAGCTTCTCATAGACATCGAGCTCGAGCTGGCCCTTGGGGCCCTTGACGACAACGTTGTTGCCGTTGACTGCCACTTCGACTCCGGCGGGAATCTGGACAGGCTTATTACCGATACGAGACACGGTGATCTCCTTTCCTTCTACCTACCGAGCGAATTACCAGACGTAAGCGATGATCTCGCCGCCGACGTTGTGCTTGCGAGCATCGCGGTCGGTCATGACGCCATGGCTGGTGGAAATAATGGCGGTACCGAGGCCACCACGGACGCGGGGCATGTCGGCAACGCCGGTGTACTTACGCAGGCCCGGCTTGGAAATGCGGCGGATGCCGTTGATGACCTTAGCCTTCTTGGGACCATACTTAAGCGTGATGTGCAGAGTCTTCTGGGGAACGGTGTCCTCGACATCGTAGCCCTCGATGTAGCCCTCCTCGTGCAGAACACGAGCGATCTCGACGAGCTTCTTGCTGCTCGGCATGGAGACCGTGGCCTTGTTCACAGAGTTAGCGTTACGGATGCGCGTAAGCATATCTGCGATCGGGTCTGTAAGGTTCATACAGATTCTCCTTCGTTCTTGATGAACACGTGCTCTTGGTTCTTCGCCGCCCTTAACGGCAAAGCCTAACTAGCGCGTTTTCCCTGTTCCAAACTGATGCTTGAAACGCTGGTAGTGACTTACCAGCTGGCCTTCTTAACGCCGGGAAGCTCGCCCTTGAGTGCAAGCTCACGGAAGCAGACACGGCACAGGCCGAACTTGCGGTACACAGAGTGCGGACGGCCGCAGCGCTGGCAGCGCGTGTACTCACGAGTAGAGAACTTCTGCTTGCGATTGCACTTGACGATCATCGATGTCTTAGCCACTTATATCCTCCTCACATAGAGTATTGTTCGCCCCAAACGCCGCCCCCTTGTGGGAACGGCGCTCATAGGGCAGGTGAACCTATTTCTTGAACGGGAAACCGAAGGCGTCCAGAAGGGCCTTGGCCTCCTCATCGGTGTTGGCGGTGGTCACGAAAGTGATGTCCATACCACGCTGGTGATCGACGGAATCGAAGTCGATCTCGGGGAAGATGAGCTGCTCGGTGACGCCCATGGAGAAGTTACCACGGCCGTCGAAGCTCTTGGCGGAGATGCCGCGGAAGTCGCGGATACGGGGGATCGCGACGGAGGTCAGACGATCGAAGAACTCCCACATACGGTCGCCACGCAGGGTAACCTTGCAGCCGATCGGCATACCAGCGCGCAGGCGGAAGGTAGCGATGGACTTGCGGGCACGGGTGATCATCGGCTGCTGGCCGGTGATGGCGCGCAGGTCGCGCACGGCACCGTCGATGGCCTTGGAATCGGTAGCGGCCTCGCCGACACCCATGTTCACGACGATCTTCTCAAACTTAGGGATCATCATGACGTTCTCGTACTGGAACTTGTCCTGAAGCTGCTGCTTGACCTCGTTGTTGTACTTGGTCTTCAGACGCGGCACATACTTCTCTTCTGCCATTGTTCACTCCTTCTTGGGGTTTTAAGCACGGGGCGTGGCCACGATGGGTTGTCCTCGTGCCTCCTGGCTGCATCCGCGCCGCTCATGGCATTTCGCGGTTTGGACTCGACGCAGCAGGAGCCGACAAAACAATCGGTACTATACGCGCATTAGGGGCGTATTTCCAGAAAAACCTCGTCTGCCTGCACAACTCCACAACTCCCCCGCACAAATCGATCCCCCAAAAGCAGTTGCGGTGAAATAGGGACTGTTTGGCGGCCTATCAGGCTTAAACAATCCCTATTTCACCGCAACTTATTAAATGGAATGAGGTTAGCGCTTGCGGGGGACGAGTTGGGTGCGGCGCAGGTGGATCATCTCGGCGGCGATGGAGATGGCAATCTCCTCGGGGTCTTCGGCCTCGATGGCGACGCCGATCGGCAGGTGCAGCTCATCGATCTGCTCCTGCGTAAAGCCCTCCTGCTCCAGGCGGGCGCGCACAAAGGCCGTCTTGCGGCGCGAGCCCAAGCAGCCCAGATAGGCGGGCTTGGCGCGCATGGCCTGAATCACCACGTCGATATCGGACTTATGACCCGCCGTGGCGACGACCACCAGGTCGCGCGGACCGATGGGGCACTGCTCGCCCAGGTTCTTGTAGTCGACCAGGCGTCGGTCGCAGACGCCGGGCACCCATTCGGGCGTCAACGTGTCGGGGCGATCGTCGCACGCCACGACGGTAAAGCCCGCCGCCGTGAGCACGCGCGCCGTCGCGGCACCCACGTGGCCGCAGCCAAAGATATAGGTCAGGCCCTCGGGGCAGAGCGTCTCGACGTGCGCCGCGGGGATCTCAGAGGCAGCATTGGTGTAGGTGACCTTGCTCCCCTCTTCCACCAGCGAAAGCTCGGGGCAGCCGGCAATGGTACGGCGCGATTCCTCGCCATGGCACTCGGCCACATCGCCCTCGAGCGCACTCGCGATAAACGGCTCAAAGTCGATGACAAAGTCGCCGATGCGTCGATAGGCCAAGACATCGGCAATCTCCTGGAACAACGGCGCCTGGGTCGCATCCAAATGCAGGTAGCACAGGCAGATGGCTCCGCCGCAGATCATGCCGGTGTCGGAATTCTCGCCGCCCATGGTGTAGCGGACCAGGCGCGACTGCCCCGCGCTCAGGAGGTCGCGCGCCTCATCCAACGCAAAGAGCTCAATCTTGCCGCCGCCGATAGTGCCCGCCTGGCCGCCATCGGCAAAGACGGTCATCCAGGCGCCCACACCGCGCGGCGACGACCCCGCCGTGCCGGCCACGACCACGAGCTCGCACGTCTCGCCAGCACGCAGGGCGGTAAGTGCCGCATTCACAACATCGAGCTTTTCCATTGCCGCTTCCTATCCCCTAAAAACGTCGGTGAGCATGGCGAGCGCCTCGAGCACGCCGCCGCCGACCGACGTCGCCTTGTCCGAAATATAGTTGATATAGCTGGCGTCGCCGCGCGGATCGACGTCGGCGCACTTAAAGCCCTCGGTCACCTGCACGCCGTTCGCCAAAAGCCCACGCAGACAGCCATCGATCTGCGTACACATGGGCGTATCGCCCGCGTAGCCAATCACGTCACCGGCGCTCACGATGTCGCCGATTGCGCAATCGGACCGAAACACGCCGGCGGCGGGGCTGTGGATAACGCGCTCTTTGCCATAGCCGGCGATAATGCCCGGCACGCCCGTGTTGGGCTGGGGCGAGCCTTGGGTAATGACACGGCCGAGGAAATGCCCGCGCATGGTCTCGACCACGGCGTCGCAATCGACTGGTGCGGTGAAGCCCGGCCCCACGGCGATGACGGCAGGCGCCATGTCGCGCGTGGTGCCCAGGTTGCGCTTGGCGAGAATCGCATCGACCACGGCGGCGGGCTTAAGCTCATCGAGCATCTTGGCATGGGGGTCCACCACGACGGCAACATCCCCCGCCTGGGCAATCGCAAGCGCCTCAGCCGGCGTCTGCGCCAGGCGAGCGCGAATGCCTTCAACCTGGACCTCGCCTAAGCGAATGGCCTCGCAAAAACTGATCGTGCGGCGGATGCACGTGGGAACCGCGATATCGGCCATGACAACCGACACGCCAGCGCGCACCAAGCGAGCGGCGACGCCCGTGGCGATATCGCCGGCGCCGCGAACATAAACGAGCATTCCCGGGGCACCTCCCTGTGCTACGGTTTGAGCAGAGCAAAAGCGGTTCGACCGCTACTCTGATGATTATTTATTATCACAGTATTATACGGCGGTGAACAGATGGAAACGGTTAGCGGCGACCTTGCCTCCGCGCTCAAAATCGAGCCGGGCATTACCGCGATTATCGGCAGTGGCGGCAAGTCGACCTTGCTGAGGACGCTGGGCCTTGAGCTCATGCGCGCCGGCGGCCGCGTGCTCCTCTGCACCACCACGCACATGTTTCCCGTCGCCGGCGTGCCGTGGGACGGGTCGAGCCGCCGCTTGGACGCCGCGCCCTGGAGACCGGGGGCTTTGCACGCGCCCGGCTGCACCTGCGAAGCTTGCGCGGGCCTTGTGCGCGGAAGCATCTGCCAGGCGGGTGTCTTGGATCCGGAGACTGGCAAGCTCTCCTCCCCCGCCGAGCCGCTCGACCAGCTGGCGCAGCGCTTTGACTACGTGCTGGCCGAGGCAGATGGCAGCAAGCGGCTCCCGCTCAAGGCGCACGCCGCCTGGGAGCCGGTGATTCCCCCCGGCACGGCCAACGTTATCTGGGTCGTCGGCGCCTCGGGGTTCGGCAAGCCCGTCGACGAGGTCGTCCACCGCCCCGAACTCTTCTGCGAGCGCTGCGGCTGCAAGCCCACCGACATCACTACCCCCGAGCGGGTCGCCCAGACGCTCGATGCCGAGCTGCGGATGCTGAACCTCAACAACGCCCGCATCATGCTCAACCAAGCCGACACGCTGGCCGACCCCACGACGGCAGATTGCTTCGAGGCAGCCCTCGACCGCCCCATCATCGCCACCAGCCTCAAGTAGCCAGCCCTACCCTCCGCAGTTGCGGTGAAATACGGACTGTTTGCGGCCGTCAGGCGGCCAAACAGTCCGTATTTCACCGCAACTGCGGAGGGGGACACAGCATCCTTGCTGCTAGCGGGGGACGTAGCGGCCGGGTTGGGCTCCGGTGGGCTCGCCGTTGCGCGCCGCCAGCACGCCGTTCACAAACACGGCCTTGGCGCGGCCATGCGCCTCAAAGCCCTCGAGCGGCGTGTAGTCCACGGCCTGATGCTGTGTCGCGGCGCTGATGGTCCAACGCGCGCTCGGATCCCACACGCACACATCGGCGTCGGCGCCCTCGGCAAGACAGCCCTTGCGTGGATACATGCCAAAGACGCGCGCCGGGTTCTCGCTCATCAGACGGCACAGATCCTCGGGGCCCAGCTGTCCCTCAAAGCTCGTGGCAATCGCGACGGGGCGATGCTCCACACCGGGCCCGCCGTTGGGAATCGCACGGAAGTCGTCGCGCCCGCGGTCCTTTTGCCCATGCAGGTTAAAGCTGCAGTGGTCGGTCGCGATAGTATCGATCTCGCCGGCCACAAGCGCCTCGCGCAGGGCCGCGCGGTCGCCGGCATGACGCAGCGGCGGGCTCATCACATACTTGGCGCCCGCAAAGCCGTCCTCACCCTGCTCCAGATAGCAGGTATCGTCAAGCATCAGATACTGAGGGCAGGTCTCGACATAGATATTCTTCTGCCCGCGCGCCTTGGCGGCACGGATGGCCTCGAGCCCCAGCTTGGTCGAGAGATGCACCACGTTAACCGGGGCGTCGCCGGCAAGATGCGCCAGATACAGCAGACGACTCACGGCCTCGGCCTCGCACACATCCGGGCGGCTGAGCGCATGGCCCTCGGGTCCATGAATCCCCTGCTCAAACACGCGCTTCTGAAGCGCGTTCACCAGCGTGCCGTTCTCGCAGTGCACGCACAGCATGCCGCCCACGCGTTTGAGCTCTTCGAGCACCTCGAGTGTCTCGGCATCGTCCAGGCGCAGATGGTCGTAGGCAAAGTAGGTCTTGAACGACGACACGCCCGCCTCGCGCATGGCAGAGAGGTCGGCGCGGTTGCGGCCGTTCCACTCGGCAAGCGCCATATGAAAGGCGTAGTTGGCCGTACAGGTTCCGTCGGCGCGGCGATGCCACTCGGCCAAGGCATCGGGCATGGTCACGCCGCGATCGGCCGTCGCGTAATCCACGATGGTCGTGGTGCCACCGCAGGCAGCCGCGCGCGTGCCGGTCTCAAAGCTATCGGCTGTCCAATCCATGCCGGTCCAGCACTGCATGTGCGTGTGGCCGTCGATAAAGCCGGGAAACACCCAGCAGCCCGCGGCATCCTCGACGGTATCGTCGGCGCCCGGCTCAATAGCCGCGGCAATCCGCACGATCTTATCGCCCTCCATGGCAAGATCGGCGCGGCGAAGTCCCTGTGGCGTCACGAGCGCGCCGTTTTTGATGATGATCATGTTGCTCCTTATTGATTAATACAGTTTGCCACGCGATCAAAATACGAGCAGGCAGCGATATGCTCCGTTATGCGTTGCTGTCCCTTGGCGGTATCGACGTCCCACAGCTCGTAGGCACGCGCCTCGACCAGCGCAATGTCGGTGCGACCCCCGAGAATCGAGCCTCCGCCGTCTTTGCCTTCGAGAAGCATAAGCGCGTCGAACAGCTGCGCCGGAAAGAGCACCGGACTCGAGGGCTCGCCATTGCACGCCAAGCGCACCGGATGTTTGCAGTCGCGCTCGTCAAATGCACGAACCATGGCCTTAAAAGAATCCGAGCTCACGAGTGGCTGGTCGCCCGGCAAAAAGAGGCAGCCTTTCCAGTTGCGCCCGGCTCCCCAGGAAAGACCCGCACGAATGCTCTCGCTCCTGAGCGAACCGTCATGCAGCACGCACGGGCAATGCTTGTCCTCGCAAATCTGAGCGACCTCGGGCCAACGCGTCGAAACCACGACGTCAAAGCCTCTGGGAACCGAGTCGATGGTCCAGGCAATCAGCGGCTTGCCATAGATATCGGCGAGCATCTTGTTGGAACCAAACCGCTTGCCCTCGCCCGAGGCCATAATCACGCAACCGAGCTTCATCTCCGCAAACCTCCCCTGGCCGCCTTGGACACCATAGTTGCTATACCCACCATACCAAGCTCACACTCCGTCGGAACAGGCACGCGCCAGTTTTCCAGCAAGCGCTCCCCAGCTCTCCATAGCACAAAGGAGGGCACCCCGCGACGCAGGGCACCCTCCTCAATGGTGCAGATATGCCTACTCAGCGTCGCCGGTAAACGTGGTACCGGTCTTGCCGGCAAGACCGTCACGCGCCTTCTCGAGCAGCGTGATGAGCGCCGTACGGCCCGGCTTGCTCTCGGCAAACGTCGAGGCAGCCTGAACCTTGGGCAGCATGGAGCCGCGACCGAACTCGTTGGCCTCGGACAGACGCTTTACGTCAGCCGCGGTCAGCGTGTCGAGCCACTGCTCGTGGTCGGTGCCAAAGCCAATGGCAACCTTCTCCACGGCCGTCAGGATAATCAGGGCATCGGCATCGAGCTGCTCGGCGAGCTTCTCGGCCGCAAAGTCCTTATCGATGACGGCGGCAGCGCCCTTAAGGTGGTTGCCCTGGGCCTTGGTGACGGGGATACCGCCACCGCCGCAGGAGATCACCACGTGGTTGGTCTCGACGAGCGACTTGATGGTGTCGAGCTCGACAATGTTCACGGGCTTAGGCGAAGCCACCACGCGACGGAAGCCCTGCTTCTCGTCGTGGATGAACTGGTAGCCGCGGTCGGCTTCCAGCTCCTTGGCCTCGGCCTCGCTCATCCACGGGCCAATCGGCTTAACGGGATCGGCGAAGGCCGGGTCGTCCGCCGCAACCTCGACCTGGGTGAGCACGGTGGCGACACCCTTGTCGATATTGCGGTCGAGCATTTCCTCGCGCAGGCCGTTCTGCAGGTCATAGCCAATGTAGCCCTGGCTCATGGCGCCGCAGACGGACAGCGGGCAGGGAATGTACTTCTGAGGGTTAGAGCGCGTGAGCTCGGCCATCGCGTTGGCGATCATACCCACCTGGGGACCGTTGCCATGCACGATGACGACCTCGTTGCCCTCCTCGATCAGGTCGACGATGGCCTTGGAAGTCGTCTTGACGGCCTCCATCTGCTCGGGAAGGTTGGCACCGAGGGCGTTTCCGCCCAAGGCGACAACAATACGCTTAGCCATTTCTCAGCCCAGCTTTAGGCCTGGAACCAACGGGCGGTGTTGCGCTCGTCGAGGGCCTTGAGGGCGGCAGCGGGATCGGCAACCTTCTGCAGGAACATCATGGCTGCGATGGCGTACGGCTTGTAGCTGGCCTCCTTGTACATGCCCACACGGTGCATGTCGAAGACGTCGGCATTGACCTCGCCGTGCTCGCAGGAGACACCGGAGATGTCGGCGGGCAGCGGGTGCATAAAGATGGTGTCCTGGCCGTTGGCGGTCTTCTCCATGAGCTCGGTCGTGGAGCACCAATCCTGATGCGTAGCGTTCTGAGCGAGCAGTTCCTTCTCGAGCGCAGCGATGCCGGCGTCGTCGCCCTCGGCGTACAGGTTGGTGCGCTTCTCCATGGCGGCAAACGGAGCCCAGCTCTTGGGGATCACGATGTCGGCGCCCTCGAAGGCCTCGGCCATGGTGTTGACCTGCTTAAAGGAGGTGCCGGACTCGGCGGCGTAGCCCTTGGCGCGCTCGACGACCTCGGGCATGAGGTCGTAGCCCTCGGGGTGAGCCAGGGTGACGTCCATGCCAAAGCGGGGCAGCAGGCTGATCAGCGACTGCGGGCAGGACAGCGGCTTGCCGTAAGAGGGCGAATAGGCCCAGGTGACGGCAACCTTCTTGCCCTTGAGGTTCTCGAGACCGCCAAACTCGTTGATGAGGTAGAGCATGTCGGCAGAGGACTGCGTGGGGTGATCGGAGTCGGACTGCAGGGAGATGAGCGTGGGACGGTGGTCCAGAACGCCGTCCTCGTAGGCCTGCTGGACAGACTCGGAGACCTCGGCCATGTAGGCGTCGCCCTTGCCGATGTACATGTCGTCGCGGATGCCGATGACGTCGGCCATGAAGGAGATCATGGTAGCGGTCTCGCGGACGGTCTCGCCGTGAGCGATCTGGGACTTCTTCTCGTCCAGGTCCTGCAGCTCAAGGCCGAGCAGGTTGGCGGCCTTAGAGAAGGAGAAGCGCGTACGGGTGGAGTTGTCGCGGAACAGGGAGACGGCAAGGCCCGAGTCGAAGATCTTGGGCGAGACGTTGTTCTCGCGCAGCTGACGCAGGGCGTCGGCGACGATGTAGAGAGCCTTGAGCTCATCGGTGGTCTTGTCCCAGGTGTGCAGGAAGTCGCTGCCGTACATACCCTTAAAATCGAGACCGTTCAGCTGCTCGACGAGCTCGGTAAACTTAGCGTCCATGTATGTGTCCTTTCCAAAGATGCGAATGATGGTAATGGGTAGATGCGCTCCGGCATGCGCGTGTGGCTAGAACATGCAGAGCACTATGACGAGGACCCGCCACCGTCGAGGAAGCATGGGAGATAACGACCGCGGGCCCCAAGTCAACAGGGGGTACCGGGGGCACAAGCGGCCCCCGGCTCAACAAAATCGAAGAATGGGACTAATCGATCTTGTTGTTGGTCAGACCGGCGCGGAACACGGTGGCGTCGCCATCGGCCTGGCTCGGATCGTAGAGGTTCAGGGCAGCCACATACATGGCGGCAGCGGTGACCAGGTCGTCCTTGTAGGTGACCTCGTTGGGAGCGTGAGCCTGAGACTCGGCACCCGGGCCGAAGCCGACGCAGGGGATGCCATAGCGGCCCTGGATGGAAACGCAGTTCGTGGAGAAGGTCCACTTGTCGCACAGCGGGCGACCGGTGCGCTTGTCCATGCTGGGCTCGCAGCCGATGCGCTCGTCACCGAACATAGCCTTGTGGGCGTCGACGAGGGCCTTGACGTGCGGAGCGGTCTCCTTGTTGATCCACGTGGGGAAGTAAGCCTCGGTCTCATAGACCTCGCCGGTCCAGGACGGACGGTCGTACATGTACATGGAGACCTTCACGTCGTCGCCGTACTTCTTGGCGGCCGGCAGGTTGCGAATCTCGTCCAGGCAGGACTCCCAGGTCTCGCCGGCGGTCATGCGGCGGTCGATGGAGATGGCGCAGGAGTCAGCGACAGCGCAGCGGCTGGGGCTGGTGTAGAAGATCTGGCTGACGGTGCAGGTGCCGCGGCCCAGGAAGCGGGCGTCCTCGAAGTGCTCGGGGTTGTACTTGGGGTCGAGCATCTTGACGAGGCCCTTGATGTCGGTCGACTCGTCGCAGCCGTTGTTGTTGAGGGCGCGGACGTCGGCGATGATGTCGGCCATCTTGTAGATGGCGTTGTCGCCGCGGTCGGGAGCGGAGCCGTGGCAGGAGGTGCCGTGAACGTCGACGCGGATCTCCATGCGGCCGCGGTGACCGCGATAGATGCCGCCGTCGGTGGGCTCGGTGGAAATGACGAACTCGGGCTTAATGCCGTCCTTGTTGTAGATGTACTGCCAGCACATGCCGTCGCAGTCCTCTTCCTGGACAGTGCCGACGACCATGATCTTGTAGCCCTCGGGGATGAGGCCCATGTCCTTCATCATCTTGGCAGCGTAGGTAGCAGAAGCCATGCCACCCTCCTGGTCGGAGCCGCCGCGGCCGTAGATGATCTCGTCGGTCTCGTAGCCCTCATAGGGATCGGCATCCCAGTTCTCGATGTTGCCGATGCCGACGGTGTCGATGTGGGAGTCGATGGCGATGATCTTGTCGCCCTCGCCCATAAAGCCCATAACGTTGCCCAGGCCGTCGACCTTGACCTCGTCATAGCCAAGGCTCTCCATCTCGGCCTTGATGCAGGCGACAACCTCACCCTCCTCGCAAGACTCAGAGGGATGGGAGATCATAGCGCGCAGGAAGCGAGTCATGTCAGCACGATGAGACTCAGCAGCAGCCTTGATAGCGTCGAAATCGAGTTCTTTAGCCATTGTTCATAACCTTTCAAACGAAGGAATCTACCTGTGAGGTGGCGGAGCGATACCTATTTACTCCGCCCAGTATTAGCAAGTGGGGTATTCGCCTTCCCAGACGATGCGACGGTACTGCTCCGGATCGGTGTCGCCCTCGGTGGAGAAGCAGAGCACGGAGCTCGTCTTGTCCAGGCCGATGAGCTCCTTGAGCTCGGCGTACTCGGGATCGAGCATGAGGGTCTCGACCAGGCCGGTGGTCACTGCGCCGGACTCGCCGGAGATGACGCGCGGGTCGCCCTTCTCGGGAGCGCCCAGGGTGCGCATGCCGCGAGCGGTGACCCAGTCGGGGCAGGACACGAAGGCGGTGGTGTGGTTGCGCAGGATATCCCAGCCCAGAATGTTGGGCTCGCCGCAGCACAGGCCGGCCATGATGGAGGGCATGTCGCCGTCCACGATGCGCGGGTCGCCGTCGCCGGCGGCAGCGCCCTTGTACAGGCAGGCGGCAGGCGCGCACTCGACCACGACGAAGGTGGGCGGATTATCGGGATACAGGTTGGTGAAATAGCCCACCACGGCGCCGGCCAGCGAGCCTACACCGGCCTGAACAAAGACGTGCGTCGGGCGGTTGATGGCCATCTCGCGCAGCTGCTCGGCAGCCTCGGAAGCCATGGTGCCGTAGCCCTCCATGATCCAGGACGGAATCTTCTCGTAGCCCTCCCAGGCGGTGTCCTGAACGATGACGCCGCGCTCGCAGGCATCGGCCTCCGCGGCGGCCATGCGCACGCACTCGTCGTAGTTGACCTCTTCGATGGTCACCGTGGCGCCCTCGGCGGCGATGTTATCGAAGCGGGGCTTGGTGGAACCCTTGGGCATGTGCACGACGGCCTTCTGGCCCAGCTTGTTGGCAGCCCATGCCACGCCGCGGCCATGGTTGCCGTCGGTGGCGGTAAAGAAGGTAGCCTGGCCAAAGTCCTTGGCAAGCTGATCGGAGGTCAGGTAATCGAAGGTGCACTCGGCAACGTCCTTGCCGGTCTCGTCGGCAATGTAGTTGGCCATGGCAAACGAACCGCCCAGAACCTTAAAGGCGTTGAGGCCAAAGCGATAGCTCTCGTCCTTAACGCACAGGTTGGACAGACCCAGGCGCGCGGCCTGGCCGTCCAGGCGGGCAAGCGGAGTGACGGTGTACTGGGGGAACGACTGGTGGAAGGCGCGGGCCTTCTTCACGTGGTCGAGGCTCATGATTCCCAAGTGCTTGTCATCGCTCTTGGGCATCGTGTTGCCCGCCCACTGGATCTTATCGGCCATACGGTGAACTCCTTAAGTTCTCTCTTGCCGGCCCCCGCATACGCGTTTCAGCCCATTCCCATTCATGCGACTGAACTTTTATGTGGATGCCAAACAAAAAGTTTGTTAGCACTGTTCTATCACACTTTTTGATTGGAAAACCTAACAAATTGTTTGTTGCCGTAATCGGTACCTTTTCGCCGACGAACGGTTACATAACGCAGCGACGCTTTCGTTATTTGCGAACAAGTGGGGTTTATGGCAAAGTGAGCCCAAACTAATTTTTAGGAAGGCACCTATGACCCCCGCACAGATTGAGTTTTATAAGCGCCTTGCACACGGCCTGGCGCTCCAATTTGGCCCCAACTGCGAAGTCGTCGTCCACGACTTGGAGACCGAGGACGTGGACCACTCCATCGTAGTGATCGAAAACGGCCACGTCAGCGGGCGCAAACTGGGTGACGGCCCCAGCCATATTGTGCTTGAGTCCATGCACGAGGGCACCGCCGACGTGCACGACCGCGAGCCATACCTCACCAAAACCGCCGATGGCAAGCTGCTCAAGTCCTCGACCATCTTTATCCGCAACGACGAGGGCAAGCCCGTCGGCATTTTGGGCATTAACTTTGACATTACGCTCATGAAGGCTTTTGAGCGCTCGCTCGATGCCTTTACCGGCACCGGCGGCACGGGCTACACCGAGCCCGAGCCCATTACCAAAAACATCGGCGACCTGCTCGAGGACCTGTTGCACGAGTGCGAGCAGTTTGTGGGCAAGCCCGCGGCGCTCATGACCAAAGATGAGCGCATTCGCGCCATTGGCTACCTCGACCGTCGCGGCGCCTTCCTCATTTCCAAGTCGAGCGAGCGCGCCTGCGAGTTCTTTGGCATCTCCAAGTACAGCTTCTATAGCTACCTCAATGAGGCCAAGGCGGCGGCCGACGACAAGTAGGCACTTGCCTAGATTGCCCCTCCCCTTTTGGGCGCGAGTTCTGGAAAGCATGAATCCAAGACCGAGCCGCTTGGAAAGTTCCATATAATCGATGTCATTAGTATTTCGAAAGGGTGGAACAGAATGGCGTTGAGCAAGGCATCATGCACCGGTCGCGGATTGATTCCGGCAATTGGTGGACATGTGCACCGCATGTTCGATGAGGGCGAAGACGACCTGTTTTCGCTGAGCCTTGACGACGTGATGGATGATCGCCCGTGGACCGCCGACGAACTCATGGGCGGTGGGGCTCGCCCGTCAAGCCCCAATCCCGCACTTGCGCCTAAGCCCGCATCTGCGCCGACTCCTGCGCAGCCGCCTGTTTCGACGCCCGCGTCTACGCCCGCACCCATTTCGGCGCCCACGCCCACTCCCCGCCCCGCAAGCGACCCGTCCGAGACGGCGGCATTTCTCGCTGCGGCGACGCGGAGCAAATCGGCCGACAGCACCGTTATGTACAGCTCCCAGCAGTTGCCTGTTCCTGCGGCACGCAAGTCTCCGGTCACAAGGCTCGATGAGCCCGTTGCCCATCAGGTTGCCTACGATTCCTGGGCTGCAGCCGATCTGGATGAGACCTCTACCGGCATGCCGGCGCTCGACGTTCCAGTTAACCCGCTTTTTGCCGCCAACACGAGCGCCGCGGACTATGAGGGCGGTGCGGCATATTCCGATTATTCCGATGGCTATGCTGGCACCGATCGCATCGAGACCGAGGATTATGGCACCGCATCGAGCGATTATCTCAACGATCCGTACGCTGCCACACCTGCACCGGAATATGACCCGGAGGCCGCGTCCGCACCGGCGTATACCAAAAGCACGGGCGAAGAGCGCTTCGCCGATTATTACGCCGAGGAAAAGGCGCTGCGTTTTTCGGAATTTCCGCAGGCAGTCAAGGTTGCCTTTATCGCCATTGTCATTGCCCTGCTCGGTGTCATTGCGTTTGAGGGATTCCGGCTGTTCTCCGGCCCCACCCAAGCGGAGTCGGAGACCCAGCAAAAAGAGGACGATAACGAGTATCTGGACATCAACATCCTCAAGGGCGACCCCAACGACAGGGACGACGAATAACAAATGCCAAAAATGAGGGTCGTAGACCAAATCAACCCCGTGCGCTCATTGCCGCACGGGGTTGATTTTTGTCCGCGCGCGCCGATAGACTCCATCGTGCCCGCAAGGAGTGGGCGCGTTTTATCCAGAGTCGGGGTAGAGAGTTGGCTCCACGATCCCGACGCCAACCGGCCAAGAGGCACGGTGGCCCTGCCAACATCGATGAAAGGAGTCCGTATGGACAATTTCTCCGTGCGCAGTGAGCGCAACTTCCACAATCTGGTCGTCAAACCGAATCACATTCATCTTCTGGATAAGCCAAATGGCTACGCCTCGGCCATGACCAAGAGCAGCCTCTCCCGCCAGATGCGCTTTACGGTGCAGAAACTCGAGGAAGAGCTTTGCGCTGCCGACAATCCACACGTACTGCAGATTCAGCTGCTCGGAGACGACTCGCGCGAGCCGTCTAGCTGGAAGCTGTTTGCAGACGACACGTGCATCGCGAACGGCTCGGGTGACTTTGCCCGCAAGTGTTTCTGCGAGGGCGCCGAGGTGTTCCTGGATCTATGCCGCGATGCCGTCGAGGCTGTCGAGCTGCGCCAGTGGAGTCAGAGGGAGTATGAGCTGCTGAGTGCTGCGCGTGGGGTTGCTATGGCGTAAGCGAGAGATCTCAGCAGTGTCACTAACGAGCAGAATCGATTTTTGCAATCAAGTCGTTCGCCCATGCCACGGCATCATCGACAGTCGGCAAAACGTTTAGTCCTTCCACCTGGGAGAAATACAGTGAGTCCCAGCCCACTCCCCTCGAGATCATTGGAGGCCACTCCTGCTCCGCACGATACACAAAGAGTCTGATACAGACCTCTCGAGTTTTTAGGTAATCAATTTCCCCGTTGGAAATTGCAATCTGGAGATCTATCAGATCATGGGCGCGCTCGCTGCCGGGGCTGCTCGCAGCATGAAGTTTTTGGGCAATCTGATGCTCGAGCCTCATGCACGGAACCGGCCCCGGTTCGGGAAACCCGAGACCTTTCAATATTGCCGCAGCTTCAGGCGAGGAAACCATATCGGGATCGTCGGCGTCGCCGATTTCGTTATGACCGACCTCAAGCGGCAGCGTCATCCACGATTTACCATTGTAGGCAATCTTGATTTCGAACGGACGCATGACGTAGGAGTTGGAATTCCCTTCGGAGATGCGGGCTCCCTCGGAACAATGGCACCCGAGAATCCGTTCCAGCCTATAGTGAGCGAATCTTCAAGCTTCGTCATGTAATCGTTCAGTGAGGATGCCCTGGCGGTATCAAGGTCGCGCGAGAACCGCGTGACATCCTTCCCAAAGCGAATCTTCAGGGCATTTCCACCCTTTGCGGCTCCATCGGGTAGCATTTGCCCAACAACAACGGCCGCAATGAGCCTTTTAACGCGGCCCGGTTCTTCGCCCAAATCAGTGCAGAGTCGGTCTATCGCTATGTCAAGGTTACGTCTGCTGGTTGGCTTCTTGACTTCCTTCACGACAGCTCCTTCATCAGTCTCTCATGCTCATTGGAGGTAATAAGGCCCTCGGCTTGAGCGTGCTTGGTTGCCTCGATGAGGCGTTCGGTCATAACGGACCCCTTACAAGCCTCAATCGCATCTGCAACGCATTGAGAAGGGATTCCTTCATAGAACGTCGTTTTCGCATTCTCTGGAGCGGACACTGTTTTTATCCAAGCTGGCAGTTTGCGGCGAACACGCTTTGGTGTTGCCACGGTCACGGCACGAGGATCAACAAGTGCAAGTGCGTGCATAGACAGCACTGATTCGCCCCACAGGAAACCCTCGTCACCAACAAGAGCCACTGCCTCCGCAAAGACGTCACGGGGCGTCGGAACCCATTGGGTGAGCTTGTACACCCCATGTCCTCGGCGCATCAATTTCCCAGTGGCACACCATCGGCTCAGTTCTCCGGTGGTTACGCCAATCTCGCGTGCCTGCGCAGCAGTCACGATGCCGTAGCCATCTGCCGCCAGTTCGAATATTTCATCAAAGTGTTTCATGTCAAAAGACTAACACTTTTGTATGTCTTTTGACATAGACATGGTCTTAATCAAGCATTAGAGATCTATTTAAATTCGTATAGCATTGCAATCGCCCTCTCTGAATTCGAAGCCCGCGCCGACAGCATGCGGAACTAAAAAGTGCCGGCAAGAACGATATCGAATAAAATCGCTCCCGCTGGCATATATCTTACCATATAAACGAACATGTGTTCGTTCTCATCAATTATCGATTTATCACACGTCCGCTTTAGCCGCTGTCCGCGCGAATCGTCTAGCCGATAGCTCTTCGCCGGCAGCGCGTGCATCGCAAGCGGCTCGGGCACCTTTGCCCGCGAGTGCTTCTGCGAGGGAGCCGAGGTGTTTTTGGACCTGTGCCGCGACGCCGCGCGCGGCCGAGCTGCACCAGTGGAGCCAGAGGGAGTACGAGCTGCTGAGCGTGGCACGTGGAATCGCGGGTGCGTAGACGAACGCACCCGCCACGCGAGACCGCAACAGCGTTGTTGGCAGGATTATCCCTGCCTGACTCCTTGATTCCATGCCTGACCGTTCACCCGTTCGCCTCAACAGTCACCAGCAATGCAACGCTATAATTCTATAAACGCATTTGTATTGCATTTCGAGCGATGGGAGCGCAGATGCCTGACAGCTATAAGGAGCTCATCAAGAGCAATCCCGACGAGACGGAGATCAGGAGCTTCCTGGTGAACGGCGACCAGGTCTCCGTGACCCTGCGCATCCCCGACACCCTGCGCGACGCGGCGAAAGAGGAAGCGGCCCTGCGGGGCATGAGCTTTTCCGCCTTCGTGCGCACCTGCATGATCGAAGAGCTCGCGAAGAAGGGGGCGTGAGCATGATCCGGGTCAAGACTCTCACCGTCCAGCTCATAGACGCGCAGCCGGACCGCATCCGCATCTGCCGCATCGACGGCGAGTCGCTTGTGACCGTCGTCGTTCCGAGGGAGGACCTCGCCGAGGCGAAGTCGCTGCCGAGCATCCCGCAGCGCGGCGTATACTACCTGCTCGACGAGGACCACGGCAACGTGAGCCGCGTCTACGCGGGGCAGACGACCCAGGGCATCGCCCGGCTCGACGCGCACAAGGCGAAGAAGGAGTTCTGGAACAAGGCCGTCATGTTCCTCGATGACGATCAGAACATCAGCAGGGACGCACTGGACGTTCTCGAGGCGAAGGCCATCGACTACGTGCGCACCCACGGCTCGTACGAGACCGACAACTCGGCGACGCCCAAGCCCTACGTCGACCCGTACAAGGAAGAGGCCGTCGAACGTCTGCACGAGAGGATCCTCTTCAGGATGGCAGCTCTGGGGTACGACCTCGACAGAGTCGACCAGGGTCCGGCGGGTGCGGCGGCGGTCTTCCACACGAAGAAGAACGGTATACGCGGGGCGGGGCGCTACAACAAGGCCACCGGGCACTTCACTGTGCTCGCTGGCTCGAAAGTGAACCTCTCGAGGCCCGTGTTGAAAAACGCGGGCGTCGCGGCCGCGCGCAGGGAAATCTTCGGCGATTCGAGCGGCATCGCAGAGCTCGCCGAAGATCTCGAGTGCCCGACGCCCAGCGCCGCGGCGGTGTTCGTGCTCGGCGGCAGCCAGAACGGCTGGACCGAATGGGTAAGCGACGACGGAAAAACACTCAACCAAGTCTATCGAAGCGAGGGAAACTAGATGAACAAGCAGCAATTGGCATCAAAGATATGGGAATCCGCCAACAAGATGCGCTCGAAAATCGAGGCAAATGAATACAAGGATTACATCCTGGGCTTCATCTTCTACAAGTTCCTCTCCGAGACCGAAGTCGCCCGCCTGAAGGCACGTGATTTCGCCGAGGAGGATTTGCCGAGCCTCGTGGAAGACGACGAAGAAACGGTCGAGTTCGTCAAGGGCGAGTGCGGATACTTCATCGCCTACGAGAACCTCTTCTCCACCTGGGTCGCCAAAGGCGGCGACTTCGAGATTTCGAACGTTCGCGACGCCCTCTCTGCCTTTAGCCGCAACATCGACCCTGCCCGCAAGCGCGTCTTCGACGGCATCTTCGACACGTTGCAGACCGGTCTTTCCAAGCTCGGCACCGACGCACGAAGCCAGTCCAAGGCCGCGCGCGACCTCATCTATCTCATCAAGGACATCCCGATGGACGGTCGCCAGGACTACGACGTGCTTGGCTTCATCTATGAGTACTTGATCAGCAACTTCGCCGCCAACGCCGGTAAGAAAGCCGGCGAGTTCTATACGCCGCACGAAGTCTCCATGCTCATGAGCGAGATAGTCTCGTGGCACCTGGCCAGACGCGAGAACATCACCATCTACGACCCCACGAGCGGATCGGGCTCGCTGCTTATCAACATCGGCAAAGCCGTGGCACGACGCAACGGCGACCCGGACTCCATCAAGTATTATGCGCAGGAGCTCAAGGAAAACACCTACAACCTCACGCGCATGAATCTAGTCATGCGTGGAATTCTTCCCGACAACATCGTGGCACGCAATGGCGACACGCTCGAAGACGACTGGCCCTGGTTCGACACCGTCGAGAACAAGGATGAGACCTACGACCCGCTGTTCGTCGATGCCGTGGTGTCGAATCCGCCGTACTCCCAGAACTGGGATTCGGAAGACAAGGAGCTCGACCCGCGCTTCAAGTTCGGCGTGGCGCCGAAGTCCAAAGCCGACTATGCCTTTTTGCTGCACGACCTATACCACCTGCGCCCCGACGGCATCATGTGCATCGTCCTGCCCCACGGCGTGCTGTTCCGCGGCGGCGAGGAGGGCGCCATTCGCAAGAACCTGGTGGAGAACCGCCATATTCAGGCAATCATCGGGCTTCCTGCCAATATCTTCTTTGGCACGGGCATCCCCACCATCATCATGGTGCTGCGCAAGCAGCGCGAGACGAGCGACGTCTTGGTGGTGGACGCCTCCAAGCACTTCGTGAAAGAGGGCAAGAACAACAAGCTGCGAGCAAGTGACATCAAGCGTATCGTTGACGCCGTGACAACGAACGCGACCGTCGACAAGTTCAGCCGCCTGGTTCCCATCGACGAGATCCGCGCCAACGACTATAACCTCAACATCCCGCGCTACGTGGACTCGAGCGCGGCCGCCGAAAGCTGGGACGTGTACGCCACCATGTTCGGCGGCGTGCCGAAGGCCGAGGTCGACGCGCTCGAACGCTACTGGAAAGTATGGCCGAGCCTCAAAGGGCAACTCTACCGCGACGCCGATGGTTCGTGTCTTGCGCCCGCGACCGACGACGTTGCGCAAGTGGCGAAGGAAAACGCCGACGTCCGCACCTTCTTGGGCGGCTATCGTGATGCAATAAGCCATTTGCCGGCCACGCTGCGAAGCCGCTTGGTAGACGCTGCCGCCGAAGTCGATACCGTGGCGGAGGAAGAGGCCATCGCGGCGCTTTTGAAAGACGCGCTGGCGGGCACAGCCCTGATCGACGGCTACGACGCCTACCAGGCGCTCGACGATGCCTGGGTGGGAATTTCCGGCGACCTGGAGGTCATCCAGACCGAGGGGAAAGGCGCTGTGCGCAAGGTGGACCCGAATTTGGTGGTCAAGAAGAAGAACGGCAAAGACGTCGAGGTGCAGGACGGCTGGGCTGGCCGCATCCTGCCGTTTGCGCTTGTGCAAGAGCACCTGCTTGCCGAAGACGTCAAGGAGATCACTTCCCGTGATTCCCGCCTAAGCGAGATATCGCAGGAGATAGACGAGATTCTCGAAAGCTTCGACGAGGAGGACAAGGGATCCTCTGCTGCCGTCAACGACGAAGGTTCGTTTGTGGCGGCTGAGCTCAAGAAGGCTGTGAAGGCTATCGGAAAGCACCCTGAAAACGATTTCGAGCAAGGTCTGGTTCGTGCGCAGGCGCTACTCGATGAGGAGAAAAGTCTCAAGAAGGCGAACAAGGAAGCGAGAGTGGCTCTTGAGGAGACTACCAAGAAGGTCATCGAAGGCCTGACCGACGCCCAGTGCGACGATCTGCTGACCGCCAAGTGGATAGAGCCGCTGCAGGTTGAGCTTCTGGCCCTTCCCGAAGCCATTGTGAGCGACTTCATCGCGAAGGTTTCTGCGCTCAACGCCAAATACGCGACAACCTACTCGGACGTGTGCAACCAGATAGATGATGCAGAAAACCAGCTGGCAGACATGCTGGGGCAGCTTAGGGGCAACGAGTACGACATGGCGGGCATCGCCGAGCTGCGCAAGCTGTTGGGCGGTGAGTAGCATGGCAGAGAAACAAAATACCCCAGAAATCCGCTTCGAAGGTTTCACTGACCCTTGGGAACAGCGTAAGTTGGGGGAATTTGGTTCTGTTGCCATGTGTAAGCGCATCTACAAAGAGCAAACCTCGGAGCAGGGCGATGTTCCGTTCTTTAAGATTGGAACTTTCGGTGCGGATCCAGATGCCTTCATCTCCGATGAGCTGTTTGAAGACTTCAAGCGTACCTATCCGTATCCAGCCCCGGGTACGTTATTGATATCGGCTGCAGGAAGTATTGGGCGGGTTGTTGAATACCAAGGTGAAAAGGCATATTTTCAAGACTCAAACATTGTTTGGCTCGAACATGATCACAGATTGAACGATGCGTTTCTCAAGCCTTTATACTCTCAAATTGAATGGGGCTTAGAGGGCAGCACGATTAAGCGACTTTACAACAAAGACTTATTGAGCGCAGAAGTCACTATTCCAGACGGTAGAGAACAAAAAGAAATTGGCCAGTTCTTTGCCAAGCTCGACTCCCTCATCACCCTTCATCAGCGTAAGTACGACAAACTGTGCACGGTGAAGAAATCGATGCTCGACAAGATGTTTCCGAAACCCGGCGAGACCGAACCCGAAATCCGCTTCGAGGGTTTCACTGACCCTTGGGAACAGCGTAAGCTGAGTGAAGTAGCGACGTTTGGCGGCGGGCATACTCCGCCAATGGCAGATCCCGATAACTATGAAGATGGATACGTGCTGTGGGTTACGTCCCAGGACGTGAAATCTAATTATCTTGATAGAACTACGACCCAAATAACTGAGAAGGGCGCAAAAGAGTTGACTCTTTACCCTGCTGGATCTTTAGTAATGGTAACGAGGAGCGGGATTCTTCGCCATACCCTTCCGGTGGCTGAACTGCGCAAACCTTCAACCGTTAACCAGGATATTCGCGTCATTCTGCCCCAGTCCGAGTGCTGTGGAGAATGGCTACTTCAGTTCTTTATTTCGCATAACAAGGAATTGCTGCTTGAGTTTGGCAAGACTGGAACAACCGTAGAAAGTGTTGACTTTGGCAAGATCAAGGACATGCTTTTGCATATGCCAAGCACCGTCGAGCAACAGCAAATTGGCGACTACTTTGCTAAGCTTGACCGTCTCATCACCCTTCATCAGCGTAAGCTTGAGCTGTTAAGGAATATCAAGAAATCGCTGTTGGATAGGATGTTCGTTTAATAACTTTCGTGAGTTGCCTCTAGTTTCGAGCCCCAGAACCGCCGATTTCGCTATGTCGAGTTGGCGGTTTTTCGTTCTACTGAGAATAATAATGTTGTGCGCCTTGCCATTAGACTGTCACTGATGAAGGGTGATGAGGGAGTCGAGTTGGTTAAACATAGACCCTATTGCAGTCTGCTCATCCTTTGAAGGGAAGGCGAATTCTCCGGCCGCCAGACCCTTTCCAGATATCTCCAGGAAGGTTGATCCAGAAGCCTTCTGTTCAGCGAACTTCTTGATTTGGTCGGTCATGGAGTAGACGAAGTACACATCGGTATCATCGTTCACGACTAAAGACTGGAAGCCTTGATTTGTGCATGCTGACCTGCGAAGAATCGCTGTATTGCCAATGCCCGCACGACTTGTGAAGAGAATTGTTTTACCAGCTGGAAGCAATGTTGCCGAGCAGCTATCGTAACCAGCCTGGGTTATCCTTCGAACACTTCTGTCGGCGTATACTTGCTCACCTAATTCGGCGGGCGAATACCAGTCTATAGCGCCATCCCAGTACGCATCGTTATTGGTGCTCGGCGTGCCGCCGCCCACAATAGTGGCGACATCTCCCAACTTACGCTGTTCCCAAGCGGTTATCCAGATTGAACGACTCCATCTTGGGAACAGCGTAAGTTGGGGGAGCTCTTCAATGAAAGTGATGCGCGCTCGGCTATAGAAGAGATTCTTTCTGTAAGTGTTTCAAATGGCATTTATCCTGCATCTGAATCTGATAGGGATACAAATCCTGGGGCGAGTATTGCCAATTACAAGGTGGTTCGAAAAGGCGATATTGTCTATAACAGCATGCGCATGTGGCAAGGTGCGGTTGGATCGAGTCGCTACAACGGCATCGTAAGCCCCGCTTATGTCGTTGCTAGACCTTGTGTGGAGCTCGATTCCGCATGTTTTGGTTATCTGCTGAAACAGCCTGCGATGTTGTATAAATATCTTTGCGATTCGCAAGGCAACTCGAAAGATACGCAAACGTTGCGCTACGAACGATTTGCGGAAATCGAAGCTACTGTGCCTCCTTCAGTCGAAGAACAGCGCATCATCTCGGCATGCTTGGGCAGCATCGACACTCTCATCACCCTTCATCAGCGTAAGTGCCAATACCGTGGCTTATACGGGTATCTTTCTTGGGAACAGCGTAAGTTGGGGGAAATTGCGCGGCGAATTACCCGTAAGAACGACGGCAACGAATCCGACCTGCCTTTAACCATTTCGGCACAGTATGGGTTGGTTGACCAAAGGACGTTCTTTAACAATCAGGTAGCGAGCAAGGATATGAGCGGCTACTACCTTCTGAAAAAAGGTGAATTCGCTTACAACAAGAGTACCTCAAACGATAGCCCTTGGGGCGCAATAAAACGCCTGGTCAATTACGATAAAGGCTGCGTCTCGACGCTCTATATTTGCTTCGATTTAATCAATGCTGATCCGGATTTTTTGGTGACTTATTACGAAACAAATCGTTGGTATAAATCGGTGCAATTGATTGCAGCTGAGGGTGCTCGCAATCATGGGCTTTTGAATATTGCTCCCGATGATTTCTTTGACACAGTTTTGTCCATTCCTGATCAGCAACAAGAGCAAAAGCTGATTGGCAATTACTTTGCCATTCTTGACAACCTCATCACCCTTCATCAGCGTGAGCCACGGTTTGCTGATACAGGTTAAATTAGAGTCGAAAGAGCCCTCATGACGATATCAATGTCCTTGTTCTCGAGCTCTTGAATGACGTGCAGATAGGTTTCCTGAGTGGTGGTCATGCTTGCATGGCCGAGCCTTCGGGATACGCTGGCGATAGAGACACCGGCGAACAGCAAAAGTGACGCATGCGTATGCCGCAGCCCATGGACGGATATGACAGGCACGCCAACATTCTTGCAGTGGCGCGTCAAAACGCTGTTAGCTGTCGAGTTATAGACCTTTCCCTTCGCAAATATGGGCTCGGTTGGCGGAAGGTCTTTGAGCAGCCCAGAAAGTTGCATGATGAGTTGCCAGTCAAGTTGAACCTTCCGCACTGATGAAGCGTTTTTCGTGGGAACGAATCCGCCGCCGTTCTTGTAATCCCAGGTCTTGTTCACCGAGAGCGTTTGATGAGCAAAGTCGAAGTCTTCGGGAGTAAGCCCAAGGGCCTCGGAAAAGCGCAGGCCCGTTTTAGCGACTATGAGAATGAGCCAATCCCAACTCGGCCCGCCTGATAAGTCAAGGTCGCCGAGCATGGCATGAAGCTCAAACTGGTTGAGGTACTTGATCTTTTTCGCACGCGGCTGTTTTCCTTTGATGATAGCCTTGCGCGTAGGATCGCGGGGGATGAGCCCTTCGTCAACTGCGTCAAGGATCGCCCCCTTAAGCTGATGGTGAAAGTCCATGGTTGTCTGCCGCTCATGATGCTCTGCGTAAGCATTGATGAGCTGCTGGTACGAAGTCCGGTCGAGATCTTTTATCTTGAGGTCTGGAATCAGCTTGGCGAGCCAAGACTGCGTGAGCCGATACTTTCCCATGGTGACCTCACGGATGGCCCCTTCTTTATAGACATTAATCCATTGGGAGTAGTAATCGCAGAAAAGAGATTCTTCATTGATGCCGATTAGCATTTTTACCCTCTTTCATCGTGTGAGGTGGCTCACGCTGATGAAGGGTGATAAGAGAATCAAGCTTGGCGAAGTATTGGCCAATCTGCTTTTGCTCTACCGCAGAAGGAACAGGAACGCTCAATTCCATCACCTTGCTTTTGGAGATGTTAAACCTAGAGATTCCCTGAGCCAGTAGAGTAAGATTGGAACGCATCGAACATGACCTGAGCATATAGGCAAGGTAATGCGGGTCGAACGTTGAATCTTGCCTGTAACCAAAACAGAAGCTGTTGAGGTAAACATCTTCCTGGTCAGAGAGCCAAACAGAGGACATTCCGACTTCATCCGGCGTTTCAGATGACACAGTGAAGAACACGTCACCGTACGAAACTTTGTTTTGGCTCGAATCAATTTCGACTGCCTCAAGTCGCTTCGTGTCAGTCAGTGGGTTATCGAAGACGTTGGTATACGGGATGAACCTTGCGTTGCCGTGACCGAAATCCTCTTTGGTTTTACCGCTCAAACCGCCATAGGTTGTCCCGCAGTCTCCCAACTTACGCTGTTCCCAAGATGAAACGAGGGGACGCATGGTCACATACGCCCCCTCGGATTGACAAACTCTCGATTTCGCCTGCTCAAAATCGCCGCTCATTCGTCGATGTCGAAGCCGCCTTCCAGGATGAACTTCTTCAACAGCGCCGCCGCACGGGTGTTCACCTTGAACAGAGGGAGCGTCTTGCCTTCCTTCTGCTCGAAGAAGGCCTTGGCGCGCACCTTGTCCACCGAGTCCTTCAAATCGTCGAAGCGCCCGAACTCGTTAATGTTCGATTCCGACAGGTCAAGCGCAGCCATGGTGGCAAGAAGCTCGCCGTCTATGCCGAGCGCCCCGACGACTCGCTCGACCTGAGCGTTTTTCGCCTTGCGGGCATAGGACGTGATGTAATCCCTCAGCGTCATGCCGTCTTCCAAGGCGGCGTCCCCTCGCTCGACGTCGTGAAGGAACAGCTCGGCGAAGCGCTGGTCGTCCTGGCTTAGGGACGCGAACGATCGGTGGAGCTCCTCGCGCGCGGCGGCGAGCCCCTCGTCATCTCGCTCAAGACATTTCAGCCACTTCACGAAGTTCGCGTTCATGTAGTCGCTGTCTATGAGCCCCGTGTCAATCTCGGTTATATGACCATCGAGCTCGTAAGGCGCCTCCGGGGCGCCTCCGGGGCCGATTCCTCCCGCAAACAGCTCTTTGTAGCGTTGCACGAGGATGAGATAGGTCCGTTCGTCGATGACCGGCTGCACGAAGTGAGTTTCGCCGCGTCGCCCTCCCTTATCCGGTTCCTCCTCGAACTCGTAGGTATCCTGGTCCCACGTGAAGCCCTGCACCTTCGCGGCCTCGAGGAACTCGTTGAGCTCGACAAATTCCTTGGCGAACTTGCGCCTGGCCTCTTGCGATGCGGGAAGTTTCGAGAGGTCGGCAACGCCCGCGGCCTCGAACACCATAAGTATCTCCTGTAGCCGCGCGTCCATCAGCGCGATATTGTCCGGGAGCTTCTGGACAAACATGTCGAGTGGGCGGTCTCCCGAATACAGCTTCACTGCCGCTTCGATATAGCCCTTCATGGTGTGGGGACGACGGTAATAGCGGATCGTGCCGAAGGGCTTGTCGGGGCCGAACAGACGGTTCGTGCGGCTGAACGCCTGGATGATGCTCTCGTAGTCGATGACCTTGTCGAGGTAAAGCGTGTTGAGCCATTTGGAGTCGAAACCCGTGAGCATCTGGTCCACCACGATGAGCAGGTCGATGCGGGAGTTGCGATTGGAGTCGACGTTGACGTAGGGCTTCTTGTGGGACAGACGCGCCGAGATGTCCTTCTTCATGGCGGGCCACGTGGGGATGGTGAACTCCTGGCCATATGCCTTGTTGTAGTCCTCTATGAGCTCGACCAGAGCATCTTCCTTCACCGTGGAGCCGGCGTTATTGTCGATGCTCGGGTCGAAAAGGGCGGTCACCTTCATCTGCGGGGCGCATTCCTTGAAGGCTCGGTAGTAGTCGATCGCCTCCGGGATGGAGCTCGTCGCCAAGATTGCATGGAATTTGTTGCCGTGGGAAAGCACTGGAAAACGGCGCAGGATGTCTTCTACGACCTTTCCGTGGTGCGGGGTGTCGGGCCAGTATTGGGCTCGGGTGAGAAAATCCTCGATGCCCTTGATGCGGTTGCCGGCGCTGTCGACCATCGGTCCCATGGGGACCTTTGCCTGGTCCATGTAGTGGTAGAAGACTTTGCTCTTGCGCTCGTCGGAGATGGCTTCGCCGACGCTTGAGGCCTTAGCCTGTTCGAGGGCAACGGCCTCGCGCACGTCGTGGTCGTCGAAGGTCGTCACCATATATGGGTCGAAGCCCAGGACGTTACCGTCGCGGATGCCGTCTGCGATGCTGTAGCGGTGCAGGCACTCGCCGAACACCATGGCGGTGGTGGAGCCCTTCTTCTGGTTCTCGTCGAGAATCGGCGTACCTGTGAAGCCGAAGAATAGCGCGTTGGGGAACGCACGGCGTATGTCCTGGAGCATGTCGCCGAAGGTGGATCGGTGACACTCGTCAATGATAAATACGATGCGCTTGCCGGCCAGGCGGTCGAGCTCCGCCTGGGTGATTCTACCCTCGCCGGCTTTCACGTTGCTCATCTTCTGGATAGAGGTCACGATGAGGCGGTTCTTGGGGTCGTCGCTCGCGAGCTTCGACTTCAGCACCTGCGTGTTCTCGGTCCCTTGCACGTCGTCAGCGTCGTCGGCGAACGCGCGGTACTCAGAGAGCGACTGCGTGCCCAGCTCGATGCGGTCCATGAGAAAAAGTACCTTGTCGGCGTCGCGCGAGTCGGCTATGAGCTGGGCAGATTTGAAGCTCGTCATGGTCTTGCCGGAGCCGGTGGTGTGCCAAATGTAGCCGCCTGGGCGACCTGGCGTGCTGCTGTGACGCGGCTCATCCCATTTGCACCTGCGGACCTTGTCCGAGATGGCCGCGGCGGCGTAGTACTGGTAGCTGCGCATAACCTTCAGGCAGCCGTCCGCGCTGTCAGCTACGGTGTAGAAGCCGATAAGCTGGTGCGCCATGGGAATGGAGAGCAGCGTGGAGGTGAAGCGCTTCCACTCGTCAGTACCAGGCTTGTCACCTGCGCAGACGGGCTCGTTGTTGAAGTCCTCCCAGTGGAAGAAGAAGTTCGGGTTGAACGCGCCCGTGCCAGGGTTGGCGAAATAGCGCGCCTCGTCTGGGGTCATCCCCACGAAGATCTGCGTTAGGCGAAAGAGCCCCGTGAACACGCCTTCGTGGGCATACTTCTCAATCTGACCGGTGGCCTGGCTTACGGGCACGCCACTGCGTTTGAGTTCGATATGGATGACCGGCATGCCGTTGATGAGCAGGCACAAGTCTCCGCGACGGTCGTTCAAGATCTTGCTCTTCGCAGGATAGACAGGCTGCTGAGCTATCTGGTAGCGGCTCTGGCCAGCTGCGATTTCCTGACGATCATAGATCTTCAGGCTCACCTCCTTGCCCAGGTGAAGCACATCGTCGGGGTTGTCGCGTGTGACGGCGACGGTCTTTCCGTTGATGAACCCGTTGAGCGCGAGCGGGGTCTTGAGCGTTTCGATTTGTTCGATGACTTGCGCCATCTCGCCCTGGGTGAGCGGGCAGCCGTTCAGGCGGTCTATGTCGGCGTTGTTCTGGAACAGAATCTTCGCCCAGTTGTCGATGAGGTCCTGCTCGGTGGGATAGCGAAGCACACCTCCCGCGTCGTCCCAGCCGTGCTGCTTCAGCACGGTTATGACCGCTTCTTCGAACGAAGCCTCTTTATCGAAAACCATAGCAAAACCTATCTGCACAATTGCAAAAAGCGCATTTAACTGTTGCAAACATTATAGGTCACACGGCAATTTCCCCGGGATGGCTCAAGCCCATTACAGTCTGTAATAGGCCATCGATTAATTTCGATGGCGAGCATTCGGCGCATTGCCTACGATACGGGCAAGCCCCGAGGGGCCGCCGATCAGACGCCTTCGGATGGCCGTCTGCCCCCTACCTTCCCGCCGCCTTCAGCTTCAGCAGCAGGTCGCCCAGCTCGGGGCACTTGCTAGAAAGGCGCGTCTGAGCTCGCTCGCCCATCCCCCACCGCTGGCGGACTTCCTGGGCGCGCGGGCTCACGCGGTAGTCCCCGTCCATCACCTGCTTGAGCAGCTTGGCGGTCACGCGCGCATCGGCAAGGGCGCTGTGGGCGTGACCCGTCGACTCGTCAAACTCGATGCCAAACCACGTCGCCGCGTCACTCAAAGAGACGCACCCGTGGCTGCCCACGTCCATGATCGAGGTGTAAAACGCCTGCAGGTCGGCCCAGTCCGTAGGAAATGCGGAAAGATCGATGTGCTTTGCCTGGCACTCGGTCAAAAGCTGTCGACGGTCCGCCCCGCTCCAGCAAACTACCTGTGCGGAGTAGCGACCGATCCAATCGCTGAGCCTTTTGATTACCATGTAGAGCGGATCGGCCATCGCAGTGTCCACGGCCGATATCCCCGTAAGCTCGCGGACGGAAAACGCAACGCCTTCGGTAAATTCCGTCTGCACAAACTGCGAGAACTCGCCCATAACGTTGCCGTGGTAATCGAGCTTGACGGCGCCGACCTCGATAATCTCATTGCGCAGCCCACGTCGCTGGCGCTGCTTTGGCACCGGCGCAAACTCAAAGTCCAGCACAATCTGGCGCGCAAAGTTTGTCGTATCGATAGCCGAGATACCCGGCGTCTTTTCAGCTGACACGGTTATGGCCTTTCTCCATTGCCTGCCGCTTACTATATAGGCGGCTACATTGCCGTAAGGATAGGCGCCCGCGCGGACATGAAAGTGGGGCGCAATACCATGCGCCAGGCACACGCCATGCAGACGGCCCCAAGAGAGTTGCCCGCTCTATTCAAATGCATGAAAAAGATTTAGGCCCGGTGACTTGAATCAGCGGTCATCCCGGGCCCATCAGAGCTCGTAGAGCTCTTGGTTGCTTTGGTCTCGCTCTTCACGGCGCTTATCGAACTTTCCGAGGCACTCAAGCAGCATTCGAAGCATAACAAGTCGCTGCCATTAAGGCACTGACCTCTTGACCAAGCAACGGCGCTGCCCAGCTATCACCCTTGGGCTGCCGTCGACTTTATTCTATCCGCGAGCATCTGGTTTACCAAATGGATTTTCGGTAAAGGAAGCACGGCACGCCCGCAAAACCACTACGCCCCAAGTGCCGCCATGGGAATCACCGCCACGCCGTCGTCGCGTGTGTAGGCAATGCTCCCCTTTCCAACCACGACCGCCAAAAACGCCGGCGCGGCATTCTGGGCGGCAGGATTGGAGAGCACTTTCCTCTCCAGCGCCTTGAGATTTCTCGCTCCATCGTCTGCTTTCGCATCACTCAGCTTGACCTCGATGGCTCCCCAGCGCCCGTCGTGCTCAACGATCAGATCGACCTCAAGGCCCTTCTCATCTCGGAAATAATGGACACTGTTGTCGACACCGCCGTAGGTGGAAAGGAACACGCGCACGTCGCGCAGGACGAGATTCTCAAAGAGCATCCCCAGCGTTTGCATATCGCCAAGCAGCCGCTCAGGGGTAGCCCCCAGCAACGCCGCCGCAAGTGACGGGTCACAGAAGTAGCGCTTGGGGCGCACGCGAACGCGGGCCTTCGAGCGCATGGGCGGCTCCCATCCGCACAGGTCCTCGGTCAGCTTGAGCCTGTTGAAGAGGTCCAAGTACGCAGCGATGGTCCTCTCGTCGGGGCCCGCCTCACCGTACGAGGCGTCCTTTACGAGCGTCTTGTACGTGACAGCCTGGCTCTCGTTCATGGCAAGAGCTCGCAAAAGGCCGTGTGCAAGCTCGGGCGACATGCCCTCGTCCAGCACGTTGACGTCGAGCACCGAGTGCACGTACTGGCTTGCCGTCTCTCGCGCAAGATCTTCCGAAAGCCCAAGATTTGCAGGCCAACCGCCCCTGCAGCACCAGCGGGCGACGTCATCCACCGTGCTCTCGCGACGCTGAGGGGCAAAATCCTCGCCCTTAAAGAGGCTTGCCAGTGACACGAGCGGCTCGCCGTCGCCCGACTCACACAGGGCCATGGGGCGCATTGACAGACGGGCGATCCTACCCGTGCCGGAATGACGAACATGGCTGCGCTCCTCGCTTTTGAGCGCGGTCGAGCCCGTGAGCAAAAGTGTCCCCCGTTCGTTGCCGCTCGCGTCCACGAAACGCCGGGCGGCATCCCAAACCTCGGGCACCTCCTGCCATTCATCGACCAGGTGTGGCGCATCGCCGATGAGCGCCAGGCTTGGGTCGACCTCTGCCGCCGCACGCTGCGCAGGCTCATCGAGCCTGGAGACGCTCGCCGAGCGAGAGAGCGCCGTCCAGGTCTTGCCGCACCATTTGGGGCCGTTGATCTCCACACAGCCAAACGCCCGCATAAGGGTGTCGAGGCGCTCCTCTATGAGCCGGGGCCTATATCCCTTTTGGGTCAATCTCTTTGGTGCATCCATAGACGGCCGTCCCTCTCTATCACGCGATATGCGAAATTACGCCATTCTCAATGCTGATTTTACGCTACTTTCAATGTAGTTTTTACGCCATGACAGATGTAGTTTTTACGCCATTTTCATTGAAGGTTTTACGCTTGGCATCCTTAGCGCGACCCATTCCGAGCATCACATCAGAGCGCGCTTGGTTATCTCCGCTCGCACATCTCGGCAAACGAGATCAGCTTGACGTCTCCCCTGCTCTCCGCGGCATCCCGGCATCCCTGCGTAAAGCCGCTTTTTGAGAATAGTGCATAGCTTTTTCGTTGCCGTCTAAAGAGCTCGCTTCGGTGCACGAGCTTTTGCAGCACGTCTTCGCCCACCGGTTCATTGCGCCATTTGCACTCCGCAAACAGAGCAGTGCTCTCGCCATCGTCAACAATCAAGTCGATTTCTTCCTGCGTATGCGTGCGATTATCCGTCCCCCACCAGCGCCCGACGCTCGCCGGAACCACATCGAGCTGGCCCGCGCGCGCGAGTTCGTACACATATTGTCTGCATATGAGCTCAAAGACCGTACCCATGTAATCCGATACGTGCGGCTCAATGCGCTTATACGCCATCTCGGCCATATCGTTTTGAATCAGCCCAATGTTCTGCGGCACAAACTTGTACCAGAACCTAAACATCTGATCGCTCAGCAGATACACGGCTCGCTTATTACTCGTCTCGTTTAGGGGCAGCTCGCGCTCGACAATCCCAAGCGACGCCAGCTTATCCACATAGCTCTTTACGTTGCTCGCAGGGATTCCCGTAGAGCTCGCAATCTCCGAGATCTTCGAGCGCCCCTGAGCAATTGCTTGCACGATCGCATCATATTGCTCGGGATTGCGGCACTCCTGCAATAGCAGGTTACTCGGCTCCTCAAAGAGATAGCCCGTAGGAGTAAGAAAAAGACGTTTGATGTTGTCCTTGAGCGGTGCGGCAGGATCGACTTTCTCGATATATGCAGGAATGCCACCCGTCATGCCATAGCAAACTGCAGCGTCTTCGCGACCCATGCTCTGCCACAACCCGAGGGTCGTCGTAAAATCGAGCGGCATGATCTTAAACTGGGCCGTACGCCTACCGTATAGTGGGCTCTCGTAGCCCAACACCTGTTCCTCCATAAACGAAAGCGACGACCCGCACAGGATAAGCATGAGCTTGGTCTCTTTGTATAAGTGGTCGATCTTGTCTTGCAGCAACGAGCTGATTTCGGGATTCGATTGGGCGAGATAGGGATACTCGTCAATCACGACAACCAAACGTTCCGTGCGAGCCATGGTGGCCAATGCATCGAACGCTTCGTCAAAACTACGAAACGACACGCCTGCAGCACCAACCGAGTCTGCAAGTATCGCCTGGCTAAAGCCGTGCAGGTTTGCCTCCGCATTGGTACGACGGGCTTGAAAGTAAATAGCCTTCTTGCCTTGGATGAACTCTGTGATAAGGCGCGTTTTACCCACACGACGGCGGCCGTAAATCACAGGCATTTCAAAGGAGCCCGTGCCATACAGTCGATTGAGCTCGGACATTTCCACTGTTCTTCCGATAAACATAGGGCCATCCTTCCTTTACGTTATAGCTAGCTATATTATACCTTCCTATAATATAGCTAGCTATAACGTAATTCGACAAGCGGCGCACACGAAAGGGGCGGTACACCACCGCACGTGGACCGTTCCGGAAAATGCATCCCGTTCTGGAGCCAAAAACTGGGCCGTAGTTTCCGCCAAGCATCCCATCCGGAAAGCGTGTCCCGTTCTGAGCGCCAAATCCGGGACGCAGTTTCCACTCCAAACAAAGGGCCCCGGTTCGCGATGGAGCCGAGGCCAAAGGCACAGCATATGCAGTTGGTGTTAAGCGCAAACAGCCCATCAGCAATGGCCGTCCACGCTCTACCCTACCCGCGGCGACGGGCGCGGCTGTAGGGCGTATCCACCATGGGCAGATCCGGACGCAGCTTGCCGTCAAATGCGCGATAGGCGTTCTGTACGGCGGGCGCCGTGGGAATCGTTGCGATCTCGCCGATGCCCTTGCCGCCGTATGCCACGGGCAGTAGCTCGTCCTTCTCCACGTAGATGGCGTGGATATCCGGAATCTCGGGCGCACGGAACAGCCCGAGCGTGCCGTACCTTGCCTGGGGCACGCAGTCCTTGAGCGGCCAGTCCTCGGTAAGCGCATAGCCCATACCCATAAGCACACCGCCTTCGATCTGACCCTGGATGGAGATGGGGTTGACCACCTTGCCGGAATCGTGCGCGGCATAGACCTCGCTCACGTGGCCGTTGTCGTCCAGGATGACCACATGCGTGGCAAAGCCGTAGCAGATGTGGCTCTTGGGATTGGGAGCGTCGGCGCCCAGCTTGTCGGTCGGCTCCAGGTACACGTAGCCAAACTCGCATCCCTCGAGCGCCTTGATGGCGGCCGCGGGATCCTGAGGATGCATACCCTGGCCGGCGACGAGCTCCTGCGTGTGCAGCTGATAGGCGCGACCGTCGTCGTACTCGATCTTGACGCCGTCGCCATGCGCATTCACGGGAGCGGCGGGCGCAGACTTGCCGGCCTCGATATCAAGCATGGCATCGCGCAGCAGGAAGGCGGCACCGCGCACGGCCTCGCCGGTCACAACCGTCTGACGTGAACCAGACGTGGTGCCGGAGTCGGGAGCGTTCTCGGTGGAGCACTCGCCGTTGGCAATGCAGCGAAGCGGCAGGCCGCATGCCTCGGCAACGTCCTGCAAAAAGACGGTGTTGCAGCCCTGGCCGATGTCGGACGTGGCGGCATAGACCACAGCCACGCCGTCCTCGATGCGAATCTTGCAGCGGCCGGCATCGGGCAGGCCCACGCCCACGCCGGCGTTCTTCATGGCGCAGGCGATACCGGCGTGTCCGGGATGCGCATAGTAGGCATCCTTGACCTCGAGCAGCGTCTCTTTAAGCGCCGTGGAGCAGTCGGCAATCTGGCCGTTGGGCAAAACCTCGCCCGGCTCGATGGCGTTACGGTAGCGGATCTCCCACGGATCCAGGCCGACCTTCTCTGCCAGCAAGTCGATCAGGCTCTCGAGCGCAAACTCGGACTGGCAAACGCCAAAGCCGCGGTACGCGCCGGCGGGCGGGTTGTTGGTGTAGTAGCCATAACCGCGAATGTCGGTGTTCTGGTACTTGTAGGGGCCGACGGCATGCGTGCAGGCGCGCTCGAGCACCGGGCCGCACAGCGACGCGTAGGCGCCGGTGTCAAAGTTGATCTCGCAATCTAGGCCGGTAAAGTTGCCCTCGGCGTCGCAACCCAGCGTAAAGGTGCCGTCCATGGCGTGGCGCTTGGGATGGAACGCGAGCGACTCGGCGCGCGTGAGTTTGCACTTCACGGGACGCTGGAACTTATATGCGGCGAGCGCGGCCAGGTGCTGGATGGACACGTCCTCCTTGCCGCCAAAGCCGCCACCCACGAGCATGGTCTCGACGACCACGCGCTCGGGCTCGTTGTCCCAGCCAAACATGTGGGCACACTCTTTGCGCGTGTCGTAGGCACCCTGGTCGGTCGACTGCACCTTGACGCCGTTCTTATACGGGAACGCCACGGCGCACTCGGGCTCCAAGAAGGCATGCTCGGTAAAGGGCGTGGTAAAGCGCTGCGTCACGGTGAATGCGCTCTCCGCCAGCGCCTTGGCGGCGTCGCCGCGCGTCACGTGACGGCTCTGACACACATTGTCCTTGAGCTCCACCGTGTTGCCAAAGGCAAAGAAGCTGTCGTGCAGGCGTGGGGCGTCGGCAGTCCTGGCCTCGACAATGTTGCGCACGGGCTCCAGCGGCTCGTAATCGATCTTTACGAGCTTCTTGGCCTTTTCGAGCGTCGCTTCGTCCTCGGCAACCACCAGCACGATAGCGTCACCCACGCAGCGGGTGATATCGCCCTGGGCGATCATGACGTCCCAGTCCTGGATAAGGTGGCCGACCTGGTTGACCGGCACGTCCTCGGCGCGCAGGATGCCCACCACGCCGGGCAGGGCCTCGGCCTTGGAAGTATCGATGGAGAGCACACGGGCGCGCGGGTACTTGGAGCGCACGGCGCTGGCATAGGTCAGACCCGGCTGATCGAGCTCGTCGATGTCGTCGGGATACTTGCCCTCGCCGAGCACCTTCTTGCGCACGTCGATGCGGAAGGCGCGCTTGCCCACGCCGTAGTCGTCGCCGCGCTCCAAATCCTCGTCGATCTGCTTTTCGCCACGGAGCACCGCAGCTGCCAGCGAAATGCCCTCGATAATCTTTTTGTAGCCGGTGCAGCGGCAGACATTGCCACGGATGGCATACTTGATCTGCTCCTCGGTGGGCTCGGGGTCCTCGGCGATCAGCGCTGCACCCGCCATGACCATGCCGGGGATGCAAAAACCGCACTGCACGGCGCCCACGGCGCCAAAGGCGTACACAAAGGCCTCGCGCACGTCCTCGGGCAGGCCCTCGACGGTCACGATGTTACGGCCGGCGGCAAGAGCAGTGGTCAGTACGCACGCCTTGACGGCCGCACCGTCCACATGGATGGTGCAGGTGCCGCAGGCGCCCTCGGAGCAGCCGTCCTTGGCGGAGTGAATGTGCAGGTCGTCGCGCAGATAGCGCAGCAGTGGTTTACTCTCCGTCGTCGTGTGCTCGACACCGTTAACGGTAAAAGTGAATTCCTGTGCCATGGTGATTCCCTTCTACACGCCGGCGGCGATGCCGGTGCGGTCGTGGATGGCGCCATGCGGGCAGACGACGGCGCACATGCCGCACGACAGGCAGTCCACGCCGTCGATATGGGCGCAGTTGTCCTCGATGCGGATAGCGCCGGCAGGGCACTTTTTGGCGCACATACCGCAACCGATACAGCTCGTGTCGCAGACCTTGCGCGCAATGGCACCCTTATCGGTGTTGTTGCAGCGCACCAGAATGTTCTGGTAGCCGGGGACGAAGGCAATCACGCGCTGCGGGCACGCCACGCCGCACAGGCCACAGCCTGTGCACTTGGAGCGGTCCACGCGGGCGATGCCATCGACCAGCGCAATGGCGCCGTGGGGGCAGGCCGTGACGCAGGCGCCACAGCCAATGCAGCCTTCGCTGCAGCGGGCATCGCCGCCTGCGGAGGCGCAACCGCTTCCGCAGGCAACGTAGGCCACGTTATGTTGAATGGATTTGGCCATAAGAGACTCGCCTATTTCTTAAGAAGGTACGAATAGTTGTCGCGCACAGCCCTGATGGTCAGGCGGACGGCCTCGGGAAGACCGGTGTTGACGGCATCGACCGAGACGGTGCGGACCGTGCCGGCGACGCGAACCTTAAAGTGGTCCTCGTCCACGGCCAGGAAGCCCTCGTTCTCGGAGTTCTCCATGTCCTCCTCGCTCCAGAACAGGGTGAGCTTGTCCTTGTAGGGACGGCCCTCCTGGTAGGGGCAGAACACGGCGCAGTTGCCGCACTCGTTGCACATGCCATCGACATGGACGACCTGATGCTTGGCCAGGCCCGGCACCTTAATGGCTACGTTGGCGCGGTTGGGGCACACGTCGCAGCAGACCTCGCACACCGAGCCGCAGCCCAGGCAGCGGGTCTTGGTGCAGTTGCGCTTGTCGCGGCACAGCGACCCCTTGCGCTCGTAGCAGGTGTCCTCGCGGCCAGCCTGCTCGTTGCAATCGGCGTACTTGTTAAAGTCCACGCCGGCGATGGCACGGGCGACCTCGGCGGCGTCGGCAATAGCCTCAACCACGGTGGCAGGACCGCGGCGGCAGTCGCCCGCAGCCCAGACGCCCTCAACGCCGGTGGAGGTGGCGGCAAGGCGGCCGCGACGGTCGTGCTCGACGCCCGCGGCATCGTACAGACTGGCATCGATGCCCTCGCCCACGGCGCAGATCACCGTGGTGGCGGGAAGCTCGACGGTCTCGCCCGTGGCAACGGGGCTGCGACGGCCGCTTGCATCCGGCTCGCCAAGCTCCATAACGTCGCAGGTCAGCACGGCGCCGTTGAGTGCCTTGGGCGCCAGCAGCTCGCAGAACTCAACGCCGTCGGCAAGAGCAAGATCAAGCTCTTCCTCGTCGGCGGGCATCTGCTTCTTGGTGCGGCGATACACCAGGCGCACGTTCTTCACACCAGCCAGGCGCTTGGCCACGCGGGCAGCATCCATGGCGGTGTTGCCGGCGCCGATGACCACGACGTCCTCGCCCAGCTCGAGCTTCTCGCCCTTCTTGGCGGCCTCGAGGAACTCCAGTACATCGAGCTCGGCACCCTCGCCCAGGCCCGCAGAGCCGGGCATCCAGGCACCGGTGGCCACGACCACGTCGGTAAAGCCCTGGGCCTTGAGCTCGTCAATGGAATCCACGCGAGCGTTAAGCTGCACCTTGGCACCAAAGGCCAGGCAGAGCTCGGCATCGTGGGAGATATCGTCGCTCGCAATGCGGAACTCGGGAATCACGTGACGGACCACGCCGCCGAGCGAATCGCGAGCCTCGAAGATGGTGACGGGCACGCCGGCGCGCGTCAGGAAAAACGCCGTCGCCAGGCCGGCCGGGCCGCCGCCGATAACGGCTACGTTGCGCTCGCCGTCGTTGGCGATGGCCTGGGCGCGCAGCTTGGGCAGCACGGCGGTCATGGCCTCGCGGGCGGCCTTGAGCTTGCTGGCGCGAATCTGGGCGCCCTCGGGCTCGTAGAACGCACGCTCGCAGGCACGGCCGCAGGGATGCGGGCAGATGGTGCCGGTAATGAACGGCAGGGCGTTGCGCTCGATGATGATGTTGAGTGCGTCCTCGTAGCGGCCCTCGTCAACGGCCGCCAGATAGGCGGGAATATCCTGCTGGATGGGGCAGCTCGTGCGGCACGGCGTGGTAAAGCAATCGGAAAGCGGGCTCTTGCCGGCGACCTTGCGGTCGGGCAGCGGACGCAGCGGCTTCTTGTAGAGCGGGTTGGTGAGCGAGTCGGTCTGGATCGCAGTCACGGCCTCGAGCGAAATGCCCTCAAACGGCTTGCCGTCCAGGTCGGTAAACTCACCGGCCATCTGGCTAAAGCGCTCGTAGCCACCGGGCTTGAGAACGTCGGTCGCCAGGGTGACGGGCCAAATACCGGCGTCATACAGGGCGCGGATGTTGTAGACCGTGGCGCCACCGGAGTAGCTGATGCGCAGCTTGCCATCGAACTGCTCGGTAATGCGGCGGGCAGCCTCGATGGTCAGCGAGAACAGCGAACGACCGGACATGTACATCTCGGTGGAGGGCAGCTCGTTCCTCGTCACGTCGACGGGGAACGTGTTGGTCAGCTTGACGCCAAACTCCAGGCCGCGCTCGGCGCACAGGGCAATCAGGCGCTCGAACATGGGCACGGCGTCGGCCCACTGCAGGTCCTCGCGGAAGTGCGTGTCATCGAAGACGATGTAGTCAAAGCCCAGCTCGTTGAGGCGCTGACGTGCAAACTCATAGCCCAGCAGCGTGGGGTTGCACTTGATGTAGGTATTGAGGCCCTTCTCGGTGATGAGGTAGGTCGCGATGCGCTCGATCTCCGCCGGCGGGCAGCCGTGCAGGGTGGACTCGGTGATGGAGTTGGAGACGCGTGCCGGGATGGACTCGACAAACGCGGCGTCGACATGCTCAAACTTGTCCAGGTTGGCAAGCGCCCATGCGCGGCACTCGTTCCAGACGTCGGAGCCGCTGGCATCCTTCATGCCCTCGATGTAGGCATCGACCTTGGGGCTCTTGATGCCCTCCAGGTCATAACCCACGGACATGTTGAAGACAAATCCGTCCGGGCTTCCCAGGCCGTACTCGCGAGCGATCAGGTGGCAGGCGAACCATGCCTTCACGTACTCGGCAAAGGCCTGCGGAACCTCGAGCTCGGTCGACCACTCGCAGTTGTAGCACTCGTCCTGCGCCACGATGCAGGGCTTGTTCACACACTTGGAGAGCTCCTCGCCGTCCATAACCTGAACGGTCTTGAGCTCAAAGAAGCGGGAACCGGCCACATAGGATGCCACGATGTTCTGGGCAAGCTGCGTGTTGGGGCCGGCGGCCGGGCCAAACGGGGTCTCGATGCGCTCGTCAAAAATGGGAAGCGCGCCCTCCTGGTTGGTCGTGACCATCTTGCGCACGCCAAAGACGGCGCCCTGAGTCTTGTGCTCCTCGATGATCCAGTTCATCAGCTGCGAAAACGGGATCGGCCTCATGATGTCGCTCATAATGAGCTCCTCTCTGTAACGCCCGGCGAGACCGCGCGGCGGGCGCAAATACGGTGTAGCGCTAGCACAGCGCCGGCGACCCCGCGGAGGCCGCCTATACGCGCGTCAGATGCGGCGAAACATCCGACGCGCGTGAATCTACTTGTGAATTAGTAGGTGCGATTGTTAAGCGCGCTCCAGAGCTTCTTGGACTCAGCCATGGTCCACGCGTTAATCTTTTCCTCATCGATACCGACAAACTCGCGATCCTTGTACAGGACGCGGCCGTTGATGATGGTGGTACGGCAGTTTTTGCCCATCATGCCAAAGAGCATGTGGCCGTCGATGTTCTCCTCGCTCAGCGGCGTAAAGGGCTTGTAGTCCATAACGATGACGTCGGCAGCGGCGCCGGCCTCGAGCACACCGAGCTTGCGATCGAAGTACTTGCTGGCCATCTTGGCGTTATTCTCGAACAGCATGGTCATGGCCTCGCACCAGCCCACGTTGGGCATGGCGGCGTTGTGGCGCTGGATGATCAGGAAGACCTTGAGGCTCTCGAGCATATCGTGGGTGTAGGCGTCGGTGCCCATGCACACGGGGATGCCGCGACGGAAGAATTCGAGCACGGGGGCGCAGCCCACGGCGTTTCCCATATTGGATTCGGGGTTGTTGACGAGCCAGGTGCCGGACTCCTTGACGATATCCATCTCGGCAGGCGTCACGTGGATGCAGTGGCCGAGCATGGTGTCGGGACCCAGCAGGTTGTGCTGCAGTAGGCGCTCGACGGGGCTGATGCCGCCGCGGTTGAGGCGGGAATCCCACACATCGTTCATGCCCTCGCACACGTGGATGTGGAAGCCGGTCAGACCGTTGTTGGCCTCGGCCATCTTATCCATGGTCTCATCCGACAGCGTAAAGGTGGCGTGACCGCCAAACATTGCGGCGATCATGTGGTTGTCGTTATCGCGACGCTCCTTGGCGGCCCACTGGGCAAACTCGGCGTTCTCGGCAATAGCCTGATCGCACTTTTCCTGGCCACGGCGGTCGGAAACCTCGTAGCACAGGCACGAACGCATGCCCAGCTCCTGAGCGGCGTCCTTAATGGTAAAGAGGCTGCCCGGAATCTCGCAGAAGCTCGCGTGGTGATCGAAGATCGTGGTGACGCCGTCGCGGATGGAATCCAGAATCGTGGCATAGGCGCTGGCCTTGGTGCCGTCGAGCGTCAGGTTGTCGTCAATCTTCCACCACTGCTGCTCAAGATTCTCCAGGAAGTTGGTGGGGTTGCAGCCCTTAATGGCAAGGCCGCGGGCCAGACCCGAGTAGATGTGGGTGTGGCAGTTGATAAGTCCGGGCATGATGAGGTTGCCCTGGGCGTCGACGTACTCGGCATCCGGGTACTTGGCCTTGAGCTCGCGCTCGGGGCCCACTTCGACGATCGTATCTCCGTCAATGGCGACCGCACCGTTGGGAATAAACGGAGTCTGAGCGTTGCGGGTAAAGACGGAACCGTTAGCGACCAGAAGCATAAATGCTCCCTTCAACATCAGGGGCGGGGTTTGACACCTCTGACATGGCGGAAGTGCGAAGCGCCGGCCTACACCGGAAACGGGCCCTCTCCCGTCAACGCTTCACCAAAGGGACAAGCCCTTTGAAGTGCGGCTTGGCGCCGCATGGCGCCGGCGGACGAGGCGATGCGTCCGCCGGCGAATAGCACCGAATTGGTTACTTCTTGCTCTCGGGCAGGACCAGATCCACAGCGGCATCCTTGGCGGCATCGATGTGCTGAGCCACGACCGGCGTCTGCGGAAGGATCAGGTTAAGGACAATGGCCATGATGGCGGTGGGGGTCACGGCGTTGGAGCCGATGACGGTGGACACCCAGGTGGGCATGCCCTCGCCGGCGAGGCAGCCGCTGGCCATCCAAATGCCCAGGCCAAAGACGACCGAGGTGCCGACGATGGTGGTGGTGCGCTGCGTGAGGCCCTCGCGGGTGAACATGCGCACACCGTTCATGGTGATGGTGCCAAAGACGCCGACGGTCGCGCCGCCGATGACAGGCTGCGGGATGGCGGAGAGCACGGCAGAGAGCTGCGGGAACAGACCGGCGATGGCAAAGACGGCCGCGATGATCACAAAGACCCACTTGTTGACGACCTTGTTGGAGCAGATGATGCCCACGTTCTGGCCAAGGGCGCTGGTGGGAAGACCGCCCAGCAGGCCGCCGACCATAGAGGTGAGGCCCTGGGACACAATAGCGCCGGAGAGCTCGCGCTCGGTGGGCATACGGTCGATGGAGCCCAGGCAGGCGGCGGAAACGTCACCGATAACCTGGATGGCGACCATGGGGAACACGACAGCGAGGGTAATGCAGACCTCGGGATCAAACTCGAGCGCGTAGGGCATGAGCTTGGGAAGGGCGAAGACCTGAGCGGTGGCGACGCTGGAGAAGTCGATCATGCCAAAGGGGATCGAAACGATCATGCCAACGATCATGCCAAAGAACACGGATCCCAGCTTGAGCGTGCCCTTGCCAAAGTTGGCGAGCGCAAAGACCACGGCGAAGGTGATAAGAGCGACGCACCAGGCCTGCGGGGTGCCCCACAGCGGCGTACCCATACCGCCGGCCATATACTTGACAGCCGTGGGATAGAGAGAGACGCCAATGGAGAAGATGACCGTACCGGTCACGACGGGCGGGAATAGCCACTTAATCTTGCTGTAAGCCAAACCAAAGAGGACCGCGACGGCGCCGCCGACGATCTCGCCGCCCAGCAGCGCACCAAAGCTAAAGCCCGAGGCACCCATGGCCTGGAGGGCCGGGAGGAACGCGAACGAAACGCCCATGACGATGGGCAGGCCGCCGCCGATGCGACGGAAGGGAGCGAAGGCCTGAAGGGCCGTGTCGATTGCCGAAAGAATGAGCGCGACCTGGATGATGTCGGTGCTCTGCTGGCTATTAAAGCCGTAGACGCCGGCCATGATGACAGCCGGGGTGATGATACCGGCAAACGAAGCCAGTACGTGCTGAAGGGCACACGGGATCATTTCCTTAACGGGAGGCATGCCTTCACGAGTGAACAGGGCTTCAGTGCCGTTCTTAACCGTCTCCTGGGTCATTTGACCACCAATCCTCGAAATAGTTGTTTTCGCATCTAACGCTCTATTGTGACGCAGTGCGGGGTTGAGGTTGTGCCTTCGTTCCATATCGTATTAAAGATGATTCTCATTCTCAATAATAATTTTTTGTTATCAGACTATTCTTGAGCTGAAACAATGTATTTTCGCAGGTCAGGAAAGTGTCTGGTCAAAATAACATCTTACTTTTCTTTTGGTCAACCGTTTACCGCTAAATTCCTACCGTTCGTCTGTATTACGCAATATACCTGCGAATATACGAGATGAGGAATGGCGTGTTACCATGAGAAAAAATTGTTATGAACATTTCCGATTTCACCCCAAGGAGTTGCCCGTGAACGAGACCGTACGTCGCTTTTTGCCGATGGTCGATTTCCTGGAGCAGATACTCGGCAAAAACAGCGAAATCGTGCTGCACGATTTCTCGGATCCCGACCACGCCATCGTCGATATTCGCAACGGCATCGTGAGCGGTCGCAAGGTCGGCGGTCCCGCCACCGACCTGGCGCTCAAGATCATGCACGACGCCAAGTATCGCGACCTGCCGTTTATTACGGGCTACGAGGGCCGCGGTGCCGGTGGCAAGACATTGGAGTCAGCGACGTACTTTATCCGCGAGAATGACGAGATCGTCGGCATGCTCTGCGTCAACACCGACCTCTCGACCGTGCGCTCCATCAACGCCATGGCACAGCAGCTCATGGCGTGCTTCGACGCGGCGCCGACGCGCACGGAGCCCGCCTCTATCGAGGTCGAAAGCCTTTCGGAGTCCACACAGGAGCTCATCGACCGCAGCATTGCCGAGCTGCTGAGCGCTCGCGGGCTGGATGTGGCGTCGCTTGGTCAAAGCGACCGCGTGGACGTCATTCGCCACCTCAACGGCAACGGAGTGTTCATGCTCAAGGGCGCCGTAGCCTGCGCCGCCACCGCGCTGGGCATCTCGGAGCCCAGCGTCTACCGCTACCTGCAAAAAGTCCGCAAGGAAGGCTAACCCGCTGATTCCTTGGGAGCGGAGGAAAACGGATCATTTTTGTCGCATCGCTTGACAAAAGACCCTGCAGCTCGCACTGCAGGGTCTTTTTGCATGTCATGTTTAGTTGTTGCCAACGCCTTAGAGAGCGGCGACGACCTCGATCTCGACCAGACCGCCGGCCGGAAGGGCGGCAACCTGGAAAGCGCTGCGCGCGGGGAACGGAGCCTCGAACTTGGAAGCGTAGATCTCGTTCACGGCAGCGAAGTCGGCGATGTCGGCCAGGTAGACCGTGGTCTTGACGACATCGGCAAAGGTGGCGCCGGCAGCGGTCAGCAGTGCCTCGACGTTAGCAAGGGACTGCTTAGCCTGGGCCTCGACGCCCTCGGGCATCTTGCCGGTTGCGGGGTCGATGCCCAGCTGGCCGGACAGGAACACCATGTTGCCGGTCTGGATGCCGGGGGAATACGGGCCGATGGCTGCGGGTGCGTTATCGGAAGACACGACGGTCTTGCTCATGTTTTTCTCCTTACGATCAGATAGAGAGCGTGAGCGCGGCGTTCGCACCGGGAGGCACAATTCGGTCTGAACACCGCGCTTGATTTGGGATAGTACTCAAGGTTTCCGCGCGATGCAAGATTATTATCACGTTGCGAGAATAATTTATCGCCCAACGGCGCCTGTCGGCCGCTGAACGGCACGACCGGACGGTGAAGCTCAAAATGATCCGTTTCCCTCCGTCCCCCATGGATCACCTGATCCGCTGGGGACGGAGGGAAACGGATCATTTTTTGCTGCAAGGGCTGCTGAAGACTTTATCCTGCTTAGGCTGCGGGCATCGCCCATCGCGACGGCGCCACTATACTTTTGAGTATCTGAGCATTTTGAAAGGCAGGATATGACCGCAACCGCCAGTCGAACCACCAACCGCAGACCCGAGCTTTTGGCCCCCGCCGGAGGCCCGGAGCCCTTTGCCGCCGCACTCGCCGCCGGGGCAGACGCCATCTACTGTGGCATGGGCAGCTTCAACGCCCGTCGCAAGGCCACCAACTTTACCGACGAGGCCTTTGAGCAAGCCTGCCGCGCCGCACACCTAGCCGGGTCGCGCGTCTACGTCACGGTCAACATCGTCATCAAGCAGTCCGAGATGGGCGATGCGCTGCAACTCATCCATCGCTGCTCCACGCTGGGCGCCGATGCCTTCATCATCCAGGACTGGGGCCTGTTCTTTGAGGTCAAGCGCACGATGCCCGGCATCGAGACGCACATCTCAACCCAAGCAAACATCCACGACGACCGCGGAACCCTTTGGTGCCGCGAGCAGGGCGCCGACCGTGTGACCCTCTCGCGCGAGCTTTCCATCGCCGAGATTGCCGCCATTCATGATGCCGCGCCCGATGTGGACCTTGAGGTCTTTAGCCATGGCGCCATCTGCTTTTGCTACTCGGGCCTGTGCCTGCTTTCGAGCTTTGCCATGGCGGGCCGCTCGGCCAACCGCGGCATGTGCGCCCAGCCCTGCCGCCTGCCCTACGAGCTAATCGACGAGAACGGTCGCGCGCTCTCCCCCGCCGGCCGCGAGCGTGCGTTATGCCCGCGTGACACCAACACCTCACAGCTTGTTCGCCGTCTGTATGACGCCGGTGCCGCGTCGCTCAAGCTCGAGGGCCGCATGAAGGCGCCCGATTACGTGTACTCCATCGTTGATGTGTATCGTCACGAAATTGACGACATGCTATCCGGAGCCACCGTTGCCAAGGACGAGGAAGCCGCCCGCCAGCGCCAGCTCAAGCGCTGCTTCAACCGCGACTTTACGCACGCCTATCAGGACGGCACCTCGGGCGACGAGATGATGAGCTATGAGCGTTCCAACAACCGCGGCCAGATCGTGGGCACGGTGCTGGGCAGCCGTCTGGCCAACCGCGATGTACGCGGACTCAAGCCCGACGATCGCCGTCGCCGCGCCGCCATCGCCCGCATTGAGCTGTTTGAGCCCGTGGACAAGGGCGACCTGCTGGAGCTTCGCCACAATAACGAGTTTGACCAGTTCCTAACCACCATTGCCGCCGATGATGCCGCCGCCGGTGACATCATCGAGTGCCGCGTGCCCCGCAGCATGCCCGAGGGCTGCCGCGTGCGCGTCATCCGCAGCCAGCGCGCCATCGACGCCGCCGGCGCCGCGCTCAAGCGCGACGTGCTGCGCCGCCGCGCCGTAGATGTGTCCGTCGTGGCGCGTCTGGGCAAGCCGTTTACCGTTACGCTCACCTGCTGCGACGACCCCGCGCTCACTGCCACCGCCATCGGCTTTACCGTCGAGGCTGCCAAGACCCGCGCCGTCGAGGCATCCGATCTGGTAGAGCACGTCGGGCGCATGGGCTCCTCTCCCTTTGAGGCTGCGAGCTTTGATGTGGCGCTCGATGAGGGCTGCGGCATGGGCTTCTCCGCTGTGCACAAGGTGCGCGCCGCCGCCTGCAAGGCGCTGGAAGAGGCCATTCTGGCGCCGTACGAGGAGCGCGCGAAAACGCTCGAGATTCCGGTGCTCGACAAATGTACGCGCGCCATGCCCACGCATTACCGCGACGAGTCGCAGATCTGCGCCGCCGTCACCACGCTCGAAGCCGCCGAGGCAGCTCGCGCCGAGGGCGCCACGCGCATCTACATGACCACCGATGCGCTCGATGCGGCCGAGCTCTCCCCCGCCGATGCGTTTGAGCAGGGCATCGTACCCGTACTCGACGAGGTCTGCCGCGCTGTTGACCACGAGCGCGTCGATCCCTGGATCAATGCCGGAGCTACCGTCGCCGTCGGTAATATCTCCGAGCTCGCCGTAGCCGCGCAGGCCGGCGCCACGGCCGAAATTCGCTCTTGCCTGCCGGTGCACAACACGCCCTGCATGGAGGCGCTTGCCGAGCGCGGAGCCGGTGCGTTTTGGCTCTCGCCCGAGATTACGCTCGACGAGATTGTCTCGCTCGGCGCCGCGGCGCCCGCGGCTCTGGGCATCACCGTCTTTGGCCGCCCGCGCGTCATGACAAGCGAGCATTGCATTCTGCAGGTTGCCAACGGCTGCATCCACGATTGTGCCAACTGCCGCCTGCGTGCCCGCAAGCTCTCGCTCAAGAATATCGACGGAAAGGTCATGCCCGTCCGCACCGATATCCACGGCCGCTCTCGCCTGTACGATGCCTATCCCATCGACCTCACGCCGCAGGTCCCTCAGCTGCTCGATGCCGGCGTGCGTCGTCTCATGGTGGACGGAACGCTGCTCGAAACGGATGAGGTGGGCCGTGCCGTCGCCCGCGTCCGTCGTGCCGTCGAAGCAGCGCAGGCCGGCCGCAAGCCCGCCGCCCGCCTACGCGGGGCGACCTCGGGCTGCATGTTTGTGGGAATCAGCTAACCGAAAGGCTTACACGTGAACGAAGAACCTCAAGTCCTCTACTGCGACGCCTGGCTCATGGCCATCGACAAGCCCGCCGGCATGATCGTCCACGGCGACGGCACCGGCGAGCGCACGCTCACCGACTACGCCAGCGACCTGCTGCTGGCGATGGGCGACGGCTTTGCCGCGACCGACATGCAGCCGCTTAACCGCCTGGACCGCGACACCACCGGCGTAGTGCTGTTTTCGCTCGACAAGCAGACGCAGCCCGCCTTTGACCAGATGGTCATCGACCACGCTTTCGAAAAGCACTACCTGGCGCTCGCCGAGGGCAAGATCGACTGGAACGAGAAGCTCATCGACAAGCCCATCGCCCGCGACCGTCACGACAGCCGAAAGATGCGCGTCGGTGCCAGCGGCAAGCCGTCTCAAACGCGCGTGAAGGTGCTCAAGCGCCTTAAGAGCCGTCGTGGCCTGCCCACGCGCTCGTATATCGATGTCGAGCTGCTCACCGGCCGCAAACACCAGATCCGCGTGCACCTGGCAAGCGAGCGTCATCCCCTGGTTGGCGACGACCTGTACGGAACGCCGCACCCCTGCGGCCTGATGCTCCATGCCCACAGCGTGTCCTTTACGCATCCCATAACCGGTGAGCACATCCACATCGAAGCCCCTTGCCCCTGGGAGCCCTAAACCACCACAATGGGGACAGGCACCTTCGCGGTGGTTTTGGCCTTAGCCCGTCCCCTGCTGCTAGACCGTGATGACGTTGTCCATTGCCCGGTACTTGGCGGGGACCTCGCCTGCGGTAATAATCGTTGCGTCGCGGAAGTCCGCGAACTTGACGGGCGCCACCATGCCAAATTTACTGGCGTCCGAGATTACGAAGCGTTTGGCGGTATGGCGCATCGAGATACGCTTGACCTGTGCTTCCTCGATATCCGGTGTGGTGAGACCTTGCTCGGCCGCGATGCCGTTGGATCCCCAAAAGCCGCAGTTGAAGTTATAGCGGTCCAGGGTTGCCAAGGCATCGGGGCCAACGAGCGCCTCGGTCTCGGGTTTGAGCTCGCCGCCCAGCACCACGGTACGCATGCCGCGCAAAGCAAGGTGCTGAGCATGGAGCACGGAATCGGTCACATAGGTGACGCCGTCGAGACGCGGAAGATGCTCGATGAGCTTGAGGGTCGTTGAGCCCGAATCGATATACACAAAGCTATCGGGCTCCACCAGGGCCGCGGCACGAGCACAGATGCGCTCCTTGTCATCGTTATGGAGATCACTGCGTTCGCTGATCGTCAAGTCGCGCGTCACGTGCGCGCGCTCCAGACTCGTCGCACCTCCGTGCACCTTGGCGATACGGTGCGCGCGGTCGAGCGTTTGCAAGTCACGGCGAATGGTGGACGGTGTCACGCCCAGGGCCTCGGCAAGTTCCGGCACGGTAACCGAGCCGGCCTGCTGCACCATCGACACGATCGCATTGAGCCTATCTTCCGCAAGCATCGCTTACTCCTCCTCGGGGTAGACGACTCCCCAATCGGCGCGGAGCTTGGTCATGAGCTCCATCACATCAGAAGCATAATCCAGAAGCTCACGCTTGGAATCGTCGCCGGCGACGGCCTGCTCGAGGTCAGCCATCTCGTAGCACAGGGCATAAGCCTCGGTGCCAGCGTGGACCTCCTCACGGCGACCGTCCGCAGTCCACACGATGGTCGCATGGTCGGCGCGCGGATACTCGTTGACCTCGATATAGCACTTGTCGAAGCTAATGACCGAACGCTTGGGCTGCTTGGAGTGGAGCGTGAGGCTCACCACGCCCAGCTGCTGTTCGGCATTACGGCAGACGATGCCGCCTGCAACGTCAACACCGGTCTCGCAGGTGTTGCCCAGCGAAACGACCTCAGCGGGCTGGCTTGCCATAAAGAGACGCATGACGGACAGGGCATACACGCCAATATCGAGCATGGCACCGCCAGCAAGGTTGCGGTTGTAGAAGCGGTTGGTCAGGTCGCCGTACTCCTTATAGCTGCCAAAGTTGAGCTGGGCGAGGTTCATGCGGCCAAAGTCGCCCGCATCCATGCGACGGCGCAGCTCCTGATACAGCGGCATGTGGAGCACCGTGGTAGCATCCATAAGGACCACGTTGTGCTCGTCGGCGATGGTACGGGCCTCGTCGAGCTCGGCAGAGTTGAGGGTAATGGCCTTCTCGCAGAGCACGTGCTTGCCGGCGGCCAGCGCGGCACGCAGATAGGTGATATGCGTGTTGTGCGGCGTGGTGATATAGACGGCGTCGATGTCCGGATCGGCGTAGAGGTCCTCGACCGTTTCATAGACCTTCTCGATGCCATACTGCTCAGCAAAAGCCTGGGCCTTGGACAGCGTGCGGTTGGCGACACCCGCAAGCTTGCGGCCGGCAAGAGCGAGAGATTGGGCCATCTGGTTGGCGATAACGCCACAACCGATCACAGCCCAGCGAAGCTCGGGAGCCGTAAAGATGTCGTTAGGGAACGGCTTATCCTGGACCGAAGCGAACGCTGCTTTTGCGGCTGCCGCGGAGTCGAGTGGAGCCTGCTTGGAATCTGCCATATGTGCCTCCTGAGTCATCGGAAGTTCTTCATTTCCAACAGCCTTATATTCGCACAAATGCGCGCGCATTTGCTTGTATTTGCGTGTTTATTTGTTTATCGGTCATTATTTAGCCATTTTTTGCACATTTTTACGCGGTCATACGCATTAACACGCAATGCTATGCGCGATAATGCGCATGCGAGGATCCTTACGAAACATAAAGAGACGGAACACCAAAGCCCCAAAAGACAGAGTAGTCCGTGATACTCGACACCTCCGGGGGCATCGGACATCAAAGGACCACCCCGAACTACCGGCACATAGGGAACGTCCCCATGTGCCGCTTTCGTTGCAAGGCTGTCCCCATCGACCACTCATTTTAGTCTGTCCCCAATGAGCGCAATCACTCATGTAAGTCTGTCCCCAATGAGTATCCCCAATGAGTGGGGATAGAAAAAGGCCCGGATGCCGTGGGGGCATCCGGGCCTTTGCTAGCAACTTGATGTTGCGGGCAGCTTAGAACTTGTGGCCGCACTTCTTGCAGACGCGCAGCTTGTTCTTGCCGTCCTTCTCGTGACCGACGCGGGTAACCTTACCGCACTCGGGGCAGACGAGATTGACGTTGGAGGCATCGATGGGAGCCTCCTGCGAAACGATGCCGCCCTGCTGGTTGGCAGCGTTGGGCTTGACGGCCTTCTTGACGACCGAAACGCCCTCGACAACGACCTTGTTCTCGGCGGGGAGAGCACGCAGGATAACGCCCTGCTTGCCGCGATCCTTACCAGAGAGAACCTGGACCTTATCGCCCTTCTTGATATACATATATCTCCCCTAACTACAGGGTCTCGGGAGCGAGCGAGACGATCTTCATGTACTTCTTGTCACGAAGCTCGCGAGCGACGGGCCCGAAGATACGGGTGCCGACGGGCGAACCATCGTTGTTGATGACAACGCAGGCGTTCTCATCAAAGCGAATGTAGGAGCCATCCTTGCGGCGGATCTCCTTAACGGTGCGAACGACGACGCAACGGACAACGTCCTTCTTCTTGACGTTGGCGCCAGGGGTAGCCTCCTGGACAGCACCGATGAACACATCGCCGATGCCTGCATAACGACGCTTGGAACCGCCAAGCACCTTGATGCAGCGAATCTTGCGAGCGCCGGAGTTGTCGGCGACGTTCAGCATGGTTTGCATCTGAATCATGGTAGATGTTCCTCCGAACTAAGAACCGAAGAGAGGTGCGCAGCCTTTAGGCGGCCTGTGGTATGCAAACCAGGCATACGCACATCTTCGGAAACGTACAAGTCGTAAGAGCGGCTGCTTATTTAGCGCGCTCGACGACCTCGATGAGGCGCCAACGCTTCATCTTGGACATAGGACGGGTCTCCATAACGCGGACGGTATCGCCCACGCCAGCCGTGCACTCCTCGTCGTGAGCGTGCAGCTTCTTGGAGCTGGTCATCATCTTGCCGTACTTGGGGTGACGCTTGCGCTCGGTGATGGTGACAACAATGGTCTTGGCACCGGAGACGGAGGTAACGACACCCGTACGGACCTTACGCGAGTTACGCGAATCAGTCATGTTCTCTCCTTAGGTCCTACTCGGCGACAGCGGACTTCTCCGCTGCGATCTCGCGGGCGCGCTGCTCCGTGAGGACGCGAGCAATGTCCTTCTTCACGGTGTTGACGCGAGCGGTGTTGTCCAGCTGGCTGGTGGCCATCTGGAAACGAAGGTTAAAGAGCTCGGCGCGCATTTCCTTCAGCTTCTCAACGAGCTGAGCGTCCGAGAGCTCACGAATCTCTGCGGGCTTCATTAGTTCTCCTCCTTGGCGGCGGCGGCGTCCTCAGCAGCCCACTTGGCCTCGAGAGCGGCCTCCTCAGCCATCTCCTTCTCGATGCGCTGCTCAGCGTTCTTAGCAGCAACAATCTTGGTCTTGATGGGAAGCTTGTGCTGTGCAAGACGCAGAGCCTCGCGAGCGACCTCCTCGGGCACGCCCTTGACCTCGAACATGATGCGGCCGGGCTTGACGACGGCCACCCACTCCTCGGGGTTACCCTTACCAGAACCCATGCGAGTCTCGGCAGGCTTCTTGGTGATGGGCTTATCGGGGAAGATCGTGATGTAGACACGACCGCCACGCTTCATGTAGCGGGTCATAGCAATACGAGCGGCCTCGATCTGACGGTTGGTGATCCAATGGGCCTCGAGAGCCTGGATACCAAACTCGCCGAAATGCAGCTCGGTATTACCCTTGGCCTGGCCCTTCATGGAGCCACGCTGCACCTTGCGGTGAAGAATACGCTTAGGGGCAAGCACTACTGACCCCTCCTCTCGGAGTTACGACGACGAGGACGGGAAGAGCCCTCGAGTGCAGGGTTGGGAACAGGCTGGCCCGGGAGCTTCTCGCCCAGGTAGATCCAGACCTTCACGCCGCAAGCGCCCATGGTGGTGCTGGCGACAGCCGTGCCGTAGTCGATCTTGGCACGGAGGGTGTGCAGAGGCACGCGACCCTCGCGGTACCACTCACGACGGCCCATCTCGGCACCGCCGAGACGACCGGAGCACTGGATACGGATGCCCTTAGCGCCGGCCTTGCGGGCGGACTGGACAGCCTTGCGCATAGCGCGACGGAAGGCAACGCGGCCCTCGAGCTGCTCGGCGATAGACTGAGCAACGAGGTTGGCGTCGAGCTCGGGGCGCTTGATCTCGACAACGTCGACGGAGAGCTGGCCCTTGGAGACGCCAGCGACCTTCTCGAGCTCGGTGCGGAGGGTATCGATCTCGGCACCCTTCTTACCGATGACAACGCCGGGGCGAGCGGTGAGGATGATGACCTTCACCTTGTCGCCAGCGCGCTCGATCTCGACGCGGGAGACAGCTGCGCGGGAAAGACGCTTCTCGAGGTACTTGCGGATCTCGAGATCGTTACCGAGGGTCTTAGCGTAATCCTTCTCTGCGAACCAGCGGGAGCGCCAGTTCTCGGTAATGCCAAGACGGAAGCCGGTGGGGTAGACTTTCTGACCCATACAGCTTTACGCCTCCTTTCGAGGAGCAACGACGACGGTGATGTGGGAAGTACGCTTCAGAATGCGAGAAGCGGAACCCTTGGCGCGGGGACGGATGCGCTTAAGCGTCGGACCCTCGTCAACATAGGCAGCGGCGACAACCAGGTTGTCGGCACGCAGACCGTTGTTGTTCTCGGCGTTCGCAACGGCGGAACGGAGAACCTTCTCGACATCCACGGCGACGGCGCGGTCGCAGAAGTGGAGGATGTCGAAGGCCTGAGCGACAGGCTTGCGGCGGATCAGATCGACCACCAGGCGGGCCTTGCTGGGGGAAACACGCACGTACTTAGCGACGGCGCGAACCTCGGTGGCCTCAGTTTCAATAGACTTAGTTGCCATTTACGGTTAACCCCCTATTTGGCCTTGTGGCCACGGAACGTACGAGTCGGCGCGAACTCGCCGAGCTTGTGACCAACCATGGACTCGGTAACATACACGGGCACATGCTTGCGGCCGTCGTGGACGGCGATGGTGTGACCAACCATCTCGGGGAAGATGGTGGACGCGCGGGACCAGGTCTTCACGACGTCCTTCTTGCCAGCCTCGTTCATCGCGGTGATACGCGAGAGAAGGCGAGTCTCCACGAACGGGCCCTTTTTGAGACTTCTGCTCATAAGTGCTTTCTCCTAAAACTCGGTATCCGAAATTACTTCTTACGGCGACGAATGATGTGCTGGTTCGAGACCTTCTTCTTCTTGCGCGTACGAAGGCCCTTCGTCGGCTTACCCCAGGGGGTAACAGAGGGACGACCAGAGGTGTGGTTCTTGCCCTCGCCACCGCCGTGCGGGTGGTCGACAGGGTTCATGACGGTACCGCGGACGGTCGGGCGCACGTTCATGTGACGCTTACGGCCGGCCTTGCCGATGACGATGTTGGAGTGATCGGCGTTGCCGACCTCACCGACGGTAGCGCGGCAGGTAACGAGGATGCGGCGCATCTCGGAGGAAGGCATACGGACGATAGCGTACTTGCCCTCCTTACCCATCAGCTGGCAGGAGTTACCGGCGGAACGGGCGATAGCAGCGCCCTTGCCCGGCTGGAACTCGACGGCGTGAATGAGCGTACCGACGGGGATGTCGGCGAGGGGCAGAGCGTTGCCCGGCTTGATGTCGGCGTCAGAACCGGACATGATGGTCTGACCGACCTCGAGGCCCTTGGGGGCCAGGATGTAGCGCTTCTCACCGTCAGCGTAGTGCAGCAGAGCGATGCGAGCGGAACGGTTCGGATCGTACTCGATCGTGGCAACCTTGGCGGGCACGCCGTCCTTGTTGCGCTTGAAGTCGATCACGCGGTAACGACGCTTCACGCCGCCGCCCTGGTGGCGGGTGGTGATGCGGCCGTTGTTGTTACGACCGGCCTTCTTGGGCAGGGGCTCGAGAAGAGACTTCTCGGGCTTGGTGCAGGTGATCTCGGAGAAGTCGGAGATCGTCTGCCAACGCCTACCAGCGGAGGTCGGCTTAAGGTGCTTTACAGCCATTACAATCCCTTTCAATAGGAATCCGTTAGCCATCGCAGACAGGGATTCGAGGTTCTGCCTCGGGTGCGATGACACCGGACGTATACACGGTTCCGGGCGTGTCCATTTAATACGCCCAAAACCTTGAGCTCTCGCCTCCCCTATTTGGGAGGCATGAGCTCACTCAACAGCAGCGAGTCTTAGGCCTGGTTGCCAAAGACCTCGATGGTGTCGCCCTCGGCCAGCGTGACGATGGCCTTCTTCCAAGAACGGGTCTTGCCGGCGACATAGCGCACGCGCTTGGTCTTGGGCTTGACCGTCAGGGTGTTCACGCGAACGACCTTGACGCCGAAGATCTCCTCGACAGCGTCCTTGATCTGATACTTGTTAGCATCCTTGGCGACCTCGAACGTGTACTTGTTCAGCTCCATGCCGGAGAAGGAACGCTCGGACACGATCGGACGGATGATGATCTCGTGGGCGGTCATTTATGCAAGCACCTCCCCGAAGTGAGCGGCGATGTCGGCGGGCATCAGCACAGCATTGTTGTTGACGAGATCGTAGGTGTTGGCCTCGTCGGCAGTGATGATGAACGTCTTGGGAATGTTGCGGAACGACAGGTAGGCGTTGACGTCCTCATCGCGAACGATGATGGTCAGACGCTTGCCCTCAAGGCCGAGAGCCTTGAGCATGGCGACGGCAGCCTTGGTGGAAGGCTTCTCGAAGCCGTAGTCGTCGACGAGCACGAGCTCGCCATCGGCCAGCTTGGCGGACAGCGCGGAGCGCATAGCCAGCTTGACCTCCTTGTTGTTCATACGCTTAGCGTAGGAACGGGGCTTGGGGGCGAAGACAACGCCACCGTGACGCCACTGGGCAGCACGGATGGAACCCTGGCGGGCACGGCCGGTGCCCTTCTGACGCCAAGGCTTCTTGCCGCCACCGGAAACCTCAGAGCGGCCCTTAGCGGACTGGGTGCCCTGACGCCAAGAGGCCATCTGGCACTTGACGATGTGGTGCATAACGTGGATGTTCGGCTCGATGCCGTACACCTCAGCGGCGAGCTCGGCCTCGGCGACCTTCTTGCCCTCGCTGTTCTTTACTTCAAACTTTGCCATTTAAGTGTTCTCCTTGGTATGACGCTGGGCTAAATGGGCTGGGCCCTTAGGCCATACGGATGGCGACGAGACCATTCTTGGCACCCGGGACAGCGCCCTTGACCAAGATGAGGTTCTGCTCGGCATCGATGCGGACAACGGAAAGGTTCTTGACGGTAACGCGCTCGTTACCCATGTGACCGGCCATCTTGACGCCCTTGAGGACGCGCGCAGGATAGGCGCACTGACCGATAGAACCGGGGTGACGCTGGAAGTGAGAACCATGCGTCATAGGACCGCGGCGCTGACCCCAGCGCTTGATGCGACCCTGGAAGCCCTTACCCTTGGAGGTACCGATGACGTCGACCTTCTCGACATCAGCGAAATCAGCGACGGTGACGACCTCGCCGACCTTATGCTCCTCGCCGTTCTCGACGCGGACCTCACGAAGGAAACGGACAGGCTCGACGCCAGCCTTGGCGAAGTGACCAGCCATGGGCTTGTTCACGTTCTTGGCCTTGATGTCGCCGAAACCGATCTGGACGGCGTCATAGCCGTCGGTTGCCTGAGTTTTAACCTGCGAGACAGCGCAGGGGCCAGCCTGGATGACCGTGACGGGAACGACGTTGTCGTCCTCGTCCCAAACCTGGGTCATGCCAATCTTGCGGCCGAGAATCATGCTGATCAAGATATGATCCCAACTCTCGCGTGGTCTTGGGACAATGCGTACACCACCGAGCGTACGCCCCTAGAGGACCACTACTTACACGACGTGCTCCCCAGCCTTGTATTGCGTCCGGACTACCTGACAACCCTATTAAGCAGGCATTTTGTCCAGCCAGAATACTCCCCTGGTTACACACAGCTGTTTAGTATACACGGCTGCGGGCGTATCCATCGAGATTCATATTTCACTCACATTGTTTACGCAGGTAAAGTGCGTGGATGGCTCCCGAGCACGGCGGAGGGCCGGAGAAATATATTAAGGTCCCTGCTCTACAGTCCTGCGCAAGACGGAGAGCACATTAAGTGCTCTCCTTTGCGTGCGGAACTCGCGATGACCTTAATATATTTCTCCGGCCCTCCGCCGTGCTCGGGAGACGACACGTTGATGCCTGCTTAACTCTGCTCGCTCAGGCTAATGACTTTGTTGAGGATCGATGATTTGCTGCAAGATGAACTTGGATTGGGGCGCGTCGCCTTCTTCTCCCGACTTTGCCTCGTCAAAAACGAAGATCATGATGGCGCAGTTGGGGAGTTTTGTTGGGAGCTCGAAGCCCTCTGGGGCTGTAGCCTTGATGAATTGGCGGCTGGCGCTGCCGTGGCTTACTGCTAGGAGGGTTTCGATGCCCTCGGCGCCTATGAGATTGGTGAGGGTGCCTACCATGCGCTCCTGCAGGGCATGGCTTCCTTCTCCGCCAAATGGGATCAGGTCCTCGCCGGGGTCCCAGACGTCGGTGGGTAGGGCATCGTGGGGGCCCTCTTCGAAGGAGCCGTAGCTGCGCTCGATGATGCCTTCGCAGGGCTCGACTGCTGTGTCCGGGCCGAGGAGCTCGCATGCGACGAGCTGAGCCGTGTCCATGGCTCGGCCTAAGGGCGAAGAGACCACTTTGTCGGGGACGACGCCGTGGGCTTTGAGCCATGCGGCTGCCATTCCCGCTTGCTTGCGGCCCAGATCGGTCAACGGAGAATCGCAGCGGCCCTGGACGAGCTTTTTAACGTTGAATTCTGTCTGACCGTGGCGGAGTAGATATAGGCGCTTCATGCTCTCCCCTTCTGTATAACTTGCTTTGCCGGCACAGCCCTACTCGTGGGTATGGCCTACGTAGTCTTCGTCGATCGTGATCTTGGCGACCGACTTGGGATATTCCGATTCGACCCGTTTCGCCAGCGCGCGCTTTAGGTCCTCGGCGCTCATCGCCAAATCCGAGGGACGTACGCAGTCAAAGATCACGTTGGTATGCGTGGGGCCCGGAACACAGCGTAGGTCGTGGATCGAGAGGCGGCTATCGACCTCTTGAGCCATAGCGTTGATGCGCAGACGCATGCTCGCTACCTTTGGATCGTCGGTCACGATGGGGTCGTAATGGAGCGTGACGATCATGCCGTCTTCGTTCCTAAACGACTGCTCGATGTTATCGAGCGTGTCGTGACTTTCCAGCGGGCTGGCCTCGGCCGCCATCTCGGCATGCGCACTTGCAAACTTCCTGCCCGGGCCGTAGTCGTGAACCATCAAATCGTGAACGCCCAAAACGCCGGGGTAGCTCATGATTTTGTCTCGAATGTGCTTGACCAGCTTAGGATCGGGTGCCTGGCCCAAAAGCGGGCTCACCGTATCCTGGATGAGTTCAAAACCGCTCCAGCCAATATAGGCGCCAACGGCAAGGCCGACCCATGCGTCAAGATTGATGTGCGTCACCTGCGAAACAATTGCGCACGCTAACACGGCGCCTGTGGCAAGGACATCGTTCTTAGAATCTTGCGCGGTCGCATGCAGCGTCTCGGACTCAATGCGATCGCCGAGCTTTTGGTTGAGGGCCGCCATCCACAGCTTTACAACCATCGAAAGTGCCAGGACTGCCACCAGGGCAAGCGAGAACTCGACAGGCTCTGGGTTGACGATACGCTCCACCGAGGACTTCACCAGTTCGATGCCAATAAGCAGCACGAGCGCCGCCACAACCAGACCCGAGAGATACTCGTAGCGGCCATGACCGTAAGGATGCTCGGGGTCTGCTGGCTTGCCCGCCAGCTTAAAGCCAAGCACGCTCACGATGTTCGAGCTAGCATCGGACAGATTATTCATGGCGTCCGCCACAATCGAAACCGATCCCGACAGCACGCCAATTACGCCCTTCGCAGCGCATAGTGCCACATTGGCGAGAATACACACCACGCCCGTCAACGTGCCCACGCGCGCACGGTCGCCCTGCGCACGCTTAACAATCCACTCGACCATCTACATCCGCCCCCACGGTACTACCTATATATCTATTGCTCAAACGGATTGTAGTGTAGCCACTTTGCCCCACAGATACAAAAAGGCCGCAACCCACACGGGCCACGACCTTGGAATGTGACATGCGGACTGTCCCTTTGTCACATCGTGCGGTACCGACCGATTGCGCGGTACTTTTCGTAGCGGAGGTTTGTGAGGGTCGCGTCGTCGAGCTGCCCAAGCGTATCGAAGGCATCAAATGCCGAGGACATGACGGCACCGGCGATCTCCTCATGCGACAGGCCCCTATCGTCAACAATGCCGTCGATGATGCCGAGCGCCAACAGATCGGGGGCCGTGAGCTTAAGCGCCTCGGCGGCCTCATTCGCGCGCTCGGTATCCTTCCACAGGATCGATGCACAGGCCTCGGGGCTCACGACCGAATAGGCCGAGCTCGAGAGCATCAGGATGCGGTCGGCCACGGACAGCGCCAGCGCGCCACCAGAGCCGCCCTCGCCTGTCACCACCGAGACAATCGGCGTCTTAAGGCCGCTCATCTCCATGAGATTCTGGGCAATCGCCTCGCCCTGGCCGCGCTCCTCGGCACCGATACCGCAAAACGCGCCCGAAGTATCAACCAGGCACAGAACCGGTCGACCAAATTTCTCGGCTTGGCGCATAAGGCGACGTGCCTTGCGGTAGCCCTCGGGATGTGCCATACCAAAGTTGCGACGCATGCGCTCTTTGGTCGTGGTACCGCGCTCGATGGCGATAACCGTCACGGGTCGCCCGTCTTTCCAGCCGATGCCGCCCACCACGGCAGCATCGTCGCCAAAGTAGCGGTCGCCGTGCAGCTCTACGAATCCGTCGAGACCCAACGAGATCATCTCGCCTGCCGTGGCGCGGTTCGCCGAGCGAGTCTGTTTGACGATTTCGAGCGCGCTTTTTGGTGCGGCCGAGCGCTTAAACAAGTGTCCCAGCTTTTTGTCGCGACGACCCGTATGCACGATCTCATGCGGTGCCCCCAGGCCGGGCGCGTGCCCTTCGTGCAGCGCCAGCAGCTCGCCTACCGTGAGCGCAATCTCACCACGCGGAACAACGGCATCGCAAAAGCCGTGCTCCAGCAAAAACTCGGAACGCTGGAATCCCTTGGGCAGACGCTTGTGCATGTTCTGCTCGATCACGCGCGGGCCGGCAAATGCTGTCAGGGCATCGGGCTCGGCCAGGATAATGTCGCCCTCCATGGCAAAGCTCGCGGTTACGCCTCCGGTCGTGGGGTCGGTGAGTACCGTGATGTACAGGCCGCCCGCCTCGCTGTGGCGCCTAACCGCCGCAGAAATCTTGGCCATCTGCATAAGCGAGGTCACGCCCTCCTGCATGCGGGCGCCGCCCGATACGGTAAAGCCAACGACCGGCAGCCCCAACTCGGCCGCGCGCTCAAAGACACGACAGATCTTCTCGCCCACCACGGAGCCCATCGAGCCCATCATAAAGTTGGCGTCCATAAAGAAGAGCGCGGTATCGCAGCCGCGGATTTTACCCCTGCCGCACACGACGGCATCGCGCTCGCCCGAACGCTCGCTCACGCTCTTAAGCTTGTCGGCATAGCCGGGAAACGAGAGGAAGTCCTCTGACGCCAGTTCGGCATCCCACTCCTCAAAGGTACCCGCGTCGACCGTCATGCGCATACGGTCGCGCCCTCTCACGCGAAAATGCTTGCCGCAACGGGGGCACACCTCGAGGTTGTCGTGCAGGCGTGCCTCATCGATCACACGGCGGCACTCCGGGCACTTGATAAACACGTGGCGCGCGGGAAACTCGGCGCATGACTCGGTCATCGGCCCCTCGAGGACGTTGACCGTCTTCGCTTTCCTATTCATCAGCATAGAGATGCCCCATCAGATCGGTGTGATACATGCCCGACAAGAACTCGTCGTTTGCCAGCACGTCGAGCTGAAGCTCGCTGTTTTCGCTCACGCCCTCAATCACGAGCTCGCCTAGGGCCGAGCGCATCTTGCGAATGGCACCGTCACGCGTGGGCGCACACACGATGAGCTTGCCGAGCATGGAGTCGTAGTACGGCGGAACTTTCGCACCGGTAAACATGGCGGAATCCCAGCGCACGCGCGGGCCACCCGGCACACGCAACGCGGTGACCGTTCCGCACGACGGCAGAAAGTCCGGCGTTTCGGCATTGATGCGGCACTCCATGGCGTGGTTGCGCACCGGCATGTCCTCCTGCTCAAAGGGCAGAGGCTGGCCGGCTGCCACGCGCAGCTGCCACTTGACCAAGTCGGTATCGGTCACAAACTCTGTAACCGGATGCTCCACCTGCAAGCGCGTGTTCATTTCCATAAAGTAGAAATTGCCGTCGTCCGAGTACAGAAACTCGATGGTGCCAGCGCCCTCATAACCGACGGCACGAGCCAAGTCGCGCGCCGCCTTGTGCATGCGCGCGCGAATATCATCGCGTCCGTCGAGGCACGGCGCGGGGCTCTCCTCGATCAGCTTTTGGTTGCGGCGCTGCACCGAGCACTCGCGCTCGCCGAGCGAAAACACATGGCCCTGCTTATCGGCCATAATCTGCACCTCGACGTGGTGCGCCGGCGCGACGAACTTCTCCATGTAGCACTCGCCGTCGCCAAAAACGGCCTCGCCCTCGGCACGCGCCTCGATGAACGCCTTTGCCGCATCTTCCACGCGCTCGACCTTGCGAATGCCGCGACCGCCACCGCCCGCACGCGCCTTGATGAGCACGGGGCAGCCAATGCGCTCGGCCTCGGCCGTCGCCTCCTCGGGGCTTTTGAGCAAATCGCAGCCCGGCACGATGGGCACGCCCGCCGCGGCAGCCGTTCTACGTGCGGCATCCTTGTCGCCCATGCTGTCGATGACCTCGGCCGAGGGACCAACAAACGCCAGACCGTACTTGTCGCAGTCGCGCACGAAGCTCGCCTTCTCGGAGAAAAAGCCATAGCCGGGATGAATTGCCTTAGCTCCCGACTTTACGGCACAGGTGAGCACGGCATCGTCGTTGAGGTAGCTCTCGGCAAGACGCGGGCCGCCGATGCAATACGCCTCGTCGGCAAGCTGCACGTGCAGCGCGTCCGCATCGGCCGTGGAATAAACGGCGACGGTCTTGATGCCCATATCGCGGCACGCGCGGATAACACGGACCGCGACTTCGCCGCGGTTGGCGATGAGCACTTTGTCGAACATGAAGCCTTCCTTAACTTTCGTGCATGAGTGCAAAAGACATATCGGCGCGGCAGCAAACCTCACCGTTGACGCTCGCAGTACCCGTCGCAAAGCGGAACGGCCCGCGCGCACGCGTGATGGTGCACACCAGATCAACCGTGTCGCCCGGGCGCACCGGACGCTTAAAGCGCACCTTGTCCAGACTCGTGTAGAACGGCGTCGCGCCGCGCGCCTCCTCATCGCCCATCAGCAGCACGCAACAGTTTTGGGCGAGCATCTCGCACTGAATCACGCCGGGGACCACCGGGTTTCCCGGAAAATGCCCCTGCAAAAAGTACTCGTCGCCCGTGATCGTGATCTTGCCGTGGGCCTCGTCGCCCACCAGCTCGGCCTCGTCGAGCAAAAGCATCGGTTCGCGATGCGGCAACAGTTCCTTAAGCTCTTCTTTGTTCATGGATATCACCTATCCGATCCTCATGAGGCAGCTGCCAAACTCCACGAGGTCGCCGTCGGCCACGCAGATCTCGAGCACCTCGCCGTCTGCCTCTGCCGTTACCTCGTTGAGAACCTTCATGGCCTCGATGATGCAGAGCGTCTCGCCGGCCTTGACCTTAGAGCCCACGTGCACAAACGGCTCGTCGCCCGGCGCCGGGGCAGCATAGAAAACGCCGACCATGGGAGCGGTCACCTCGGTGCCCTTGGGCTCTGGTGCGGCGGCAGGTGTCTGCGCGGCGGGCTCCGGTGCGGCAGGCGCGACTGTGGGAGCTGCAACTGGAGCGGCCATAGCGCTCGGCATGGGCATGGGCACGGCAACCGGCTGTGCGGCGCTCGCGCGCTCGAGTTCGACCGCGGTGCCATCGGGCTCCTCAACGCGCACGCGCGTGAGGCCGCGGTCCTCCATCACATCGGCTATCTCGGCAAGTCTTTTGGAATCCATGCTCTAGCTCCTCGTATATCTACGCAGCGCGATGGCGGCGTTGTGCCCGCCAAAGCCTAGGTTGGTCGAAAGCGCCCAGGTAAGGTCGGCGCGAACTGCGCGATTGGGCGTGTAGTCAAGATCGCAGGCGGGATCGGGCGTGCGGTAGTTAATGGTCGGCGGCACCACGCCCTGCTCGAGCGCCATGGCGCAGGCCATGACCTCGATGGCGCCCGTGGCACCGATCATGTGGCCGGTCATCGACTTAGTCGACGAGACGTGCGCGGCGCGCGCCGCGTCCTCGCCGAGCGCACGCTTAATGCCCGCCGTCTCGGACGAATCGTTGAGCTTGGTCGATGTGCCGTGGGCATTGATGTAGAGGCCCTCGGAAGGCCTGACGTCGCCCTCGGTCACCGCCAGCGATATCGCGCGGGCAATGCCGGCAGCCTCGGGATCAGGGCTCGTGATGTGATAGGCATCATCGGTGTTGCCGTAGCCCACGACCTCGGCATAAATGTGCGCACCGCGCGCCTGCGCATGTTCCATGCTCTCGAGCACGAGCACGCAGGCGCCCTCGCCCATCACAAAGCCATCGCGGTCTGCATCGAACGGGCGGCAAGCCGTCGCGGGATCAGGGTTGGTGGTCAATGCGCGGCAGGACGTAAAGCCCGCAACGGCATCGGGGATAATTGCGGCCTCGGCGCCGCCCGCGAGGATCGCGTCGGCATAGCCGTGCTTTATGGCGCGGAACGCCTCGCCCACCGCATGGGCCGAGGTTGCGCACGCGGTCACCACGGGCAGGGTCGGGCCCTTTGCCTTGTGGCGGATTGCGATATTGCCCGATGCCATGTTGGGGATCATCATCGCGATCATATAGGGCGATGCGCGGCGGGGCCCACGTTCGGCAATCGTATGGACGTTGTCGACGAGCGTCGTCATGCCGCCCACGCCCGAGCCCACGTAGACGCCCAGGCGCTCGCGATCGATGGCGCCTTCGACATCAAAGCCCGCATCGTGCATGGCTTCGTCCGAAGCCGCCATCGCAAACTGAACGCAGGGGTCGAGATGCTTGGCGTCACGCTTGCCAAAGTACTCGTTGCCGTCAAAGCCCTTGACCTCGGCTGCCACCTTGACGGCAAACGCATCGGTATCGAAGTGCGTGATCGGGCCGATGCCGCACGTGCCAGCACACATTGCCGCCCAGGTGGCAAGCGCGGTGTTGCCGAGCGGCGACACGGCACCGATACCGGTGATTGCAACTCTCTGTTCCATCATGGTCTCCTCATCCAAGCCGTTCTTCGGCCCTGGTTTCTACATCGCCATTCCGCCGTCGACGCGCACGACCTCACCCGTAATGTAGGCAGCCGCATCACTCGCCAGAAAGCGCACTACGCCGGCCACCTCCTCGGGGCGCGCCATACGCTTAAGGGGAATCTGCTCCTCGGTTACCGTACGCACCTTCTCCGAGAGCTTTGCCGTCATATCCGTCTCGACAAACCCGGGGGCAACCGCGTTCACTCGTACGCCGCGGGGCGCAAGCTCGCGCGCCACCGCCTTGGTCAGGCCGATCACGCCCGCCTTGGAGGCAGCGTAGTTGGCTTGCCCGGCATTGCCCATCAGGCCCACGACCGAGCTCATGTTGACGACGCAGCCGCCGCGCTGGCGCATAAAGGTCTTGGTGAGCGCGCGCGTCGTGTTAAACGTTCCTTTAAGATTGACATCGAGCACGCGATCGAAGGCGTCATCGCCCATGCGCATGAGCAGGCCATCGCGGGTGATGCCAGCGTTGTTGACGAGCGCCCAAATGGAGCCAAAGTCGTTGAGGACCGCTTCCACGCACGCGTTGACGGCAGCGGGGTCGGCCACGTCGCATTGATATGAGCGCGCCGTGGCGCCAGCCGCCTCGCAGGCGTCGCACGTCTCGCGCGCCGCATCGACGCTGCCGGCATAGACGACGGCGATATCGTAGCCATCCTCCGCCAGACCGATAGCGCAGGCGCGGCCGATACCCCGCGAGCCGCCCGTGACCAGTGCCACGCGACGTGAGTCGTTGCGCTCGAGCGCGCCATTGTTCAAGTTGCCCATGTCATTCCTTTCGGGTTACAGCCCTGTGGACTATGCGAGCTCGTCGGCAATAGCTGCGACCTGCTCGGCCGTCTCGCACGAATACACACGAACGTCGCTCAGCGTACGCTTGACCAGGCCGGACAGCGTTTTGCCGGGGCCGACCTCAATAAATGTGTCGATGCCTTGATCCTGCAGAGCATGCAGCGTATCGACCCAGCGTACGGCATGGCTCACCTGATTGGCCAAGACATCCGATGCCGTCTGGGGATCCGCCGGATAGGGCGCCGCTGTCATATTTGCCAAAACAGGAATGAGCAACGGGGACGGCGCGTGACCGGCCTCAATATATGCGGCAAGGCCACAGGTCGCCTCGGCCATATAGGGGCTATGAAATGCACCCGACACCGCGACCTTCATGGCGCGGCCGCCAGCCTCTTTTACTAGGACGTCGAGCTCCTGCAGCGCCTCGGGCGCTCCGGCCACAACCGTCTGCTGTGGGCTGTTGTAGTTGACTGGCCAGCAGTCCTCGCCGGCATGTTTTGCCAGGCCCTCGACTTGCGCCGCATCGAGCTTGATGACGGCGCGCATGCCGCCCGGATGGCGCTCGGCAGCCGCGGCCATCAGCGCCGCGCGCTCGCACACGAGCTCAAAGCCCGCTCGCGTATCGAACGCCCCCGCAAAGGTGAGCGCGGCGACCTCGCCCAGCGAGAATCCCGCACAGGCGGCAGGTACCACGCCACGCTCACGCAGGGCGGCAGCCGCTGCCAGGTCGTGAACGAACACGCACGGCTGCGTGTTCTCGGTCTGCGAGAGCTCCTCCTTGGAGGCACTCCGGCATTGCTCGCTGGTCCCCGGGCGCACCTCGTCGGCAATGGCGAACACCTCGGCGGCCGCCGGCGATGTCTCGATCAAGTCGACGCCCATCGCGGGGTGCTGGGCACCCTGGCCGGCAAACAAAAACGCTACGCCACCCATGCGCACGCACCCTTCAGGACGTGCTCGGCGCCATCGACCAGGTCGTCAACGATTTCGCGTGCGCTCTGGCGCTCGTTGACCATGCCGGCAATCTGTCCACACAAAAACGAACCCTCTTCGTAGTTGCCGTCCTTGGCGGCCTTACGCAGCGCACCGGTTCCCATAGCACCGAGCTCCTCGGCACTCGCGCCGGAACCCTCGCTCTTGGCATAGGCGTTGGTGAAGGGGCTCTTGAGGGCGCGCACTGGATGTCCCGTCGAGCGACCGGTCGCACGCGTTGAAGTGTCGTTGGCCTTCAGGACCATCTCTTTGTACTGCTCCGAGACGGTGCACTCGTCTGCGACCAGAAAGCGCGTACCCACTTGCACGCCTTCGGCGCCCAGCATAAAGGCGGCCGCCACGCCGCGGCCGTCGGCAATACCGCCGGCGGCCACGACGGGAATGTCAACCGCATCGACGACCTGCGGCACCAGTGCCATCGTCGAGGTCTCGCCAATATGGCCGCCCGATTCGGTACCCTCGGCAACAACCGCCGTGGCTCCACGACGTGCCACGAGGCGCGCCAGCGCCACCGAGGCAACGACCGGGATGACCTTGATGCCCGCCTCGTTCCACGCCTTCATGTACTTGGCGGGATTGCCGGCGCCCGTCACGACGACCGGCACTCGCTCGTCAATCACGACCTGTGCAACCTCGTCGGCAAACGGGCTCATGAGCATGACGTTCACGCCAAAGGGCTTATCCGTCTTGGCGCGCAGCTCATGAATCTGGTCGCGAAGCCAGTTGGCGTCGGCGTTCATGGCCGCGATGATGCCTAAGCCACCCGCCTCGGACACTGCGGACGCCAGCGAGGCATCGGCAATCCAGGCCATACCGCCCTGGAACACGGGCTTTTCGATGCCGAGCAGATCGCAGAGAGGAGTCTTGAGCATCTCTACTTCTCCAATGCCGCCTCGACCGTATCGGCGAACTCGCCGACCGTCTTGGGGTTCTCCTCGGTATCGAGCTGGATGCCAAACTCGTCCTCGACGGCAACGAGGATCTCGACGGTGCCCAGGCTGTCGAGACCAATCTCCTCGAGCGTGGACTCGGGCTTCATCTCGACATCGTCAAGACCGGCGGTCTCGCGGATAACGTCGCAAACGCGCTCGAAGGTCTTCTGATCTGCCATGGTAGTTCTCCTTTGGTTGTGCCCTAGGGCGTTTTTATTTCCTATGTGCGACTACTTCCAACGAAGCAGATAGCCACCTATATCCAGACCGGCGCCAAATCCAACCAAGGCGATGGTGTCGCCTGTGTGAAGTGCACCGGCGTTTGCCAGCCGGTCGAGGGCAAGCGGAATGCATGCGCTCGAAATGTTGCCGGTCTCGCGCAACGTGCGAACCACGCGCTCGTCCGGCACGCCCAGGCGCTTGACCGCCTGGCTCAGGATTCGTTCGTTAGCCTGATGGAATACAAAATGATCGATGTCTTCGACCAAAATGCCCGCATCGATCGCAAGCTTATGGACCGTGTCGCAGATGGCGTTGACGCCGAACTTGAACACGCGGCGGCCATTCATGGACAGCACGCTCGCGCTATCTGCGGAAGCCTTAAACGGCGAGGTACCGACCAGACCGGGAACGCGCAACGTCTCGACGTCGGGCGCCGTCGAAAGCTCAACGGCAAGGGGACTGTCTCCCCCAGCTTCAATCACTGCGGCGCCTGCCCCATCGCCAAAAAGCACGCAGGTGGCACGGTCGGTCCAGTCGAGCGCGCGCGTCATCTGCTCGGCAGCAACAACAAGCACGCGCTCGGCACGGCTGCGGGCGATATAGCCCTCGGCGACATCGAGCGCAAATACGAAGCCGGCACAAGCCGCCGAGACATCGAAGGCAGGGCACGTCGCGCCTAGTCGCTCAGCAACGGCACACGCCTCAGCGGGAACAAGGTGGTCACCCGTCGTCGTCGAGCAGACGATCAGATCCAGCTGGCTCGCGTCGATTCCGGACACCTGGAGTGCCCGCTCGCTCGCCGCTACGGCAAGGTCGTCAAGTGACTCGGTGGTGCAGACGTGGCGGCTCTTGATACCGGTGCGAGTAAAAATCCACTCATCCGAGGTATCGAGGAACTCAGACAGCTCGTCATTGGAAACACTGCGCTCAGGAAGTGCCGAACCTGTTCCAAGAATCGTGAAACCCATCACTAACCTCCTTTGAGTTGTTGACGTGTTTACATCGACCAAGAGAGGATAACGCATTTCAGTCTTTGTTGACGTGTTAACATTAAATTGTCCAAATGCGACAAAGGCTTCACATTGTGTCTATCTCTCGACACCATTACGCGATTGCCTTATTACCTTAGGAGGTACCAGCTGTTATGGATTTACGTTTAACAGTGGTCGACGTAACCGGATCGACCAACGATGACCTGCTCGAAGCAGGAAAACAGGGGGCGCCGCACGGCACAGGACTTGCCGCCCGGGCTCAAACAGCAGGACGCGGTCGGCGCGGGCACAAGTGGGACTCAACCGCCGGCAACCTATTGCTTTCGATTGTCCTGCGTCCATGCGTTAATCCCGCAAAGTACTCTGGTCTTGCCGCTGTCAGCGGCCTAGCGGTGCTCGAAGCACTCGAAAAGCAGGGTCTTGCAAACGAGATTGGCCTCAAATGGCCCAACGACCTGGTCGCGAGTGGACGCAAACTCGGCGGCATTCTGGTCGAGGCCGCACGCGATAACGAAGGCAGCCCCTTTGCGGTCTGTGGCATCGGCGTCAACGTGAACTATGTGCCCGCGGAGGTTCCCGATGGCGGCCTGCCCGCAATCGGTCTCTCGTATCTCAACGAGAACGTTCCCGCCGTCGATGTGCTACTCAAACAGGTCTATCACGCAGTCGTGAACGCTGTAGATGCGTGGGCAGAACGCCTCAACGCCATGGAAGAAGACGCCGGACCGCTCGCGCCCGTCCACGATGATTATGTAGCTCACCTCAATTGGATAGGGGAAACCGTTATCGCCCGTTCCCCTGTCGGTGACGAGCTGGCGCGTGGCATCTTTAAAACGGTCGATGGCTTTGGTCGCGCGTGCATCGAAACGGAAGACGGCTTTCGATCTTTCCATTTTGAGGAGGCATCGCTGCGTCCCATGAGCGAATAGGGCGCCGCAACCACCTACTCGGCAGCATTACCCCGCAGTCCAAACCATCATTCAAAACAAAAGGGCCCCACTGCCGTTACGGCAGCGGGGCCCTTTAAGCTATGAGCGATATCGCTTAGAGCTTGATGTCGATGTCGACGCCAGCGGGGAGGTCGAGACGCATGAGCGAATCAACGGTGCCCGAGGTGGGGTCGAGGATGTCGATGAGGCGCTTGTGGGTGCGCATCTCGAACTGCTCACGGGAGTCCTTGTTCACGTGCGGCGAGCGGATAACCGTGTACAGGTTGCGCTCGGTGGGCAGGGGGACAGGACCGGAAACGCGAGCGCCGGTCTTCTGAGCGGTCTCGACGATGAGCTTCGCGGACTGATCGACGACCTCGTGATCATAGCCCTTGAGGCGAATGCGGATCTTCTGGGTAGCCAACTTAAACCTCCAAAGAGTGCGAGAGATGTTCTCGCGGATTACGTAACAGGGAGCTCGAACTTAGGCGTTCTTGCTCATGACCTCGTCCACGATGGACTTGGGCGCGGGCTCATAAGAGTCGAACTGCATCGTGTAGGATGCACGGCCCTGGGTCTGGGAGCGAAGGTCGGTAGCGTAACCGAACATCTCGCCCAGCGGCACCTTGGCACGGATGAGCTTGCTGTTCTTGCGATCCTCCATGCCCTCGATCTTGCCGCGGCGACCGGAGAGGTTGCCCATAACGTCGCCCATGTACTGCTCGGGGGTCTCAACCTCGACAGCCATGATCGGCTCGAGCAGCTGCGGATCGGACTTCTTGAGGGCGTCCTTGATAGCCATGGAACCGGCGATCTTGAAGGCGGCCTCGGAGGAGTCGACCTCGTGGTAAGAACCGTCGAACAGGGTGACCTTAACGTCGAGGACCGGGAAGCCGGCGATAACACCGGTGTTCAGGGCCTCCTGGATGCCCTTGTCGATGGACGGGATGTACTCTTTGGGCACGACGCCGCCGACGATAGCGTTGACGAACTCGTAGCCGAAGCCCTCCTCCATCTTCTCGAGCTTGATGACGGCGTGGCCGTACTGACCGCGACCACCGGACTGACGGACGAACTTGCCCTCAGCCTTCTCGACGTCGTGACCAGCGGTCTCGCGGTAGGCAACCTGGGGCTTACCAACGTTAGCGTCAACCTTGAACTCGCGGAGCAGACGGTCGACGATGATCTCGAGGTGCAGCTCGCCCATGCCGGCGATAATGGTCTGGCCGGTCTCGTGGTTGGTGGACACCTGGAAGGTCGGGTCCTCCTCGGCGAGCTTGGTCAGAGCCAGGGACATCTTGTCCTGCTCGGCCTTGGTCTTGGGCTCGATGGCAACGTCGATAACGGGCTTAGCGAACTCGATCTTCTCGAGGACGATCTCCTTGCCCTCGGCGCACAGGGTGTCACCGGTGGTGGAGTTCTTGAAGCCGACGCAAGCGACGATGTCGCCAGCGGCAGCGTCGTCACGGTCGATACGCTCGGCGGCGTTCATCTCGAGGATGCGGCCGAGGCGCTCGCGCTGACCGTTGGAAGCGTTGACCACGTAGGAGCCGGACTCGGCGCGGCCGGAGTAAACGCGGACATAGGTGAGCTTACCGACGAACGGGTCGGTCATGATCTTGAAGACCAGGCCGGAGAAGGGCTCGTCGAAGGAAGGATGACGCTGAATCTCCTCGCCGGTGTCCGGATCGGTACCGGTGACGGCCTCGACGTCGAGCGGGCTGGGCAGGTAGTCGACGACAGCGTCGAGCAGCTCCTGAACGCCCTTGTTCTTGTAGGCGGAACCCACGAAGACGAGGTTGAGCTCGTTGGCCAGAACGCCCTTGCGCAGAGCAGCCTTGAGCTCCTCGACGGTGAAGTCCTCCTCCATGAGGATCTTCTCCATGAGCTCGTCGTCAAAGCTGGCAGCAGCGTCAAGGAGCTCCTCGCGCTTGGTGGCAGCGATGTCGGCAAACTCAGCCGGGATCTCGTCCATCGGCTCGGGGTAGGTCATACCCTTCTCGTCGGCCTTGAAGTCCCATGCAGTCATGGTGACCAGGTCGATGACGCCCCAGAAGTTGTCCTCGGCGCCCATCGGGACCTGAGCGGCCACGGCGTTAGCATCGAGACGATCCTTCATGGTCTCGATAGCGTTGAAGAAGTCAGCGCCCACGCGGTCATACTTGTTGATGAAGGCGATGCGGGGGACGTTGAAGGTAGAAGCCTGACGCCAAACGGTCTCAGACTGGGGCTGAACGCCGGCAACGGCGTCGAAGACGGCGACAGCGCCATCGAGGACGCGCAGGCAGCGCTCGACCTCGGCGGTGAAGTCAACGTGGCCCGGGGTGTCGATGATCTGGATGCGGTAGTCCTTACCGTCCTTGTTCCAGAAGCAGGTGGTAGCAGCGGAGGTAATGGTTACGCCGCGCTCCTGCTCCTGAACCATCCAGTCCATGGTGGCAGCGCCCTCATGGACCTCACCGATCTTGTGGGTCTTACCGGTGTAGTAAAGAATACGCTCGGTCGTGGTGGTCTTACCGGCATCGATGTGAGCCATGATGCCGATGTTACGGGTATCGGAAAGCTTGTACTTAGGCTTAGCCATGTTAGTTCCTTACCTTAACTTACCAACGATAGTGAGAGAACGCGCGGTTGGCCTCGGCCATCTTGAAGACGTCCTCACGCTTCTTGACGGAAGCGCCCAGGCCGTTGGAAGCGTCGAGGATCTCGTTGGCGAGACGCTCGGCCATGGTCTTCTCCTTGCGAGCGCGGGAGAAGTTGACGATCCAGCGGATGCCCAGAGCGGTGGAACGACGGGAGTTGACCTCCATCGGGACCTGATAGGTAGCGCCACCGACACGCTTGGGCTTAACCTCGAGCGTGGGCTTGACGTTGTCCATAGCCTTCTTGAAGGTAGCGAGAGCGTCGCCACCCTCGGACTTCTCGGCAACGATCTCGAAAGCGGTGTAAACGATGCGCTCAGCGGTGGCCTTCTTGCCGTCAAGAAGGACCTTGTTGATGAGCTGAGTCACCAGGCGGTTGTTGTAAACGGCGTCAGGCTGAACCTCACGACGATTAGCTGCTGCACGACGCGGCATGTGAAATCTCCTTAAGTGTCTACCGTGCGGCCCTTAGGCGGCACACGGCGAAAGTATCAAAACGTTATCTGGCTTATTTAGCCTTGGGGCGCTTAGCACCGTACTTGGAACGGGCCTGCATACGGTTCTGGACCGGAGCAGCGTCGTAGGCGCCACGGATGACGTGATAACGGACACCAGGGAGGTCACGGACACGACCGCCGCGGACGAGCACGATGGAGTGCTCCTGCAGGTTGTGGCCCTCACCCGGGATGTAAGCAGTAACTTCGATGCCGTTGACGAGGCGAACACGGGCAACCTTACGAAGAGCCGAGTTCGGCTTCTTGGGGCTCGTGGTGAAGACGCGGGTGCACACGCCGCGCTTCTGGGAGTTGTGCTGCAGAGCAGCGTTCTTGGACTTCTTGGGCACGGAACGACGGCCCTGGCGAACCAGCTGGTTAATAGTAGGCAAAGCGTACTCCTTCTCGAATGATTCCAGCTTTCTGTAAAGTGCAACGGCTTGAATCGAGGGGTCAGCATCCCCCTACGAAACACGCAGTTCGATAGGATACGTGGCGTTAGCTGTGCCGTCAACAGACCACGCCGCCGGGCGTATCCCAAAATAGCCATATTTCCGCAAAGCCTACACAAAAGGAATCCCCTCCTGTGCGCGGGGGCGGATTCCCGGCCCGGGCGGCCCGCTGTTTAAGTTTGCTGCTCTACAGTCCTGCGCAAGACGGAAAGCACATTAAGTGCTTTCCTTTGCGTGCGGAACTCGCGACAAACTTAAACAGCGGGCCGCCCGGACCGGGAATCCGACGTGCTTGTCGGGGCAACGTTCCCTTCCAAATAGGGACAGGTTTATTTTGGTCGGTTTTATCTGGGGAAACGTCGCGCTCCAGCGGTGATCTGCTCTCATCTGTCGCATGGAAATCGGCGGCGTTTCCATTTAACGCAAAAGAGGCCGCTTCCCCTAGTAGGAAGCGACCCCAAATCTTACGAATAGACGATGGTAAAGGGCTCTTTCGTTTCGGTCTCCCCTGTTGATGTATACCTCACAATTTCAAGGGTTACCGAGACAACTTGATCGACATCAATCAACTTCGTTGGCACCCAGATGTTCTCTCCGCTATTGCGCCCATAAGAAAAATATAAGTTGAACACCCCTGCGTCGTCATCTTCGATAATCTGCTCCGATCCATCCTTGTAGCTGACGGTCAGCTTATTATCAACTGCTTCATAGCCCAAATCATCGATGTGCGTCTGGATGGAAAACGGGCTAATCTCAAGAGGCGAGTCACCGGAGCGGAGTTCCTTTGTATCGACGTACGCTCCAATATTGAACTCGGGTGTCGACGCCTCAAACCGCCTCGCACTCTCACCTTCACCCTCGGTCCAATGGATATTCCAGGTGACAGCATGTTGCAAATCTCGCTCGCGATCCATAGCGGCAAAGTACATCGTGCCATTAATGACAGTATCGCTTGATGTGTCCTTATCAATTGTGCTGCGTGTGTCAGGCCATTCCTCGCCGAACTTCATATCGGGCGTGCCGATGCCCTGCTCTTCTTCACCATAGAGAACAAGTTCGCCAATCTCTGCTGCTGGCTTGTAGTAGTTAACTCCATTTGGATTGGACAACGTAAACGTCACGGCTCCGCAGCCGTTTTGGTCGATTGCCATCTCATGGATATCGAGCGTATAACCGTTACCCTCGACGGACAGATTAACCTTCTGGACTGCACCCTCCAGGCTTTGGGGCGCGATGCCATCACCAAACTCTCTGGTGTAGGTGTATTTAGTCCCCGATGAGCCACCGTTGGTCCAGGTAATGGAATCCCCATTGCCGTGGTTTCCCCAGGCTGAGGCAAAATAGCCGGAATTGACAACGGCGTAGGCGACCCCTCCGGTCGCCAGCACTCCGGCAAGGCATCCGATCACGGCAACATACAGAGGCTTCGCGTGACCCTTTCGGCGAAGCGGCTCACCAGCAGCGGCATAAAGAACACGGTCAGCAAGATCGCTATCGGCTTGGACGGACTCGAAGGCCTGCTTGATTTGGTTGGATTTCACGGTCGCCCTCCTCTAGGATGAACTTGAGTTTCGATCTGCCGCGAGCTAAACGCGTTCGAACTGTCGCGGCTGGTACGTGCAGCAACTCGGCAATCTCTGAAGTCGAGAAGCCCAGATAGTAATAGAGCACGATGGGGATACGGAATCGTTCCGGAAGCCGCATGACATCTGACAGGACGGCCTTGGTCTCATCCTGCGCTGTCGAAAGCGACTCGGCCAGGTTCTCAATATCCTCCACACGCCTCCATGGCTTTCGAAAGAGCGATTTGCATTCATTGATCGTGACCCGGATAAGCCATCGACGAAGATGTTCCCAGCTCTCAAATTGCACATCGCTTTTGAACAGCTTAAGAAAGACGTCTTGTGCAACATCGTCGGCATCGGCGCGATCGCGCAGGTACGTCAATGCGATCCGAAACACGACATCCCGGTGGTCCTCGACCGCCTGTCTAAATGCTTGTTCTTCCATAATCACCTCCCGGTGACGTTAATGGTTCTCGATGAGGCCCTCACCTTAGATACGCTCTTGTCGGACGAAATGTTTCAAATTCAAACAGGAAAAACCGACCAAAATAAAACCTGTCCCTTTTTGGCAAGGGATCAACGGAACGCAACAGGTTGAGCATACGCAAGCGAGCGGCCCCCAGAGCGTACAAGGTGGCACGAAAAAGGCAGGGCATTGACCTTTTGGTCATGCCCTGCCTTTTGAATGACAGATTGTAGCTCTGGGGGCCGCGCAGCGACGGAGGTCGCCGCCGTTCGTTAGAACGGCGGAACTAGTTACTCCTCGTCGTTGTCCTTGGCCTCTTCGGCGTCGTCGGTGTCCACGAGCTGGTTGAGCAGCTCGTCGAGGGAAGCCATGTCCTCGTTGATGGCACCGTTGGCGGGAGCCTTCTTGTCGTCGATCGGGGCGCCCAGGAGCTCCTCGTCGGCGTCGGCGTGATGCGTCGGCGCAGCGGAGGTGCCCAGCAGGATGTCGTCCGGACCGTCGGGGCTAAAGACCATCTGCAGCAGCTGCGAGAGGTCTTCCTCGTCGGCAACGTCGTCGTTGTTCTCGAGGATGTAGAGCAGGTCGTGGGCCTCAAGGCCGTCACGGAGCTCCTCGATCGCCTTGGCACCGATGCCGTCGATGCGCAGCAGATCCTCCTCGGACTTACCAACCAGGTCGCCGACCGTCTCGATGCCGACCTCGCTGAACTTGTTGGTCCAGCGCTGCGACACGCCCAGGTCGTCGAACAGGTACAGGCGAGCCTTCTCGGCGGAGATGGTGTGGCCGTTGCGGGTGAACGAACCATCAGCACCACCAAACTCGTCGTAGCCGGCCCAGTCGAGCTGCTGCGGGAGCTGCTCGTCCAGGTCCTTGAGCTCAACCGGAGCCCACTCGGGCAGCGACTTGGCGTTGGGCGAAGCCGGGCCGTCGATGTCCACGTAGCCGTCGGCCGTGCGATACGTCAGCTTGGCGTTGGCGTACGGCTTGAGGCCGGTACCAGCCGGGATCTTCTTACCGACGATGACGTTGGACTTAAGGTCGAGCAGGTGGTCGACCTTGCCCTCGATGGCAGCCTCGGTAAGGACGCCGGCGGTACGGATGAACGAAGCGCTCGACAGCCAGGAGTCGATGTTGGACGCGACCTTGAGCGTACCCAGGATGACGGGCTCGGCCACAGGAGCCTGGCCGCCCAGACGGGCAACGCGCTCGACCTCGTCGGCGAACTCGTAGCGGTCGACGTACTGACCAAGCAGGTACTTGGAGTCGCCGGGGTTGGTGATCTGAACGCGACGCAGCATCTGACGTGCGAGCACCTCGATGTGCTTGTCGTTCAGGTCGACGCCCTGGCTGGTGTAGACGTCCTTGACGCTCTCGACGAAGGTGTGCATCGTCGACTCGATATCGGTCAGCTTGCGCAGGTTGCGGAAGTTGACGAAGCCCTTGGTGATCTGGTCGCCGGCGCGGACCTCGCAGCCGTCCTCGATCTCGGGCATAAAGCGCACCGAAGCGGGGACGCGACGCTCGTCGAGGACACGGGTGTGATCCTCGGAGTCGGTGAGCGTCAGCACGTACTCGGACTTCTCGGGCTTAATCGAGAGGTGGCCGGAGTACGGAGCCAGCTCGGCCTCGCGACCCAGGATCTTCTCGTTGACGTTGCCGACGATATCGAACATACGGCTGACCGTAGGCAGACCCTGCGTAATATCGTCGACGCCAGCGACGCCGCCGGAGTGAATGGTACGCATCGTAAGCTGCGTACCGGGCTCGCCGATGGACTGGGCGGCAATAATACCGACCGCGGTACCGATGGCGACCGGACGACGGGTGGAAAGATCCCAGCCGTAGCACTTCTGGCACACGCCGTACTTGGAGCGGCAGGTGAGCAGCGCGCGGAGCTTGACCTTCTTAAGGCCAGCATCGACCATCTTCTGGATGTCGGCGACCTTCTCGATGTAGCCGTCCTGCTCAAAGAGCACGGTGCCATCGGGAGCCACGACGTCCTCGATGAAGCAACGGCCGACGAGGTCGGTGTTGAGGTCGGTGGTGCCGGGGATGATGAGGTTGTAGGTAACGCCCTCGTGCGTACCGCAGTCCTCCTCGCGGACGATGACGTCCTGGGCCACGTCGACCAGACGACGGGTCAGGTAACCAGAGTCCGAGGTGTGGGATGCGGTATCGACCAGGCCCTTACGGGCGCCGTAAGTCGAAATGAAGTACTCGAGCGGCAGCAGGCCCTCGCGGAAGTTCGCCTTAATGGGAAGGTCGATCGTCTCGCCGGACATGTCTGCCATCAGGCCACGCATGCCGCCGAGCTGACGCAGCTGGGTCTTAGAACCACGGGCGCCGGAGTCGGCCATCATGTAGAGCGGGTTCTCCTCGTCGAACATGTCGAGCATGAGCGCTGCAACCTTATCGGTACAAGCGGTCCACTCGTTAACGACTTCGATGTGGCGCTCCGTCTCGTTAATGAAGCCCTCCTCGAAGTACTCGTTGATCTGGTCGACGTTGGCCTGGGCGCGGTCGAGCAGCTCCTGCTTCTCGGCAGGGATGAGAGCGTCCCACACCGAGATGGTGAGGCCGGCGCGGGTAGCGTAGTGGAAGCCGGAGTACTTGATGGCGTCGAGGATCGGGCCGACCTTGGCCTCGGGGTAACGATCGCAGCAGTCTGCAACCAGCTTGGCAACGTCGCCCTTGACCATCTTGTAGTTCATGAACTCGTAGTCTTCGGGCAGGCACTGGCGGTTGAAGATGATGCGGCCGATAGAGGTCTCGAAGCGCGCGGTCTTGTTGCCGGTGACGTCGTAGTCGACAAACTCGTTCTTGCCGTTCTTGACGCGGAAGATACGGGTGCCGTCCTCGTTGATGACGTTGGCGTTCTCGGCGGACACGCGGACCTGGATCTTGGCCTGCATGTCGACCTCGGAGCGGCAGTCATAGGCGTGCAGCGCGTCGTCGAAGCTCGAGAACACGTGGTTCTCGCCCGGCAGACCGTCGCGGACCTGGGTCAGGTAGTACACACCGATGATCATGTCCTGCGAAGGGATGTTGACCGGCTTGCCGGATGCCGGCGAGCGCAGGTTGTTCGCAGAGAGCATGAGCACGCGGGCCTCGGCCTGAGCCTGGCTGGACAGCGGCACGTGGACAGACATCTGGTCGCCGTCGAAGTCGGCGTTGAAGGGCGAGCAGACCAGCGGGTGCAGGTGGATGGCCTTGCCCTCGACCAGCACGGGCTCAAAGGCCTGGATGGACAGACGGTGCAGGGTCGGTGCACGGTTGAGCAGCACGACGCGGCCGTCGATGACCTCTTCGAGGATGTCCCACACAAAGGTGGCACCGCGGTCGATAGCGCGCTTGGCGCCCTTGATGTTCTCGACCTTGCCGAGCTCGACCAGGCGCTTCATGACGAAGGGCTTGAAGAGCTCCAGCGCCATGGTCTTGGGCAGACCGCACTGGTGCAGCAGCAGCTTGGGGTCGGTAACGATTACCGAACGGCCCGAGTAGTCGACACGCTTGCCCAGCAGGTTCTGACGGAAACGACCCTGCTTGCCCTTGAGGGCCTCGGCGAGCGACTTGAGCGGGCGACCGCCACGGCCAGAGACCGGGCGACCACGACGGCCGTTGTCGAACAGGGCGTCCACGGACTCCTGGAGCATGCGCTTCTCGTTGTTCACGATGATCGCAGGGGCGTCCAGGTCGAGCAGGCGCTTGAGTCGGTTGTTACGGTTGATCACGCGACGGTACAGGTCGTTGAGGTCGGACGCGGCGAAGCGGCCGCCGTCGAGCTGGACCATCGGGCGCAGATCGGGCGGAATGACCGGGATGACGTCCAGGATCATGTTCGCGGGGCTGTTGCCGCCCTTCAGGAAGGCGTCAACGACCTCAAGGCGCTTGACGGCCTTCTCGCGCTTCTGCTTCTGGGAGTCCTCGTCGGCGATGATGGCCTTGAGCTTCTCGGCCTCGGAAGGCAGGTCGATGGCAGCGAGCAGGTCGCGGACGGCCTCGGCACCCATGCCACCCTTGAAGTACATGGAGTAGTAGCGGGTCATCTCGCGGAACAGCGGCTCATCGGAGATGAGGTCGCGCTCGGTGAGCTTCATGAAGGCGTTGAAGGCGTCCGTGCGGAGCTGCTTCTCGTCCTTGCACTCTTCCTCGATGTCGACGATGCCGGAGGCGATCTCCTCGGGGGTCAGCGGCTCCTCGTCGGAGAACTCGTCAAAGTTCTCGGGGTCGCCCTGCTCCTTGAGGGACTCGATCTGGCGGGCGCACTCGGCATCGATCTCTTCCAGATCGGCGGCGAGCTCCTCGCGCAGGTCGTCGGCGTCGGCCTCGCGAGCCTCGTAGTCAACCTCGGTGATGATGTAGCTGGCAAAGTACAGAACCTTCTCGAGGTCCTTGGACTTGATGTCGAGCATACGGCTCATCGGGAAGCTCGTGGGGCTCTTGAAGTACCAGATGTGGGACACGGGAGCGGCGAGCTCGATGTGGCCCATGCGGTCGCGACGCACCTTGGCCGAGGTGACCTCGACGCCGCAGCGCTCGCAGACGATGCCCTTAAAGCGGATGCCCTTGTACTTGCCGCAGGAGCACTCCCAGTCCTTGGCGGGACCGAAGATCTTCTCGCAGAACAGGCCGTCCTTCTCGGGCTTGAGGGTACGGTAATTGATGGTCTCCGGCTTCTTGACCTCACCGTGCGACCAGGAACGGATCTGGTCGGCGGAGGCAAGGGAGATCTTTACCGAGTCAAAATCAGTAGCTTCGAAATCTGCCACAGTCAACTACTCCTTATCAGTGGTCGTGGCGGCGACAGCCTCGGGTGCCTCGGCGGTCTCGGCATCCTCGGCCTCAACGTCGGCGTCAACGCCGGCAAGCGCAGCCAGGTCGTCGAGAGCAGAGGTCTCCTCGGCGGTCACAGGGGCGGAGGCGTCCTCGTCGGCATCGTGCATGGGCTCGATGTCCAGAGCGAGGGAGCGGATCTCCTTGACGAGAACCTTGAAGGACTCGGGGATACCCGGGACCGGGACGTTCTCGCCCTTGACGATGGACTCGTAGGTCTTAACGCGGCCCACGGTATCGTCGGACTTGACGGTCAGGATCTCCTGCAGGACGTTGGAAGCACCGTAAGCGTACAGTGCCCAAACTTCCATCTCGCCGAAGCGCTGGCCGCCGAACTGGGCCTTGCCGCCCAGAGGCTGCTGGGTAACCAGGCTGTAAGGGCCGGTCGAACGGGCGTGGATCTTGTCGTCGACCATGTGGCCGAGCTTGAGGATGTAGGACGTACCCACGGTAATGGGCTCGCGGAACTCCTCGCCGGTGCGGCCGTCGAACAGACGGGTCTTGCCGCGCTCGTCAAGCTGGGTGACGAACTCGGGACGCATGTGATCGCCAAAGGCAGCGGTGGCCTTGTTGAGCATGTTCTTGTTGGCGCGACGGATGACCTCGGCGATCTCGTCCTCCTTGGCGCCGTCGAAGACGGGCGTCGCGGTGAAGAACGGACCGGGGATGTACTTGTCGGAATCGGCCTGCTCGGTATCCCAACCGCAGGCAGCAGCCCAGCCAAGGTGGCACTCGAGCAGCTGGCCGACGTTCATACGCGAAGGAACGCCCAGCGGGTTGAGGATAACGTCGATCGGGGTACCGTCAGCCATGTAGGGCATGTCCTCGACCGGCAGAACGTTACAGATAACACCCTTGTTGCCGTGGCGGCCGGCGATCTTATCGCCCTGCTGGATCTTACGACGCTGGGCGACGTAGACGCGCACCTGCTCGTTAACGCCGGGGGCCAGGTCGTCGCCGTTCTCGCGGCTAAAGCGGACGACGTCGATGACGCGGCCGTAAGCGCCGTGAGGCATCTTAAGGGAGGTGTCGCGGACGTCGTGGGCCTTGGCACCGAAGATAGCGCGCAGCAAGCGCTCCTCGGCGGTCAGAGCGCTCTCGCCCTTAGGCGTGACCTTACCGACCAGGATGTCGCCAGGGCCGACCTCGGCGCCGATGCGGATGATGCCGTCCTCGTCGAGGTTGGCAAGCATGTCCTCGGACAGGTTCGGGATCTCGCGGGTGATCTCCTCGGGGCCGAGCTTGGTGTCGCGGGCGTCGATCTCGTGACGGGTGATGTTGATGGTCGTCAGCAGGTCCTCGGCCACCAGGCGCTCGGACACGACGATACCGTCCTCGTAGTTAAAGCCTTCCCACGGCATGTAGGCCACGGTGAGGTTCTGGCCCAGTGCGAGCTCGCCATGATCGGTCGAAGGACCGTCGGCCAGAGGCTCGCCCTGCTCAACGGTGTCACCGACGCGCACGAGCGGACGGTGGTTGATGCAGGTGGACTGGTTGGAGCGCTGGTACTTGGCCAGGTGATACTCGTCCATGCCGCCGGCATGCTTGACGATGATCTTGGCGGCGTCGGCAAAGATGACCTCGCCGGCGTTCTTGGCCAGGGTGACCTCGCCGGAGTCCAGGGCGGCGCGACGCTCCATGCCGGTACCGACATAGGGAGCGGCGGGGTGAACCAGCGGCACGGCCTGACGCTGCATGTTGGCGCCCATGAGCGTACGCTTGGCGTCGTCGTGCTCCAGGAACGGAATCAGCGTGGCTGCGACGGAGAGCATCTGACGCGGCGAGACGTCCATGTAGTCGACGTCCTCGACGGGCACGTCGGCGGGAGCGCCGAAGGAGCCGTCGAAGTCGCGGGTACGGGCGATCACGGCGTGCGGACGGACGATCTTGCCCTCGGCATCGGTCGTGATGAACTCGTTGGTCTTGGGATCGAGCGGCGTGTTGGCCGGCGCGATGACGTGCTTCTCTTCCTCGTCAGCGGTCATCCAGTCGATCTGATCGGTGGCAACGCCGTTCTCGACGCGACGGAACGGGGCCTCGATGAAGCCGTACTCGTTCACGCGGGCGTAGAGGGCGAGCGAGCCGATCAGGCCGATGTTGGGGCCTTCGGGGGTCTCGATCGGGCACATGCGGCTGTAGTGCGAGTTGTGAACGTCGCGGACGGCCGTAGGCACGTTGGTGCGGCGGCTGGAGCCGGACTTGTGGCCGGCAAGACCGCCAGGGCCGAGTGCGGACAGACGGCGCTTGTGGGTCAGACCGGTCAGGGGGTTCGCCTGGTCCATGAACTGCGAGAGCTGCGAGGAACCGAAGAACTCCTTGATGGAGGCCACGATCGGGCGGATGTTGATGAGCGACTGCGGGGTGATCTCGTCGATGTCCTGGGAGCTCATACGCTCACGGACGACGCGCTCCATACGGCTCATGCCGATACGGAACTGGTTGGCGACGAGCTCGCCGACGGTACGGATGCGGCGGTTGCCGAAGTGGTCGATGTCGTCGACCTTGAAGCCCTGCTCGCCGGCAGCGAGGGACAGGAGGTAGCGCAGCGTCGCGACGATATCCTCGTCGGTGAGCACCGTGACCTCTTCCTCGGTGGTGAGGTTGAGCTTCTTGTTGACCTTGTAGCGACCGACGCGGGCCAGATCGTAGCGCTGCGGGTTAAAGAGCAGGCCCTCGAGCAGGCTGCGGGAAGCGTCCACGGTGGGAGGCTCGCCCGGGCGCAGACGACGGTAGATCTCGATGAGGGCGTCCTCGCGAGTGAGGGCGGTGTCGCGCTCCAGGGTGCGTTTGATCACATCGGAGTTGCCGAGCAGCTCGATGATGTCGTCGTTGGTGACGGCGATGCCAAGGGCACGCAGGAACATCGTGGCGCTCTGCTTGCGCTTACGGTCGATGGAGACCATGAGCTGGTCACGCTTGTCGACCTCGAACTCAAGCCAGGCACCGCGGGACGGGATGATCTGGGCCTTGTAGATCTGCTTGCCCGAATCCATCTCGGAGCTGTAGTACACGCCCGGGGAGCGGACGAGCTGCGAGACGACGATGCGCTCGGTACCGTTGATGATGAAGGTGCCCTGATCGGTCATCATGGGGAAGTCGCCCATGAAGACGAGCTGCTCCTTGATCTCGCCGGTCTCCTTGTTGGTGAGACGGACGTCGGTCAGAAGCGGAGCCTGATAGGTCATATCCTTCTCGCGGCACTCCTCGACGGTGTGCGCGGGGTCGCCGAACTGATGCTCGCCGAAGGTAACCTCGAGAACATGGTTCTGGCTCTGGATGGGGCTGGATTCCTTGAACGCCTCACGAAGGCCCTCGTCCTTAAAACGCTCAAAGGATTCCCTTTGAACAGAGATAAGGTTGGGGAGCTCCATGGCCTCCGGGATTTTCCCGAAGCTGACGCGCTTGCGCTCAGTGGCAGTGTATGCGTAGGTCACCAGGTTTTTCCTCCTTCACGGAAATGCTCGGTGGGTTGGCGAGGCATAGCTTCGCCAGTTATCGCAACCTAATAGTTTATCAGGTACCGACCGTTGGGCAAGAAAAGCCTTGACGCGATTGAGTTTTTGGAGTAGCAAAGTTTTTCGACAGAAAATGCGCAGGTAGATAGGTGTGCATCGAACATCTGTTCATATATTTTCTGTGAACGAGACTGCTGGTGCCGACCACTGAATGGCGGAATGGCGGCGGGGGTTAACCAGGCGGAAACTGCGACCCGTTTTGAGGCCTCAAACTGGGACGCAGTTTCCGGTTGAGTCCTGTTTGGGAAACTGCATCCCGTTCTGAGTCGGTATTCCGGGTCGTAGTTTCCGCTAGGGGCTCCAACCGGAAAGTGCATCCCAGAATTCGACCAAATAGTGGGGCGCGCTTTCCGGAGCTAAGCTGCAGCTCGCATAAAAAACGGGCGCGAACCGAGGTCCGCACCCGTAAATGTCGATGCCCGAAGGCTTATTTGCGCATCAAACCGCCGCGCTCGTCGATGGCGTCCCAGAAGGCGCCGGCAAAGCGAGGATCGCTTGCAGCCATGAGAGCGTTGGTGGCCATCCAGCCAGACGGGGTACCGGTATCGTAGCCCGAGAGCGGGTCGATGACGACGGCGTACATGGCCTCGCGGTCGAGCGAGCGAGCCATGGCGTCGGTCAGCTGGATCTCGCCGCCCTTACCGGCCTGCTGATCGGCCAGCAGGTCCATAACCAGCGGGCTCAGCAGGTAGCGACCGACGATGTACAGGTTGGACGGAGCCGCCTCGGGAGCAGGCTTCTCGACCAGACCGCCGATGCGCCAGACTGCGCCAGGCTCGGCATCGGCAACGCCCTCGGCGCCCTCGAGCGAACCGACGCGCTCGCCGGCGATAACGCCGTAGCGGCTGACTTCCTCGGGCGAGCAAGCAGCGACGGCAATAACCGAAGCGCCACCGTGCTCTTTGGAAACGGCGAGCATCTTGTCGCAGATGTCGCGGTTAGGCACAACGTAGTCGCCCAGAAGAACCAGGAAGTTCTCCCCTGCCACGGCGTCGGCGGCAGAGCGGATAGCATGACCGAGGCCCTTGGGCTCGTACTGATAACGGAAGTCGACCGGCATACCGCCCGCATGGGCGACGGCGTCGGCGTAGGCGTCCTTACCGCGCTCGCGCAGCAGGTTCTCGAGCGAACGATCGGGCTGGAAGTAGCTCAGCAGCTCGGGCTTACCGGGAGAGGTAACGATGATGGCGTCGTCGACCTCCTCGGGGTCGAGTGCCTCCTCAACGACATACTGAATGACCGGCTTGTCGAGCACCGGCAGCATCTCTTTGGGCGTGCACTTAGTGCCAGGCAGAAAACGCGTGCCAAGACCGGCGGCGGGGATGATTGCCTTCATGTTATTCAAGGATCCTTTCGCAGGCGCAGAATGCGCCCTGTGCGTGCGGCGCGACGGCCGCAGACCAAATTGCGATACCGAATTATCTTACCGCCGGAGACATACGTCGCCGTAAGGCAAACGCAATTCTTCAGCATGTCAACGCAAATTAATGCTCGAATGGTGCAATTTTACGCCCCAGCGGTAACAGGATTGGCACGGCGAAGACAACGGTGTTCTGCGTGCCGAGCAATGGGAATGAGGGGCCAACACAAAAAAGACGGGGCTCGCATAGCGAGCCCCGTCTGCAAAGAAATCTGGCGAGAGAGCCTGATTACTTGAGGGTGACAGCAGCGCCAGCAGCCTCGAGCTTCTCCTTGGCAGCCTCGGCGTCCTCCTTCTTGGCACCCTCGAGAACAGCCTTGGGAGCGCCCTCGACGACCTCCTTGGCCTCCTTCAGGCCAAGGTTGGTGAGCTCACGGACGGCCTTGATGACCTGGATCTTGTTGTCGCCGAAGCCCTCGAGCACGACGTCAAACTCGGTCTTCTCCTCGGCCTCAGCAGCGCCAGCAGCAGGAGCGGCGACAACAGCGGCAGGAGCAGCGGCGGAAACGCCGAAGGTGTCCTCGATAGCCTTGACGAGCTCGGAAGCCTCGAGAAGGGTCATTTCCTTAAGAGCATCGATGATCTCATCGGTGGTAAGCTTAGCCATTTCTAAGTCCTTTCGGTTTCCGTGCGGATGCACGGAGATCAGTTAAAACACGGCGCGAATGCGCCAGGGGTGCGGCGTTGCCGCCGCGGGTGAAAACAGCAACTAGGCTGCCTTCTGCTCGGAGACCTGCTGGATCGAACGAGCGAGACCAGAGGAAACGCCGTTGACGCAGACAGCGATGTCGCGAGCGAAACCGGAGATGAGACCGGCGATCTGGCCGAGAAGCTGATCCTTGGTGGGCAGCTCGGCGATAGCCTTAACATCATCAGCGGAAACGGCCTTGCCGTCGGAGATACCGCCCTTGATCTCAAGGACGCCCTTGGACTTAGCGGAGAAGTCCTTAAGGGCCTTAGCGGCCTCGACCGGCTCGGTCTCGTAGAACACATAAGCGACGGGGCCGGCGAGGATCTCGTCGAGCTCGGGCTGCTCCTGGTTCTTGAGAGCGATCTTGACCAGGTTGTTCTTGTAGACCTTCATCTCGGCGCCGCACTCGCGAAGCTGATGACGCAGCTCCTGAGCCTGCTTAACCGTCAGACCGTTGTAGTTGACGACGAACAGACCGGCGTTCTCGGCGATACGGGACTCGATCTCTGCAACCTTGTCGATTTTGTACTGCTGGGGCATGAATTACACCTCCTCGAATTCTTTCCGGGCACGGTCCGCCACAAGGACGTGACGGGGGCATGTCCAAAAAGAAAGCCCCCGCGCTGCATGAGCGACGGGGGCGAGAAGACATATCTACTCGACCACCTCGGCTGGCGGGATATCCCATTAAGCTTGCGGGCGAAGCCCGTTTGCGCCGGCTGTCTCTGGCAGCGGATTCGTGCGTGAACCGAAAGTATTATGGCGGGGACCCCGGCGTCGGTCAACGGGAAACTGGGCTGCACACAATTCCACCATCCGGCCGCGCTGCCAAAGGCCAGGCGCAAGGTTTTCGCTCGGTCAGGTCCTGGGCTCGCTCGGAAAGCACATTAAGTGCTTTCCGGCTCGTGCGGAATCTACGAAAACCTTGCGCCTGGCCTTCGGCGGCGCGTGCCTGCGTTGACTTTGGACAGCCCGGGTTTTCGTTGAGCGACGCGCCCCACGCATAACCCTTGTGTCGGTGGGCTGATGTGTTGCATCCCTGAGGATTACAAAGTCGAAATGAAGGTGGACAGGCGGCGGAGACCTTCGTCCAGGTTTTCGTCGGAGACGCAGTAGCTTAGGCGGATGTGGCCTTCGGTGCCGAAACAGTCGCCCGGGACTAGGGCTACGTTCGCCTCTTTGATGGCTTTGATGCAGAAGGCTTCGCTTGTTAGGCCGAATTGTTTGATGCTCGGGAAAGTGTAGAAGGCTCCTGCGGGCTCTACTGCGTCGAGGCCCATAGCGTTTAAGGCTGCGAGCACGCGTTTGCGGCGGGCTCGGTAGACTTTGAGCATGGGGGTTGGGTCGACGGTGAGGGCTCGGGCTGCGGCGTCCATTTCGAAGGAGACGGCACTCGATACTAGGTATTGGTGTGCTTTTGCGATCTCGGCGATGACGGGGGCTGCCGCTGCGAGCCAACCCAAGCGCCAGCCGGTCATGGCCCAGGGCTTGGAGAAACTCTCGATGATCACTGTCTGCTCGCGCAGCTCCGGGTGTCGCTGGGCGAAGCGCTCGTAGCCATCCACATAGACCAGACGGTTGTATACGTCGTCGCAGACTACGTAGATGCCCGCCTGCTCCGCTACGCGCGCCACGGTGTCGAGCGATGCCGCGTCGAGGATGCAGCCCGTAGGATTGTTGGGCGAGCAGATAACGATAGCCTTGGTCGCCGGGGTCACGCAGGCGCGAAGCGCTTCCTCGTCAATCTGAAATTGCGCGGGCTCCGTATCCAAAAAGACCGCTTTGGCGTGGTTGGCAACGACGATGCTCTCGTACAGGCCAAAGGCCGGCGTGGGGATGATGACCTCGTCGCCTGGATTGAGCATAGCCATAAACGTAGCCGACAGGGCCTCAGTCGCACCATCGGTCAGGATGACCTCGTCGGCAGAATACGTAAGGCCCGCATCCCCCATGTAGGCAGACAGCGCCTTGCGCAGGGCGGGGCGACCGTTGTTGGGCGGATAATGCGTGTCACCGCGGTCCAGCGCGGCGGTCACCTCGGCGCTAATCACGTCGGGCGTGGGAAAATCAGGCTCGCCGAGCGCAAGCGCAATGCATCCCGGATGCTGGGCGGCGAGCGCGTTGATTCGGCGGATGCCGGAGGGCTTGAGCGTGGCAAGCGAAGTATTCATGGGCAGGCGCATGGCGTTCCTTTCGTAAGGGTTGCACTAGGATAGCGCGGCTAGGCGCCGCCAGACGGTGTAACCTAAACGGAAACCAACTGGAAAGGAGGCGGCATGGAGACGATCGCGCGCGGCGATGTACCAAAAACGCTGCAAACCATTGCGTATATCAGCATTCCCAATAGCTCCGATCTTGAGTTTTTGCTCTGGGACCTGCAAGATGCCATCGCGGCCTATGCCCGGCTTTCCGACACCGTACTTCCCCACCCGGTTGACTTGAAGGCGGATGATGCCGGTGCAGTCGATGGCATGGTGCTCGCTGTTGATGATGCATTTGACGATGAGGCTATGATCGCTGTCGAGCAGATACTCGATCGCCTTGGAAATACAGAGACACGCATCTATGTCGTCGTCCAGGCCACGTCCAAAAACAACAAGCAGGCGGACGAAGTTCTCGACCGCCTGTATCGGGCATGTCTTCTACGTGACCTGCCATGGTGCGGTGGCATTGTCGTCTGCACCGGCACCGGCATCGCAGCGCTTCGCCACTCCCCGCGCATGGGCCTCTTGCGTCGGCCATTTTCGGAAGCGATGGACAAGCTCGTGGGTGCGGTGCGTATGGGGTGTTCCGTCGAACACGCGCAGCTGCTTGGCGGTGGCAATGCCGGTAGCGTCGATGCCGACGGCATGGTGCGCGTCAAGCCCGCGCTGCCCGCACCGATCTGGCAAGCCATCATGAAACGCCTCGGCGCCCGCGCCCAATCAGATATCTAAATTACAGAGCGCCCCAGTTAACGGCGTCGCGCCAGCGCTCGACAAGGCGTTCCAGGCGCCATGCCGCATTGGCGGGACTAGTCGACGGCAGAACGATGGCCGACAGCCCCGTGCGTTCTTGTAGATAGCGCTTGTAGAGCCGACCAGCTGTACCACCGTTGCATATCACCTGCTCAATGGGAGCTGCGCCGGTAATGCGCTCGACATACGCCGGAACGACGTTTTTGATGCTGGCGTCACTCGAACCCTTAATGTCGCAGCTCTCGATCACGTCCCACAGGGCCACACCGCCGTTGAGCAGCATAGCCCGCTTGGCGGCAATCGAGGCGTCGAGCGTCGCGGGCTCGCCGCTCGCCAAAGAGCCTCCCTCGTTGGGCGGCACGGGCACACCGAGGCACGCGGCCATCACGCGCCAAAAGCGGTTCTGCGGATTGCCATAGTAGAAGGCATTGGCACGCGAGAGCACCGAGGGAAACGACCCCAACACCAAAACGCGCGAGCGCTCGTCAAACACGGGCTCAAACCCATGCTCAATATGCTGATAGCCCTCGTCCGGCGCAGCCACGAGCTAGGCCCTCAGCAGATAGCGCACCTCGTAGGGTGCAAGCTCAAGGGTACCCGTCAGCTCGACCGCGGGTGCATCGTCGGCAAGCAGGTCGACGAAGGAGCCGTTGAGCTCGCCGGCTCCAAAGGTATAGGGCTCGTTCACGGCATTGACCGCCACGAGCACCGTCGCATCGTCGCAAGCGCGCTCGAACAGCAGCTGCTTGTTCTGGATCACCACGTTGCGATAGGCACCGTAGTTGAGGGCACGGGCCGCTGCGTCGTTTGCCGAGCGCAGGTACGCAAGCTGCTTGATGAAAGCCGTCAGCTCGTTGGGTGCAGGCTCATCGAGCGCAGGGCGCAGTGCCCAGTCGCCATCGGGGCCGCCCTTTTCGCCGGCAATTCCCCACTCACTGCCATAGTAGACGCACGGAATGCCCGGCATGCCAAACAGCATGCCATAAGCGGGGCGCAGACAGGACTTGTCGGTAAGGATGCTCGCCAGGCGCGGCACATCGTGGTTGTCGACAAACGACAGCAGATGCTTGCCGCGATAAATGCACCACGGGTCACCGCCAAACTGGCGATGCAGCGAGTGGGCGATCTCGAACAAGTTGACCGAGTTAAAGCTGGAGTACAGGCCCTTGTAGCACTCGTAGTTGGTGCAGGAGTCAAGCATCTCGTCATTGACGATCTGGTTGTAGTCGCCGTGGAGCGTCTCACCAATCAGCACAAAGTCGGGCTTGAGCTCACGGGTAAAAGTATGCAGGCGGCGCATAAAATCGCGATCGAGCATATAGGCGACGTCCAAGCGCAGGCCGTCGATGCCAAACACGTCAGCCCAACGGCGCACGGACTCGAGCAGGTAATCGACCACAGCGGGATTTTGCAGGTTGAGCTTCACAAGCTCAAAATGGCCCTCCCAGCCCTCGTACCAAAAGCCGTCGCCATAGCAGGAGTCGCCGTCAAAGCTGATGTGGAACCAATCCTTGTAGGGCGAGTCCCACTTGCGCTCCTGAACATCGCGGAAGGCCCAAAAGCCGCGACCGACGTGGTTGAAGACGGCATCGAGCACCACGCGGATGCCATGGGCGTGCAGCGTCTCGCACACAGCGGCAAAGTCGGCATCCCCACCCAAGCGACGGTCGATATGGCGCAGGCTGCGCGTGTCGTAACCGTGGCTATCAGACTCGAGCGGCGGGTTGATAAGCACAGCGCCGATGCCGAGCTCTTGCAGGTAGTCGGCCCATTGGGCAATCTTCATGATGGGGGCATCGGGGCTAGCTGCGGCATCGGCAGCCTGGGCGAGCTCATCCTCGGCAACGGGGGCGGCGTTTTCGCGCGGAGCTCCGCAAAAGCCCAGCGGATAGATCTGATAGAACGTCGTCTCGTATGCCCACATAGCAACCTCCCGGTAAACTCAACACAACGACGTCCATTGTATGCCCAACAGGGTAGCTAATTTGGGACGGGGCTTTTTTAGCTGCCCCGCAGGTGGGGCAGCTAAAAAAGCCCCGTCCCAAATTAGCTACCCCAGTCCGTATTTCACCGCAACTGATGAGGGGATGTGGTTAGGCGACGGCTTTGGCGCGGCGAATAGCCGGGAACATTACCGTGATGGCGAGGATGACGCCGACGACGGCAATTGCGCCACCTGCGCAGCCAATCCAGGCGATGCCAGGGCCCGAAACCACGGCGCCGCCGATCGCGGTGCCCGTGCCGATACCGAGATTAAACAGGCCCGAGAAGATTGACATGGCAACGGCCGACGAATCCGCCGGCGTGTACTTGATGAGCTCGGCCTGGAACGCCACGTTAAAGGCCGTGGCGCAGCAGCCCCACAGCGCGCAGACGCCAAGAACCGCGGCAAGCGACGACGCGGCAGGACCCATAAGCAGCAAGGCAACCGGCACGCCGGAGAGCGTGATCGCAAGGAACGGGAAGCGGTGCCCGTCGAACAGGCGGCCGAACAGCCAGCTGCCGAGCAGGCCAGAACAGCCGAACGCCGTCAGCGTCATGGTGATGGCGCTTGCGTCGACATGTGCGACCTGAGCCAGGAAAGGCTCAATATAGCTGTAGCCCGCGTAATAGCCGGTCGCCATGAACACCGTAACCACATAGAGCGCGATGAGGAACGGGTTCTTGAGCAGCTCGGGCAGCTGCTTGAGCGTAAAGCGCTCGCCCGCTGGCATGGCGGGGAACACCGTGGCCTGGTACACCACCGCAGCGGCAGAGAGGGCCCCGACCACGGCAAACGTCATACGCCAGCCCACGGCCAGGCCGATGGCGCGGCCGAGCGGCAGACCAAAGATCTGCGCGATGGACGAGCCCGTGGCAATCATGCTGATGGCGAGCGCTCCGTGGCGTGTATCGACCAGGCGCGAGGCCATGATCGATGCGACCGACCAGAACACGGCATGTGCGCAAGCGACCACCAGGCGCGCGCAGACCAGGATGGGATAGGTCGGCGCCACAGCAGACAGGAACTGGCCCAGCGAGAACACGGCCAGCACGCCCAGCAGCATCCGCTTAAACTCAAAGCGCGAGGCGAACACCATGAGCGGCAACGACAGCAGCATGACGCCCCAGGCATAGACCGAGATCATGATGCCAGCTTGGGCCTCAGTGAGTGCGAACGACGCAGCGATATCGGTCAGCAGGCCGATGGGCATGAACTCCGACGTGTTGAACACGAACGCGCAGCAGGTGAGCCCGATGAGCGGAAGCCACTGCTTGAGTGTGATGCCATCTTGCCTTGCCTGACTCATATATAACGTCTCCAATCATTTTGAGCGGAGGCGATTATATAGCAACGGCCCCGCATCCGTCAGCAACAGATGCGGAGCCGAAAACAATTCGATACACAGAGGTTGCGCCGTCAATACATAACTAAGCCAGCCCCAGCAATATGCCCGCCGAATGCACGACAAACGCCACGATCCAGGCGACCGTCACCTGAAACGCGAATACGGCCACGGCATAGCGCGCGCCCAGCTCGCTCTTGACGGCGCCGATGGCCGCCACGCAGGGCGGGTACAGCAACGTAAAGACCAGAAACACATAGGCAGTAAACGGCGAAAACATGGTCGACAGTGCCGCGGGCGAGGTCGCGCCCAAAAGCACCGTGAGCGTCGATATGACGCTCTCCTTGGCGATAAGTCCGGTGACGAGCGCCGTGGACGCACGCCAGTCGCCAAACCCAAGCGGCGCCAGCGCCGGCGCGATGATGCTGCCGAGGCCCGCAAGCAGGCTTTGCGACTGATCGGCGACCACATTAAAGCGAATGTCGAACGTCTGAAGGAACCAGATGACCACGGTAGCGGCAAAGATAATGGTAAAGGCCTTGGTAATAAAGTCTTTGGCCTTATCCCATGCCAGCATCACCGTCGTCTTGACGCTCGGCAGGCGGTAATTGGGGAGCTCCATGATAAACGGCACCGGGTCGCCCTTAAATGCCGTGCGGTTGAGCACCAAAGCCGCGACGCAGCCGACCACGATACCGATCAGATAGAGCGAGACCATGGCGGGAACCGTCGCCTGCGGGAAAAACGCCCCGCACAGCAAGCCGTAAACCGGCAGCTTGGCTGAGCAGCTCATAAACGGCGTGAGCATGACCGTCATCTTGCGGTCGTGCTCGGATGGGAGCGTACGGGTCGACATGATAGCCGGCACGGTGCAGCCAAAGCCGACGAGCATGGGCACGAAGCTGCGGCCCGACAGACCAAAGCGACGCAACACCTTATCCATGACAAAGGCCACGCGCGCCATGTATCCGGAGTCTTCCAGAATGGAGAGGAACAAAAAGAGCACGACGATAATCGGCAGGAAGGTCAGCACACTGCCCACGCCCGTAAGCACGCCGTCGACAGCCAGCGAGCGCACCACGTCGTTGGTACCGAACGCCTTGAGGCCCGCATCGGCCGAGGCGATGATGGCAGCGATACCGTCCTCCATGAGTCCCTGCAACGCCGCGCCGATCACGCCAAACGTCAGCCAAAAGACGAGGCCCATGATCAACAGAAACGCCGGAATGGCCGTATAGCGACCCGTCAGAATGCGGTCGATTTTGACAGAGCGCACGTGTTCGCGACTTTCGTGCGGCTTGACGACGCAGCGCCCGCACACATCGCCGATAAAGCTAAAGCGCATGTCCGCCAGCGCAGACAGGCGGTCAGTGCCGGCCTCGCCCTCCATCTGGGTGATGATGTGCTCGATAGCGTCGAGCTCGTTGCGATCCAGGTGAAGCGCCTCGGTTACCAGCTCATCGCCCTCGACCAGCTTGGTCGCCGCAAAGCGCACCGGGATGTGCGCCGTCACGGCATGGTCCTCGATCAGGTTAGCAATGCCGTGAATGCAGCGATGCAGTGCACCGCCGTCCGGACCGTCGGGCGCGCAAAAGTCCAGGCGACCGGGGCGCTCGCGGAACCGTGCCACGTGCAGGGCGTGGTCCACCAGCTCGCCGATGCCCTCGTTGCGGGCAGCGCTAATGGGGACAACGGGCACGCCCAACAGGCTCTCGAGCAAGTTGACGTCTACGGCGCCGCCGTTGGCGGTCACCTCGTCCATCATGTTGAGCGCGATGACCATAGGACGGTCAAGCTCCATGAGCTGCAGTGTCAGGTACAGGTTGCGCTCGATGTTGGTGGCGTCAATGATATCGATGATGGCGTCGGGATGCTCATCCAGGATAAACTGGCGGCTCACGATCTCCTCACCCGTGTACGGCGACAGAGAGTAAATGCCGGGCAGGTCGGTAACGCTCGCCTCGGGGTGGTTACGAATGGTACCGTCTTTGCGGTCGACCGTTACGCCGGGAAAGTTGCCGACGTGCTGGTTGGAGCCCGTAAGCTGGTTGAACAGCGTGGTCTTACCGCAGTTTTGGTTGCCGGCGAGGGCAAAATGCAGCGGCGCGCCCTCAGGCACGGCCGTCTTCGCGGCGCGGGGCGAATACGTCCCCTCGCCCAGGGCCGGATGCTCCGTCGTGCCGATTGCGGCGTTAGCGCGCGGACCCGCATCGGTGTCGTGAACACCCACGAGCTCGATGCGAGCGGCATCGTCCTTGCGCAGCGTCAACTCGTAGCCACGCAGGCGGATCTCGAGCGGGTCACCCATGGGGGCGTACTTCATCATGGTAACTTCGGTGCCCGGCGTTAGACCCATGTCCAAAATATGCTGTCGAAGCGCCTGATCGTCGGATGTCACCGATGCGACAACGGCGTCCTTTCCAATCTCGAGTGTATCGAGCTTCACGTCCGTGTTCCTCCCCCGGCGCCCACAGGGCGTTGCATTTATGTTCACCATGGCTAACCGTTTGCCATGGCTAACCAATTTTAAGCTTACATGATAGCGTGAACACACAATGACGTTCAATCAGCAGATTGGCGCAATGGGGACAGGCAAGAGTTCAGGGCCATAGTTTCCCGATGAGGCCTCTCGGGGAAACTACATCCCAGAATTCTGGCTCGAAACGGGATATGGTTTCCCAAACAGGCCTCTTACGGAAAATGCATCCCGGAATCCCCACTCGAAACGGGACGCACTTTCTCAGTCGAGGCCCTATGGGAAACCGTGTCCCACCTTGAAGGGGGAACTGGGATGCAGTTTCCGGACGGGACATCAAAAACAAAGTTGCGGTGGAATAGTTCCTGGATGGGCTGGTTGATGCCCCAGATAGGAACTATTTCACCGCAAGTTATTGAAGGGCTGGGATGCCCGTCCTCTTACAGATGGCGCTCCAGAAAGCGGAAGGCTAGGCGAATCCAGGGGCGGACCGCCACCTGCTTGTCCTCGTTGTCGACCGCGGTGTTGGCGTTGCCGAGCGAAAGGCCGTGACCGCCCTGGTCAAAGACGTGCATCTCGCAAGCGACGCCCTCCTCCGCCATGCGTTGGGCAAACGGATAGACCTGCGCGATCGGCGCCGTCTTGTCGTCGGACACGCCCCATACAAAGGTCGGTGGCATCTGACGCGAAACATGCGTGGTGGGGCAGATGTCGGCCAGATGCTCGTCAGTTGCCTCGCCGCCCGTCACCATCGACAGGTAGTCGTTGAGCAAATCGCGCCCCGTCTTGCCGCCCGTCTTGGGCACGCGCAAGTCAATGCGCGGATCGCGCGTCTGCATGTCGCGCACATAGGCAAAGTCGAGCAATGGATAGCCCAGCACCACGGCATCGGGACGAATGTCGTCCGGACGCGCCCCGGCAAGTGCCGCGAAGGGGCCGGTCTTCCACTGCGTTGCCAGCGAGGCGCAAATCATGCCGCCAGCAGAAAAGCCCACGACGCACACGCGCTTGGGATCGACATGCCACTCGTCGGCATTCGCACGCACCGTGGCGACCATCTTGGCAAGATCTGCCTGGGGGTGCGGAAAGCTCACGTCACCCGTAGAACTTGTGACATAGTTGAGCACAAAGGCCTGGTAACCGTGATCCAAAAACGCAAACGCCACGGGATCCTGCTCATGCGGAGCGATATGCGTAAACGCACCTCCGCCGCAGATAATCACGGCAGGGCGGCGGCCATTCGGTTTATCGGGCAGCGGTTCGGCACCCAAATACGTAAACGTCGCCGGATATTCCTCGGTCGGCTCCTCGCCCCACAGCGCATGGTTCTCGACAATCATATGTGCTCCCTTCGCGCAAATTAAGCGCCATTGTTTTTCGCCTTCAAGCGTACCCCACTTGAACCCGTGGCGCAGAAACACGCCAGCAATAAGTTTCCCTTCAACTGATATATCACATAATCCCAGCTCAGAGGTATCGCTGAGCAGCGTAGAATAGGGGGTGTTGACCAAGCCGCGAAACAGATATGAAACGTTTCCGGCAAACCAAACGCGCGATATGCGCCTATTTAAGTTGGAGGCAACTATGGGTCTGCTCGATTCGCTTAAGTCCACCTTCACCTCGACCGGCGAGGCGTCCGTTCCGCCCGCAGCAAGCTTCGCCACCCGCGAAGGCGTCATCTATGCCCCCGTCAACGGCGTGCTCGTCAGCCTGGACGAGGTTCCCGACGAGACGATCGCCTCGGGCATGCTTGGCCAGGGCTATGGCATCGAGCCCATTACCGGCACCATCTATGCGCCCGCCAACGGCCGCATCGGCGCCACCACTGTCACCAACCACTCCATCGGCATGATTACCGAGGACGGTCTGCGCGTATTCATCCATGTTGGCCTGGGCACCGTGGAAATGAACGGCAAGGGTTTTGCCCGCTTTGTCGAGATGGGCGATGTGGTCAAGGCCGGCCAGCCGCTCATCAGCTTCGATCGCGAGGCCATCAAGGCCGCCGGCCACGAGGACATCGTGACCGTCATCGTCTCCGAGCTCGATCGTCTTAAGAGCATCGACCATGTCGGCGAGTCTGGAACGCTTATCGGCGGCAACCCGCTCGTCAAGCTTGGCGACCCGCTGCTGGTTGCCAAGACCAAGTAGCCAGGCCCCGCGCCACACAGCCAAAAGGCACCTCGTCAAGCGCCCGCGACCATTTGGCCGCGGGCGCTTTTCGTTTGAAAAACCATCCCGCCAATGCCTTATCTGTATAGCCCAAATGAGCCGAGCTGCTAGAATATCGAACTGTATGGATAACTATCATTCAACCGTTATGGGAGGATACGTGAACCGCACCAAAATCGCGCAGCTCTATGCCGATGCCGAGTCGCTCGGCGGCCAGACCGTCACCGTCGCCGGCTGGGTCAAGTCCATCCGCGACATGAAGAACTTTGGCTTTGTTACGCTCAACGACGGCAGCTGCTTCCGCGACCTGCAGGTCGTCATGAACCGCGAGGCACTCGACAACTACGACGAGATCGCCCATCAAAACGTCTCGGCCGCACTCATTTGCACCGGCACCGTCAAGCTGACCCCCGATGCGCCCCAGCCTTTCGAGCTTTCTGCCACTTCCATCGAGGTCGAGGGCGCGAGCGCCCCGGACTACCCGCTGCAGAAGAAGCGCGCAACCGTCGAGTTCCTGCGCACCCAGCAGCACCTGCGCCCGCGCACCAACCTGTTTCGCGCCGTGTTCCGCATCCGTTCTGTCGCGGCTGCCGCCATCCACCGCTTCTTCCAGGAGCAGGGCTTTGTCTACGTCAACACCCCCATCATCACCACGAGTGACTGCGAGGGCGCCGGCGAGATGTTCCGCGTGACCACGCTCGACCCCAAAAATCCGCCCCTCACCGAGTCCGGCGAGGTTGACTGGAGCCAGGACTTCTTTGGAAAGCACGCGAGCCTTACCGTATCCGGCCAGCTCAACGCCGAGAACTTCGCCATGGCCTTTGGCGACGTGTACACCTTTGGCCCCACCTTCCGCGCCGAAAACTCCAACACCACGCGCCACGCCGCCGAGTTTTGGATGATCGAGCCCGAGATGGCCTTTGCCGACCTGAACGACTACATGGACAACGCCGAGGCCATGCTCAAGTACGTCCTTAAGGACGTTATGGCCACCTGCCCCGACGAGCTCAACATGCTCAACAAGTTTGTGGACAAGGGCCTGATCGAGCGCCTGGACCACGTGGCAAACTCCGACTTTGCCCGCGTCACCTATACCGAGGCCGTCGAAATCCTGGAGCAGGCCGTCGCCGCCGGTCACAAGTTTGACTATCCCGTGAGCTGGGGCATCGACCTGCAGACCGAGCACGAGCGCTTCCTGACCGAGGAGCACTTTAAGCGACCGTCCTTCGTGACCGACTACCCGGCCGAGATCAAGGCGTTCTACATGCGCATGAACGAGGACGGCAAGACCGTCGCCGCCGCCGACTGCCTGGTTCCCGGTATCGGCGAGATTATCGGCGGCTCCCAGCGCGAGGAGCGCCTGGATCTGCTCGAAGCCCGCATCAAGGACCTGGGTATGAATCCCGAGCAGTACAAGTACTACCTTGACCTGCGCCGCTACGGTTCCTGCAAGCACGCCGGCTACGGTCTGGGCTTCGAGCGCTTGGTCATGTATCTGACCGGTGTGGGCAACATCCGCGACGTCCTGCCGCACCCGCGCACCGTGGGCAACGCCGACTTCTAATCGCCACAGCGCCACCAAACGCGTTCCAGCGCATCACGCCAGCGCCTCTCGGCAACAGCCGAGGGGCGCTTTTTTCAACAGCATCCGTCAAGCTTTTGGCAAGCTTTTGGTTAGTTGAGCAGGGCTGTTGAAAACTCGACCCACCGTTTGCCGGCAGCCATCGACCGTCCAAGGCGTCATGCGTCCTTGGCCAGGCTCCACGTCCTAGGCTCTGAACCGCCAACACCAAAAACGGAAGGGACGTGGACGCTATGACCGAAGCCGTTGTTGAAAACTACGAGACCACGACCAGGGGTGCCGCTTCGATGGCAGCCTATCGCGCCGTGCGCATCCTACAGCTCTTGAGCGAGAACACCGGCGAAGACAAAGCCTTGCTTTCCGACGAATTGGTCGAGCGCCTTGCCCATCCCGACGACCCCGCCCGCATGCCCATCTCGGCGGCGCGCCGCAGTATCTACACCTCGATATCCGCGCTTCGTCACGCCGGATACGAAATTGACTACAAACGCGGCACGGGCTATCGGCTGCTTACCCGCCCGCTTACTGACGAGGAGATCATACGGCTTCATGGCATGGTCATGCGCAACCGCTCCACGCCCATCGCCATTCGAAAGAGCATGGCGCAGCACCTGGTCGCCATGGCGAGTGCCGACGTTCGCGGCTACCTCGATATGCCCGAACCCGCACCAAGCGCAGACAGTAAATCTACCAAGGCCAAACACGCGCCCATCAAACGTATCGATACCTGCGAGCTCGTCGAACAAGCCATCGACCACGGGGCCACGGTGAGCTTTGATATTTCGAACGTCACGACACGCGGCGAAACCGAAGTGGTGCGGATGACGATCCGACCCTTTGCCATCAGACAGCGCGATGGCATCTCGTATCTACTGGGAACGGTCTACGACGCCCGAGGCACCGACGATACCCTGCGCACCGTTGAGATCGGCCGCATGAGAAACGTCAGTACACGCCTGCTCGACGGCAAGAAGCTTTTTGCCGCCCTGGACGAGGACGAGAGTCCCGCACCCGCCGCGTAAGCCCGACTACCGTCCATCGTTCCTCAGCGCCGCCCATCCGATTCAGAATTAAATTACCCGCCCAGATGTTGTAAAAATGGACATCGGCGCTACTATAGACCCACTTGCACTTTTTCTCAGTGCAGTGTTTCCAGCCATTTTTATACTGGGGGTAATGCTATGAAGGACATCACCATCAGCCGCAGGAGCCTTCTGGTCTCCGCCGGCCTGCTCGCGCTCGCTCCGCTCGCCGGATGCGGCGGCAATTCTGGCTCCGGCTCCGCTGCCGCCGGTTCCGACTACACCATCGGCGTTCTGCAGCTCACCGAGCACTCCGCGCTCGACGCCGCCAACGACGGCTTTGTCAAGGCCATCAAGGAGAGCGGCCTCAAGGTCAAGATCGACCAGAAGAACGCCCAGAACGACCAGTCCACGTGTAAGTCCATTGCCGACAAGTTCGTGGGCGACGGCGTCGACCTGATCTATGCCATCGCCACGCCCGCCGCGCAGGCTGCCGCCGGCGCCACGGCCGATATCCCCATCGTGGGCTGCGCCATCACCGACTACGCCGCTTCCGGCCTGGTCCAGGACAACGACAAGCCCGGCACCAACGTCACCGGCGCCTCCGACCTCACCCCGGTCGCCGAGCAGCTCGAGATGATGCAGAAGGTCCTGCCCGACGTTAAGAAGGTCGGCCTGCTCTACTGCACCGCCGAGTCCAACTCCGACGTCCAGATCAAGGCCGCCAAGAAGGAGCTCGACAAGCTAGGCCTCGAGTACACCGACTTCACCGTCTCGAGCTCCAACGAGATCCAGTCCGTCGTCGAGTCCGCTGTGGGCAAGGTTGACGCGCTCTACTCCCCCACCGACAACACCATCGCCGCAGGCGCCTCACAGGTCGGTCAGATCTGCAAGGAGAACAAGCTTCCCTTCGTGACCGGCGAGGAGGGCATGTGCATGGCCGGCGGCCTGTTCACCCTCTCCATCAACTACGAGGACCTGGGCTACGCTGCGGGCGAGATGGCCGTCAAGATCCTGAAGGGCGAGGCCAAGCCCGAAGACATGGCTATCAAGCACCTCTCGAGCAAGGACCTGGTCGTCGTCAAGAACGACGAGATGGCCGAGGCTCTGGGCATCGACCTTTCCGCTCTGGACGAGTAACGCCATGCACGGCGATGCGTCTAGAGCCCGTGCTCGCGCTACAGCCGTGTTATTCAATATCTGAGTCCTTGGGGCGAACGCTAAAGACCGGCGTTCGCCCTGCTTGTTTCGGATGAGACAAAACATCCGTCCGCAGCTCTTTTATGCATTGGTACCGCTATTATGGAAAATCACGTGTCCACCCTATCCTAGGAGGTATGAAGCATGCTCATTGCATTGCAGGGCGCCGTTTCGCAGGGCGTCCTCTGGGGCATTATGGTGCTTGGCGTGTTTATCACGTTCCGCCTGCTCGACATCCCCGATATGACCTGCGACGGCAGCTTTGCCCTCGGCGGCTGTGTCTGCGCCGTACTCATCGTCAACAATAACGTCGACCCCTTGCTCGCCGTGCTGGCCGGCATGTGCGCCGGCGCCATCGCGGGCGCCGTCACGGGCATCTTGACCACCGTCTTTGAGATTCCCGCAATCCTCGCCGGAATCCTTACGCAGATCAGTCTGTGGTCCATCAACCTGCGCATCATGGGCAAGTCCAACACGCCCATCCTTGCCAAGGGCACTATCTTCTCATCCGTCAGCAACATGACGGGCCTGCCGCAGTCCACTGTTGCCATTATCCTAGGCATTGTGCTGGCCGTGGCCATCGTCGCCATCCTGTACTGGTTCTTTGGCACCGAGATCGGCTCGGCGCTGCGTGCCACCGGCAACAACGAGTACATGATCCGCGCCCTGGGCGTTAACACCAACACCACCAAAATGATCGCCCTCGTGCTCTCCAACGCCCTCATTGGCCTTTCGGGTGCGCTCATCTGCCAGAGCCAGAAGTATGCCGACATTGGCATGGGCACCGGCGCCATCGTTATCGGTCTTGCCGCCATCGTCATCGGCGAAGTGCTCGGTCGCCTGCTGCCCGGCGGTCTGACGCAGTTTAGCGTCCGTCTTGCCTCCGCCGTCTTTGGCTCCGTGGTGTACTTCCTTATCCGCGCCATCGTGCTGCAGCTGGGCATGGACGCCAACGACATGAAGCTGCTCTCTGCCGCGATCGTCGCCGTGGCCCTGTGCGTGCCCGTGATTTGGGAGCGCTATAAGCTCCGCAGCTCCTACACGAAGGGAGATGAGGCAGATGCTTAAGCTCTCGCACGTCAAGAAGACCTTTAACAAGGGCACCGTCACCGAGAAGCGCGCGCTCACCGGCGTCGACCTCACCCTCAACGATGGCGACTTTGTAACCGTGATTGGCGGCAACGGCGCCGGCAAGTCCACGCTGCTCAATATGATCGCCGGCGTGTATCCGCTCGATTCGGGCGTTATTGAGCTCGACGGCAACGATATCTCGCGTCTGAGTGAGTCGCAGCGCGCCAAGTACCTGGGCCGAGTGTTCCAGGACCCCATGCGCGGCACCGCAGCCGACATGCAGATTGCCGAAAACCTAGCCCTCGCCAAGCGTCGCGGTCAGCGTCGCGGTCTTTCGTGGGGCGTCACCAAGGCCGAGAAGGACGAGTACGTTGAGCTGCTCAAACGCCTGGACCTTGGCCTGGACACACGCCTCAACGCCAAGGTCGGTCTGCTCTCGGGCGGCCAGCGCCAGGCACTCACCCTGCTGATGGCCACGCTCACCAAGCCGCGCCTGCTGCTGCTCGACGAGCACACAGCGGCCCTCGATCCCAAGACGGCATCGAAGGTGCTCAACCTGACCGAGGAGATCGTCGACGAGAACCACCTGACTACGCTCATGGTCACGCACAACATGAACGACGCCATCCGTCTGGGCAACCGTCTGATCATGATGCACGAGGGTCACGTGATTTACGACGTAGCGGGCGATGAGAAGAAGTCACTCACCGTGGCCGACCTGCTGCAGAAGTTCGAGGAGGTCTCGGGCGGCGAGCTCGCCAACGACCGCATGCTGCTGAGCTAAAACCCGCCAAAAAGGGACAGGTCTATTTTGGCAGGTTTTATCTGCGCAAACGTCAAAACCGCCGCAAAGGGACAGGCGCCCTTGCGGCGGTTTTCGCATATTATGTCGATAATCCAGCATCAGCAGGGACCACTGGTTAAGAACTAAGGAAACTGCCATGAGAAGATCTCTTCCCCGCCGTGCAAACCTTATACCCACCAAGAAGCCCGTCCGAATTTGATCGGACAGGCTTCTTGGTGGGTATCATGGTTGGACGATCATTAGGAGGTTTCCCCACATGGAATTGTTTGAGCCAATTCTTCATTTCTTTGCACAACGATGGGTCCACAACATCATCTGGGCAGGTATCTTGGCCATCGGCACCGCCGTTGCCGCCAAGGTCGCGTCCAAGACCCTGCACCACCTGCTTAGCCGCGACGATAACCCACTCCCTTCATCGAGCATCTTCATCAACATCGCGCGCGCTATCATCTGGATGATCGGCGGCAGCTTTATCCTCGACAACTGCTTTGGCATTAACGCAAACGCCCTCGTCGCCGCCCTTGGCGTCGGCGGCATCGCCATCTCGCTCGGCTTTCAGGACACGCTGTCAAACCTTATCGGTGGCATGCAGGTGACCTTTATGGGCATCATCAAGCCCGGCGACAATATCGAGGTCGGCGGCGTGTCGGGCGTGGTCCAAGACATCACCTGGCGTCATACGACCATCGAGGACGCCTGTGGGCAAACCATCATCGTCCCCAACTCCAATATCTCCAAGAACACGCTCGTGCACCTCATGCCCTTTGGGCGCGTAGCCGTCCCCGTCGCGGTCATGGACACGTCCAAGTGGGCCTCGCTCGACGCACTGGCAGACGAGCTGACCAGCGCCACCAAAACCGCCGTGCTTCCCATCTCGAGTTTTGACAAGGAGCCGTATGTGCTCTTTAGCGAGATCGGCGACTTTGGCATCAAGGGCAAGATCATCTTTATCGTCAGTGACGACAGCACCACCTTTACGGCAGCCGACGCCTGCATCCGCGCCATCGCCCCCATCATCGCCTAAAACCACCACAAAGGGGACAGGCACCTTTGTGGTGGTTTCGCATCGTGGTACCATGGTTCATATCGTTGTTTAAACGACTAAGGGAGTAGACACCATGGAAGAGGCCTATCGTCAAGCACGCAAGCGCGGCGAGCAGGGACGTCGTCGCGCCATCAGCCAAAGCGAGCACCCGTACCTTACGGACCTCGACGGCCTCGTTGCCCAGCTCCCCTTAGGCCAGCGAGAGAGCGTCGGCCTGAGGGACATTCCGCTCGAAATGGTCGTCGGCACGGTCACCAAAGGCCGTCAGTCTGCCTTTTCGTGTAACTTTATGCCCCTGCTGCCGTTTAACACCGAGTTCGCCCGCAAGTGGTCCAACCTCTACGACATCCAGGTGACCGAGGGCTATCGCGACCCCATCATCGTCACCGAGTTCATGCATCGGTTCTATGTCCAGGAAGGCAACAAGCGCGTCAGCGTCCTCAAATTCCTGGACGCCCCGACGGTTTCGGCCAAGGTCACCCGTCTCTACCCCGGCAAATGGGATTCCGTCGAAAGCCGCCTGTACGGCGAGTTCTGCGCGTTTTGGCGCGTCTGCCCCCTATACGAGATCGAGTTCTCGCGTGAGGGAAGCTACGAAACGCTCGCCAAAATGCTCGGCCAGAACCTTATCGAAAAATGGCCGCAGAAAAAGGTCGACTACCTGCGCCACACCTTCCTACTCTTTAAGCGCGCCTACCTTCGCGCAGGCGGCGACCACCTGGACATTACGCCCGCCGACGCCATGCTCGTCTACCTCAATGTGTACAACCAGGACCGCCTGCTGGATACGCCAACGGATATCGTCGTAAACCGCCTGTGCAAGATTTGGCGCGAGCTGGTCATCGCCGGCAAAAATGACGAGGACAAGGTCGATCTTGTCGAGGCACCGAGCGTCGATGAGGAAGAGTCGCCCGCCAAGTCCACCTCCGGCGTGCTCAACTTCTTTATGGGCAAGACCGTTTATTCGGCGGCCAACCCTCTGCGCATCGCCTTTATCCATGAATTCCCCTGTGCATCGTCGAGCTGGGACAGCTTGCACGACCAAGGGCGTCAGTATCTCGATGAGCACTTTGGCGGTATCGTGCGCACCGAGGCGTTCGAGGACTGCCACGATCCGGACGCGTTCTACGCCGCCGCGGAAACGGCTGTCAAACATGGAGCAAACGTCATCTTCTCGACCTCGCACCGCCTGATGGAATACACGCTCAGGGCTGCCGTTGAGTATCCTCGGGTTCGGTTCCTCAACTGCTCTATCGGCCTTCCCCACCAAAGCGTGCGCTCGTATTTTGGAAAGATGTACGAGGCCAAGTTCCTCCTGGGCGCCCTTGCGGCCAGCATGGCGGACAACCATCGCATTGGCTACCACGCGTCGGTCTTTGCGTCGGGTGCGCTTAGCGAGATCAACGCCTTTGCCATCGGCGCCTCGTTGCTCGACCCTCGCGCGCAGGTAATCCTCACCTGGGGCGATGTGCCCGCCGGCGGCCTTGCCGAGGCCATGTGCCGCGAAGGCGTGAGCGTCATGACCGGCGCCGACATGTCAAAGTCGCTCGAAGACCCCACGGCTTACGGACTCCACCGCCTGGTCGATGGCAAGGTCGTCGGCATCGCCATGCCGGTATGGAACTGGGGCCGATACTACGAGCTTATCGTGCGAAGCCTGCTGCATGGCACCTGGGATGAGACCAGTGACGACAGCCAGGTTCGCGCCGTCAACTACTGGTATGGTATGAGCTCGGGCGTTATCGACATTCGCTACGCTCCGGGCCTGCCTTATCAGACGCGCAAGCTTGTTCAGCTGCTCCGCAATGGCATCGTCGAGGGCTCCATCAATCCGTTTGGCGGCGAGCTCCACAGCCAAGACGGCGTGGTGCAGATCGAGGGCTTTCCCCCGCTGCCGAGCACGCAGATTGTCGAGATGAATTGGCTGGCCGACAACGTGGTGGGCACCATTCCGCAGTCCAACGATGAGCCGAAAGTCCACGCCCTATGAAAATCCTTGCCGTAGCCGATACCGAAGAACGATGCCTTTGGGAATGCTTTCACAAGGAACGCTTTGAGGGTGTTGACCTGATTTTGTCAGCTGGCGATCTGGACCCGGACTATCTTGAGTTTTTGGTCACCGTCATCAATAAACCGCTCATCTACGTGCGCGGCAATCACGATGACCGCTATGCACGTCATGCACCGGGCGGCTGTATCTGCGTCGAAGACACCGTGTACGTGTATCGCGGCGTCCGCATTGCGGGGCTTGGCGGCTCCATGCGCTATCGAGACGGTGCCAACATGTATAGCGAGCGCGAGATGGCCAAGCGCGTGCGCAAGCTGTCGCGTAAAATCAGGATGGTCGGCGGCTGCGACATCTTGCTCACCCATGCACCCGCCGCCGGTGTGGGCGATCTGGATGATCTGCCACATCGAGGATTCGAATGCTTTAACACAGCGCTCGAGACCTGGAATCCCGACTATATGGTGCACGGGCATGTGCACCAATGCTATGGTCGCGACTTTCAACGTGAGCGTCAGCATGCATGCGGGACAACGATTATCAATGCCTGCGGCTATACGCAGTTTGAGCTGGACGAAGCGCGCTACCCCATCCGTGGATGGCAGGCAGCCTGGCTCAACTCGCAAACCATGCGGCACGAGCTCAAGCGCCACGAGGCCATCGAGTCCTCATTCGGCAAGACTCCCTGGTAACCACCAAAAACCACCACGAAGGGGACAGGCACCTTTGTGGTGGTCGTACTCGGCTTGCACGGGTCGTTCCGCCGGTTTGTCTCAATCTGTAACAGTAAGAACCCAAATACTCGGCTAGATGTTACAGATCGAGATTAACCGCGATAACGAAACCGAAAATCTCAATCTGTAACAGTTAGGGGCATTTTTGCCGTCCAGATGTTACAGATTGAGATGTTTGACGGCAAGTGCTACAGGGCGGCAACGACCTTGTCGCCCATTGCTGTGGTGCCGAGGATTTTGTCGGCAGGGGTATTGGCGTCGGCGATGTCGCGGGTGCGCCAGCCTTCGTCGAGCACGCGCGTCACGGCGCTCTCGATCCAAGCGGCCTGCTCGCCCATGTCGAGTGCATAGGTGAGCAACATTGCCGCCGACAGGATCTGTGCCAGCGGATTGGCGATACCGAGTCCCGCAATATCGGGTGCACTACCGGCACTCGGCTCGAACAGCGACACGCCGTCACCCAGCGAGGCGGAGGCGAGCATGCCGAGTGAACCCGTAATCTGCGCAGCCTCGTCGGACAGAATGTCGCCGAACATATTCTCGGTCACCACGACGTCAAAGTCCGCCGGTCGGTTGATGAGCTGCATCGCCGCGTTGTCGACGAGCAGGTCCTCGAGCTGCACATCGGAATATTCCTCGTCATGCACGCGATGCACGACCTCGCGCCACATGCGGCTTGTCTCCAGCACGTTGCGCTTATCCACGCTCGCTACCTTACCGCGGCGCTTGCGAGCAGCCTCGAACGCCTGACGGGCGATGCGCTCCACCTCGTACTCGCGGTACTCCATAATGTCGATGGCACGCTGACCGGCAGCACCATCTACACCCGCGCCATCCTCATCGTAGAAACGCTCATGCTTACCAAAGTAGACACCACCGGTGAGCTCGCGAACGAGCACCATATCCACGCCCTTGATGACCTCGGGGCGAAGCGTCGACGCACCGGCCAGCGCATCGTAGATCTTGACGGGACGAAGGTTGGTATAGAGACCGAGTTCCTTGCGGATGCGCAGCAGGCCCTGCTCAGGGCGCGGAGCCGTCGGATCGGTCGAATCCCACTTGGGACCGCCCACCGATGCCAGCAACACGGCATCGGATGCCTTTGCCGCCGTAAGGGTCTCGGCGGGCAGCGGATCTCCGCATGCGTCAATCGCCGCGCCGCCAATCAAGTGATCTTCAAAGGCAAACTCCACACCGACGCGTTTACCCACCGCAGCCAGTACCTTCTTGCCCTCGGCAATGACCTCGGGGCCAATGCCGTCGCCCGGAAGGCAGCAAATCTTATAGCTCTTCTTCACGTTGCAGCTCCAGCTCTCGCTACTCGGCCCGCTTGCAAACGGGTTATCCAACTTGACCGTCATAATCGCCTACGCCTCCTGAGCCTTTGCCGCGGCAATCTTGGCACGCGTGCGCGCGACCAGGCCGCCGGCCTCGATAATCTCGGCAATAAACGGCGGAAACGGCTCAGCCGTAAAGCTCTCGCCGGTACGCTCATTGGTAATGACACCCGCCTCGGTATCAACCTTCACCGCATCACCGGCGTCAATCGCGTCGACCGCCTCAGGACATTCCATAATGGGCAGGCCAACGTTAATGGCATTGCGATAGAAAATACGCGCAAAGCTCTTAGCGATGACGCACGACACCCCAGCAGCCTTAATAGCAACCGGAGCATGCTCACGCGAAGATCCACACCCAAAGTTCTCCTCAGCCACAATGATGTCACCGGGCTTAACGGTGGCGGCAAATGACGGATCAATATCCTCCATAGCATGCGCCGCGAGATGAGTATGATCCGACGAGTTGAGATATCGAGCCGGAATAATCACATCAGTATCGACATCGCGCCCATACTTAAAAACCTTGCCTTCAAAGTTCATATCGTTCTCCGTTCAAAAATGGGATGTGGGGGATTTGATATTTACTTGCTTATTCGGACAGTCCTGCTCGCACGGAGAGCACATTAAGTGCTCTCCGGCTCGTGCGGAACTCAACGCGAGCAAATATCAAATCCCTCGTTCTCGTTTCGACTACAAAAAAAGCTAATGGTTCAATATCAGATAAGACCTTTCCACGGCGCGGGTCCATCTGGCCCCACCCAGCAGTACGGCAACCCCTACCGTGGCAAACATGTCATGTCAGACCTCATAACTGCAGGGCCTTCGACCTTTGCTCGATACAAGTTCCGCACGAGCCGGAGGCCACTAAATGTGGCCTCCGTGCGAGCCAGGACTGTTCGCAGTAGCGAGCAAAGGTCGAAGGGCCCCGTAGCCCTTACAGGTCGCTCGGCAGACAGATATGCCCCGCCACAGCAGAAGCGGCAGCAACAGCCGGCGAGGCCAGATAGACCTCGGACGTGGGGTCGCCCATGCGTCCGACAAAGTTGCGGTTGGTCGTGGAGACGCACCGCTCCCCCGCCGCCAGGATGCCCATGTAACCACCCAAGCACGGACCGCACGTGGGCGTCGAGAACACGCAGTTGGCATCCAGGAAGATGTCGGTCAGGCCCTCCTTCATGCACTGACGGAAGACCGCCTGCGTCGCCGGAATCACAATGCAGCGCACGCCGTCGGCAACCTTATGGCCGCGCATGACCTCGGCCGCTGCACGCATGTCCTCAATGCGGCCGTTGGTGCATGAGCCAATGACCGCCTGGTCAATCGTGATATGGCGGCTCTCACTCACCGGATGGGTGTTGCTCGGCAGATGCGGCCACGACACGCACGGTTTAATGTCTGCGGCGTCGATAGCAATGACCTGGGCATACTCGGCATCCGGATCGGCATGGTACTCAACGTAATCGCGCTCGCAACGTCCCCTGAGCCAGGTGCGGGCAACGTCATCGACCTCGATAATGCCCGCCTTGCCACCCGCCTCGATCGCCATGTTCGAGATGGTCATACGACCTTCCATCGACAGGCCCTCGATGGTGCTGCCGGCAAACTCCATTGCCTGGTAGAGGGCGCCATCAACGCCGATCATGCCGATGATGTGCAAGATGATGTCCTTGGCTGTAGCGCCGTCCGTGAGCTCGCCGTTAATCTCAAAGCGAATCGTCGGCGGCACCTTAAACCAGGCACGACCCGTCGCAATGCCCACGCCGGCGTCCGTCGAGCCAACGCCTGTCGAGAACGCACCCAGCGCGCCATAGGTGCAGGTATGCGAATCCGCGCCGATGATCAGGTCGCCCGGTACCACCACGCCGCGCTCGGGCAGCAGAGCATGCTCAATACCTGCGCACCCCTGCTCGTAGTAGTGCGTCACATGCTGCTCGTGCGCGAAATCGCGCATCTTCTTGGTCTGCTCGGCGCTCTTGATGTCCTTGTTGGGCGCATAGTGGTCGGGCACCAGGCAAATGCGGTCGCGATCGAACACCTCGATCGCGCCCAGCTCGCGGAAAACGTCGATCGCAATGGGCGCGGTAATGTCGTTGGCGAGCACAATATCCAGGTCGCACTCGACCAGCTGCCCCGGCTTTACCTCGTCCAGGCCTGCATGTGCTGCCAAAATCTTCTCTGCTACGGTCATGGAACGTGCCATGTGATTCCCCTCTCATGCGGGCTTGCGCCCTGCCAAATATCGTTACTTGCCCGCCTTGGAACGATTGGTCTGGATCATGCGGTTGATGGCGTTGATGTAAGCCTTGGCCGAGCTCACGATAATGTCGGTATCCGCACCGCGGCCGGTATAGATCTTGCCGTCCTCGGCGGTAATACGCACCGTCACCTCGCCAATGGCATCGATGCCGCGCGTGATGGCCTTGACGTTGAACTCCGTCAGCTCGCCGTGGGCCGAGATTGCCTTGTCGACCGCCTTGTACGCCGCATCGACCGGGCCGGTGCCTGTCGAGCACACCACGTGGGTCACGCCCTCCTCGTCGGTAATGGTTGCGGTGGCCGTAGGAATGAGCGGATCGCCGCAGGAGACCTGAAGTGCATCGAGCGTGTAGATAGCTTTGACCTCGCGCTGACGCTCCTGGATCATCGACTCCAGATCCTCGTCAAAGACTTCCTTCTTTTGGTCGGCAATCTCCAGGAAGCGCTGGTAAATGGCCTCGAACTCCTCGTCGGCAAAGGTATAGCCCAGCTCGGCGAGGCGGTGGCGCAGCGCCGCATGACCCGAGCGTGCCGAAAGGATGATCTCGGAACCGGCGGCGCCCACGTCCTTGGGATCGATGATTTCGTAGGTATCGCGCGCCTTGAGCACGCCGTCCTGATGAATGCCCGAGCTGTGGGCGAAGGCGTTGGCGCCCACGATGGACTTATTGGGCTGCACGTTAATGCCAGTGATGGAGCTGACGAGCTTGGAGGCGCGCGTGAGCTCGGTCGTCACGATGTCGGTGTGGGCGTCCAAATCCTGCTCGTGCATCTTCATGGCCATCACGACCTCCTCGAGCGCCGTGTTGCCCGCGCGCTCACCCAGGCCATTGATCGTGCACTCGATCTGCGTTGCGCCATTGCGAACGGCCTCGAGCGCAAGCGCGGTGGCCATGCCCAGATCGTTATGGGTGTGGACCGAGATCGTGACGTCCTCGATACCGGCCACGCGCTCGCGCAGGTCACGGATACGAGCACCGAACTCCCAGGGCATGTTGTAGCCCGTGGTGTCAGGGATGTTCACGACCGTGGCGCCGGCCTTGACTGCAGCCTCGATAATGCGGACAAGGAACTCCTGATCGGAGCGGCCCGCGTCCTCGGCATAAAACTCAACATCGTCGACAAACTTGCGAGCATGCTTCACGGCGTGAATGGCGCGTTCAATAGCCTCATCCTCGGTCATATGGAGCTTGTCGCGCAGATGGCTGGGACTCACACCCAGACCGGTGTGGATACGGGGCCTCTGAGCCATTTTGAGGGCTTCTGCGGCCACCTCGATGTCCCTGTCTACCGCGCGGGTGAGACCGCATACCGTGCAACGGTCGCCCGCGATCTTGCCGATCTCCTGCACCGAGCGAAAATCACCGGGGCTCGAGATGGGAAAGCCCGCCTCGATAACGTCCACGTTCATGCGCACGAGCTGACGCGCGATGACGAGCTTCTCCTCGGTATTCATGCTGGCGCCGGGAGACTGCTCTCCGTCGCGCAGGGTGGTGTCAAAGATTGCGATTTTGCGGCTCATGATTTCCTCCTGATAGGCCTGAGATACAGATGGCTTTCAGGAGAGATGGAGTGCCCCAAGATAGAAAAATACCCGTGTCGCTCATCACGCCCAAAAGCGGCGGACGATAGCGCACCCGGGTACAACTCATCGTTATAGCGAGATTACAACCCTAGCGCGCTATCCCATCTAGTAGCGCTAGGCCTAGGAGCTGCTGCGTGTTCTTAAACATGTTCGGCTCCTCTCGGCCTCGGGTATTCACTACATCGCGCTAAAGTGTAACACAGACGAAACGATGCGCAACGGCGATTTTGGTCCGTCCGGGGCAAAACCACCACAAAGGCACCTGTCCTCTTTGTGGTGGTTTTGGTGTCGCGATAGCAAGAAACCCGGCCCTGCACGAGGCAGAACCGGGTTTCTTTAGCAATGCTTGCTTTGCTCAGGCAGTAACTAAAAGTTACTCAGCCAGGAAGTCGCGCTGGACAGCGGGATCGACCTTGATGCCAGGGCCCATGGTGGAAGACACGGAGATGGACTTGACGTACTTACCCTTAGCAGAAGAGGGCTTGACGCGCAGGATCTCGGTGTACAGGGCAGCGTAGTTCTCGACGAGCTGCTGCTCAGAGAAGGACTTCTTGCCCAGGGGCACGTGGCAGATGCCGTAGCGGTCGGCGCGATACTCAACGCGGCCGGCCTTGAGCTCGGAGACCATCTTGGCGACGTCCATGGTAACGGTGCCGAGCTTAGGGTTCGGCATGAGGCCACGGGGACCAAGGATCTTACCGATGCGGCCAACCTTGGCCATCATGTTCGGCGTAGCGATAGCGGCGTCGAAGTTGATCTCGCCCTTCTGGATCTGGGCGACGAGCTCGTCGGAACCGATGATGTCGGCACCAGCGGCCTCGGCCTCGCGGGCCTTCTCGCCCTCGGCGAAGACGGCAACACGAACGGTCTTGCCGGTGCCGTGGGGCAGAGAGATGGAACCACGGATGTTCTGGTCAGCCTTACGAGTATCGATGCCCAGACGGAAGTGGGCCTCGACGGTCTCGTCGAACTTGGCGGTGTCGAGCTCCTTGATGAGCTTGGCAGCCTGAAGGGGGGTGTAGAGCGTAGCGCGGTCGATCTTCTCGGCAGCGGCGTTATAGCTCTTACCATGCTTAGCCATGTGCATTACCTCCTGTGGTTAAACGGGCTTATGCCCTCCCACATCGTATCGTGTGCCCTATTGCACACATATAACGGGCGCCCCGGTCGGGGCACCCGTCATTACCTAAAGAAATCGCTACTCAGCGATGGTGACGCCCATGGAACGGGCGGTACCGGCGATGATCTTCTTGGCGGCGTCAATGTCGTTGGCATTGAGGTCCGGCATCTTGATCTCGGCGATCTTGGTAAGCTGCTCCTGGGAGAGCTGACCAACCTTGTCGGCCTGGGGCTTAGCGGAACCAGACTTGAGGTTCAGCTCCTTCTTGATGAGGTGAGCCGCCGGCGGGGTCTTGGTGATGAAGGAGAAGGACTTATCCTCGTAGACAGAGATCTCAACGGGGATGATGTCACCCTTCTTGTCCTGCGTCTCGGCGTTAAAGGCCTGGCAGAACTGCATGATGTTCACGCCAGCAGCGCCCAGGGCGGGACCGACGGGAGGAGCGGGGTTAGCTGCACCAGCAGGAATCTGGAGCTTAATGACGTTGGCAACCTTCTTCTCAGCCATGGTCATTCCTTTCGAATCACGAGTGTGAAGTACTTGCTATATCGTAAGCACGCACGTGTTAGAAGCACTCCTGAGATGAGCAGTCACAGAAGAAGCACGCTCGCGCGAACGGACAAAAACTTAAGCGATGACAGCGACCTGGTTAAAGTCGAGCTCGACCGGCGTCTCGCGGCCAAAGATCATCAGCGTGACCTTGAGCTTGCCAGCCTCGGTGTTAACCTCGGAGACCTTGCCATCAAAGTCGGTAAGCGGGCCATCGGTGACGCGGACGGACGTGCCGACCTGAATATCAACCGAGGTGCGCTTGGGCGAATCGCCCTTACCGGGACGACGAGTCATCTTGTTGTACTCGTCACGGGAAAGCGGAGCGGGCTTGCCGTTGCCGCCTAGGAAACCGGTGACGCCAGGCGTGTTGCGAACACACGTCCAAGCATCGTCATCCATCTCCATGCGGACCAGGACATAACCCGGGAAGATCTTGGAATCCTTGGTCTCGCGCTTGCCACCCTCTTTAATCTCGGTGACGCGCTCCATAGGAATCTCGATATCAAAGATACGGTCCTGCATGCCCATGGTCTCGATGCGATGCTCGAGATCGGACTTAACGCGGTTCTCGTATCCAGAGTAAGTGTGAACGACGTACCAACGCTTAGACATGGTTTAGCCCCTCAATCCAGAGAACAGAGCAAGAGCCTCGCCAAAGCCAGCATCGAGCAGAGCGATGACGACGCCGACGACGATCAGAGAAGCGCAAACGACGACCGAGTAGTTCACGAGCTCCTTCTTATCGGGCCACGTGACACGCTTCATCTCGGACTTCACCGAGGCGAAATACTTCTTGGTACGGGCGAAGAAACCAGGCTTCTCGTTCTTCTTGGACTTCGCAGCCTTCTCGTTCTTCTTGGCAACGGCCTTCTTGGCCTCAACCTTGGAGTTGGCGGCAGCGTTGTTGGCAGATGCCGGCTGCTGAGCCTTCTTCTTGTTCTTCTTGTTGGCCATTTGGGTTACCTCCGCGCAATGCGCTTATACATGAGTAAACCGTAAGCCCCCAATTGGGAGCTTACGGAATAATGACTGGCACGCCAGGAAGGACTCGAACCCTCAACACTCGGTTTTGGAGACCGATGCTCTACCAATTGAACTACTGGCGTATGTGACTAGAGACTAGCGAGTCTCTTTGTGCAGCGTGTGGTGACGGCACCAGGGGCAATACTTCTTGATCTCCATACGATCAGGCATGGTCGACTTGTTCTTGGTGGTCGTATAGTTGCGGCGCTTGCACTCAGTGCACGCAAGAGTAACTAGAGTACGCATGTATCCTGAACCTTTCATTTCCGCCCCGTACGGGCACGAGTTGGTACTTTATCAGCTCTATATAAGTGCTGTCAATGAAAACCTCGAATCAATTGGTTCTCGGTGGATCCATTCATATTTGGAACACATCAATGAAGCCAACGAGAGCTAATCGACGGTGCGCCCAGGACCATTGTCGATCCTCTCGACACCAGCAACGGCTCAATATCCATTGCAGAAAAGAACCCGGCACCCATATAAGTGCCGGGTTCTCTAAGTCAGCTATATCAAAGAGCTAATTTACTCAATGATCGTGGAGACGATGCCCGAACCGACGGTGTGGCCACCCTCGCGGATAGCGAAACGCAGGCCCTCCTCCATGGCGATCGGGTGGATGAGGTCGCCCTCGATGGTGATGTGGTCACCAGGCATAGCCATCTCGGTGCCCTCGGGGAGCTTGACCGTACCGGTAACGTCGGTGGTACGGAAGTAGAACTGAGGACGATAACCATCGAAGAACGGGGTGTGACGGCCGCCCTCCTCCTTGGTCAGAACGTAGATCTCGCCGGTGAACTTGGTGTGCGGGGTAACCGAACCGGGCTTGCAGAGAACCTGGCCGCGCTCGATGTCCTCGCGCTTGATGCCGCGGAGCAGCAGACCGACGTTGTCGCCAGCCTCGCAGAAGTCCATGGACTTACGGAACATCTCGATACCGGTGACAACGGTGTTCTGGGTATCCTTGATGCCGACGATCTCGACGGGCTCGTTGAGCTTGAGCTCACCGCGCTCGACACGGCCGGTAGCAACGGTACCACGGCCGGAGATGGTCATAACGTCCTCAACAGCCATCAGGAACGGGAGGTCGTTGTTACGAGCAGGCGTCGGGATGTACTCGTCGACAGCGTTCATGAGCTCGCGAATGGCGTCCATCCACTTGGCGTCGCCCTCGAGAGCGCCCAGAGCGGAACCACGGATGACGGGGATGTCGTCGCCGGGGAAATCGTACTCGGAGAGGAGCTCACGGGTCTCCATCTCGACGAGGTCGATGAGCTCGTCATCGTCGACCATGTCGCACTTGTTCAGGAAGACGACGATGTAAGGAACGCCGACCTGACGGGCGAGCAGGATGTGCTCGCGGGTCTGAGCCATGGGGCCGTCGGTAGCAGCGATGACCAGGATAGCGCCGTCCATCTGAGCAGCACCGGAGATCATGTTCTTGACGTAGTCAGCGTGGCCCGGGCAGTCAACGTGAGCGTAGTGACGGGCAGCAGTCTCGTACTCGACGTGGGAGACGGAGATCGTAATGCCGCGCTCGCGCTCCTCGGGAGCCTTGTCGATGTTCTCGAACGCAGTGAAGTCAGCCTTGCAGCCCTCGGTCTCGGAGAGAACCTTGGTGATGGCAGCGGTCAGCGTGGTCTTGCCGTGGTCGACGTGACCAATGGTGCCGATGTTAACATGCGGCTTAGTGCGCTCAAACTTCTCTTTGGCCATAAAGCCCTCCTCTAAACAGGTCGTCCCCGGACGGGACTTTGCCTTTATACCATAGTGGCCTCTCAACATACTATTGAGAAGCCACCGTGTTACCTATGGTAGCGGTGACTGGATTCGAACCAGTGACGCCACGGGTATGAACCGTGTGCTCTAACCAACTGAGCTACACCGCCGGATGGAGCCTGCAACCAGACTTGAACTGGTGACCTCTTCGTTACCAACGAAGTGCTCTACCGACTGAGCTATACAGGCACTTGACGGGTGGGAGCTATAGGATTCGAACCTATGTAGGCAGAGCCAACGGGTTTACAGCCCGTCCCCATTAACCACTCGGGCAAACTCCCAATCGTTCAAGTATCCGCAGGTCCTTTGGTCTTTTGGACCGCCGCCCCCGCGAACGAAAAAGATAATACGATGCAACCTTGGGGGCTGTCAACGAAAACCTCTAGATACACGGTGCCGGGCGTATCTATATACCTTTGACCTGCTGTTTTGCTGAGTTTGAATATGAAGGACGGTGGATTTTGCTGCACTGGTGACATTTCCCGAGGGAGCACTTTGTCACGGTGGAGTACTCCGGCGGGAACGAACTTCGATAACGGCTCATTTGCACCTATATATAGGTCGTGATCGGGGTCCGGCAGAATCGAGCGTGGATAATCTCCCACTTTTGGCGTACCCCCAAGGCCAAAGTGGCAGATTATCCACGCTCATTCACTAGGCGGGAGATTTTCCACGCTCGTTCGTCCGAAAATCCTCGCCCGATCAAGTAGACCAGGGGCCTCATCGTTTTCATCTCAATCTGTAACAGTAAGAGGGTTATTCCTCCCCTATCTGTTACAGATTGAGATATTACGCAGACACCCCAGCTCACGTCTCATTCTGTAACAGTAAGAACGGTTTTCCGCCCCTTCGTGTTACAGATCGAGACAAACCTGAAGCCTGGTTGACGCCAAACCCGCTACTTATCGACATAAATAGAAACGGGCCCTGTCCCATAAGGAACAGAGCCCGAAACTCTCATGGAGCCAGTGACAGGAATCGAACCTGCAACCCACTGATTACAAATCAGTTGCGCTACCGTTGCGCCACACTGGCACACTTGGCGCTTTCGCGCGAAGCCTGTTAAGAATAAAGGAATTGCGGACGGGGCGCAACAGACCCTTCGACCGACCACATCTCAAAACTATTCGCCAGAACGAATAGTTTTATCTGTTCGCCAAAACAAAAAACTATTCGTTTTGGCGACGGCAAGTCCACAACCCAACAACTACAAGTCAGTGAATTGACCAGCCGAGTAGCTGGTCTCTACAGATACTCCCCTACCGGCCACGAAGGGCCTTGAGCTTGGCCAGGGCATCGGGGCTCAGGCGACTGCCCAGAGTCATCTTGATCTGCGGAGCTTCCTCTGCCTCGTGAACGTCGTTATCGATCTGCTTGATCTCGTCCACCAGCATACGGCTCGAGATGCGCGTAACACCCTTGCCCATGACGACGGCCTGGATTGTGCCGTCACTCGACACCACGGAGCATGCGCGGCCTTCCTCGCGTGCCTCGATGCAGAGCTTCTGCACCACGGTATCGGCAGAGACACCCGTCGGCGAAAACTCGATGCGCACGCCGCGGGCCGGCAGGTTGGGACGCTCGCTGGAGATATTGCCCGCGCCGTCAAACACGATCACGGCCTCGTAGCGGCCCTGGGCAAAGGCGGCGACGTCGTTGATGAGGGCGGTGCGCGCCATATCGTGAACGTCGCTGGAATACGGATCGTCGGAATGGTCGTATACGAGCTTTTCGTAGCGCGGCGTGCAGTGGATCACGTTGTAGCCGTCGACCACCAAAAGCTCGGGCTTGTTGGAGTGCACCGTCGAGACCGGGTCAGCGATAGCCTGCGCAAACGCATTGCCGCCCACGCCATAGGTCGCGGCCGAAACAATCGGCTTGGCCGAGCCCTCGCCAAAGCGCTTGGCCTTGGACTTGGCACGGTTCTTTTTGGACATGCGCTACTCCTCCCCCATGAGCTCGCCGGCGTTGCGGCGCAGCCACTCAAAGCAGAGGGCCGTAGTCGCCTGGGCAACATTGAGGCTCTCGGTCATGCCGCGCTGGGGAAGCTTGGTCAAAAAGTCGCATTTCTCGAGCACCAGACGCGAGATGCCGTCGCCCTCGGAACCCATGACGAGTGCCACGCGGCCCTCGAAGGGGGCATCCCAGCAGCTGCCCTCGGCGTGCTCAGAGGCACCGCCCACCCAAAAACCGGCGGCTTTGAGGTCATCGAGCGCACGAGCGATATTGGGGACCTGCGCGATGGGCAGATGCATAACGGCGCCGGCAGAAGTCTTGTAGCTACCCACCGTTACGCCGGCGGCTCGTTTGTTGGCGATGATGACGCCCGCTGCGCCCACAACCTCGGCAGAGCGCACGATGGCGCCAAAGTTACCGTCGTCGGTCACATGGTCGAGCACAACGACAAGCGCCGGGCCGTCGCCCGCGCGATCGAGGATGTCGGCGACATCGGCATAGGGGAAGTTGCCAACCTCGAGCGCAATGCCCTGGTGAGCGCCATGGCTCGACAGCGCATCGAGCTGCGCGCGTGGAACGAACTTAATGCGGACGCCCGCGGCGTTGAGGTCATCGACCAGGCGCGACAAGGCGGCATCGCGCTCCCCGCCCTCGGCAATGAGCGCGCACTTGATGGGAAAACCAGTGCGTAGCGCCTCGGCGGCAGCACGACGACCTTCGATAAACTCGCCCTTGGGAGCCTGGACAGCGTCGCGGTTGCGATCGCGCTGCGGACGTGCGGCCTGGGTGCGATCGCGCTGGCCCTTGGGAGCGGCAGCGCGATCATTGCGGCGAATCGGACGCGAGCCAGAAGCAGCCTGCTTGCCGCCACGAGGCGCACGCTTGCGATTGTCGGCCATAAAGCGACCTCCTAAATACAACTATCAAACGAAACAAAATAAACGACCGCCCATGAATATTAATTCGGGCGGTCGGTACGGGTTTTCCAAGTGCCCGAGATTGCCGTGAAAGAGGAGCGACGCGTACTTGAGTACGCGAGCGACGGTTTGAACGGCAAGGTCGGGTGCTTGGGAAACCCGCGGGGATTAGAGAGATTTGATACGAGTGCCGGCGGCGGTATCCTCAATGGTGAGGCCCAGGTCCTTGAGCTGGTCGCGGATGGCGTCGGCCAGATCCCAGTTCTTGGCGGCACGGGCCTCGGCGCGGGCCTCGAGAATCTTGGCAGCAGCCTCGTCCACGTCGTCGCCCGTGTAGGCGACCAGGCCGGCGGCAACGCCCAGCAGGCCCAGCGGCAGCTCGACCTTGGGCTCGGGAAGCTCGACGCCAAACGTATCGAGCAGCTCGACCAGCGTATCGGCGGCGGCCAGGGCAGCGGCCTTGTCGGCAGCATCGCCCGCCTGCTCCAGGTACTGGTTGCACTCGGTCACAAAGCCAAAGACAGCACCCATGGCACCGGCGGTGTTAAAGTCGTCATCCATGCACTCCTTAAAGGTGGTGCGGGTCTCGGCGGCCTTGGCGGCAAACGCCTCGGCAGCCGCTTCGTCGGCATCGGCCGTCGCGTGGTTCGCGGCCCAACGCAGGTTCTCGACCGTACCGGCGATACGCGTGAGCGAGTTCTCGGCACCCTCCAGGCGCTCCCAAGAAAAGTCGAGCGGCGAGCGATAGCTCGTCTGCAGCATCAGCAGGCGCAGGGCGGCAGCGGAGTGCTGCTCGAGGACCTCGGCCAGCGTAAAGAAGTTGCCGAGCGACTTGGACATCTTCTCGCCGTCTACCAGCAGCATGCCCGTGTGCATCCAGGTGTTGGAGAAGCCCTGGTGCCAGGCGCAGGTGGCCTGGGCGCACTCGTTCTCGTGATGCGGGAAGGCAAGGTCGGAGCCGCCGCCGTGGATGTCGATCGGAGTGCCCAGGTAGCGATGCACCATGGCGGCGCACTCGGTGTGCCAACCGGGACGGCCCTCGCCCCAGGGGCTCGGCCAGCTGGGCTCGCCGGGCTTGGCGGCCTTCCACAGGGCAAAGTCGAGCGGGTCGTTCTTGTCCTCGTTCTCCTCGATGCGCGCGCCAACCATAAGGTCGTCGATGTTGCGGCCCGAGACCTGACCATAGTTGGGATCGCTGCGCACGGCAAAGTACACGTCGCCGTTATCGGCTGCGTAAGCGTGGCCCTGCTCGATAAGCGTCTTGATCATGGCGATCATGGGGCCGATCTCCTTGGTGGCGCGGGGGCGCACATCGGGATCGAGCACGTTGGCGGCGCGCATGACGCCGATGAACTTGTCGGAGAACTCCGTCGCGACCTCGGCGGCCGTACGGCCCTGCTCGTTGGCGCGCTTGATGATCTTGTCGTCGACATCGGTGAGGTTCTGGGCGAACGTGACCTCGTAACCGCTCGCGATGAGCCAGCGGCGAATCACGTCAAAGCTGATGAACGTACGGGCGTTGCCGATGTGGATGTTGTCGTAGACCGTGGGGCCGCACACGTACATGCGGACCTTGCCGGACTCGATGGGCTGGAACTCTTCCTTTTTATGGGTAGCGCTGTTGTAGATACGCATTCGTTACTCCTTAACGGTTTTCTGTAGCAGGCAGACGGCCCAGGCGCCGATTCCCTCGCCCTGGCCTTCCCAACCGAGCTTTTCGGTCGTAGTGGCGGCGACGCCCACGTTTTCGACGTCAACGCCCAGGGCATGGGCAAGGTTGGCGCGCATGGCATCGCGATGCGGGGTGATCTTAGGCTGCTGGCAGGCAATGGTGCAATCGGCATCGACAAACTCAAAGCCCAGCTCACGCGCATAGTCCATCACGCGGGCAAGCAGCACCATCGAATCGGCACCCTCGTAGGCGGGATCGGTGTCGGGGAATAGCTTGCCGATGTCTCCCCCACGGCAGGCGCCCAGAATGGCGTCGGCCAAGGCGTGCGCGAGCACATCGGCATCCGAGTGGCCCAGCAGGCCGCGCTCGTAGGGAATGTCGACACCGCCGATGATACATCGACGCCCCTCCACCAGACGGTGAACGTCGTAGCCATGGCCAATGCGCAGGTTACTGAACATGGGGAAGGTCCTCTCCCTCGGCCATGCGGCCAAGCAGAATCGCGGTTACGGGACGCAGGTCCTCGGGCACCGTCACCTTAAGGTTATCGCGTGGGCTCTGGACGCAGCGGACGCGCCCACCCATGCGCTCGACCAGCGACGAATCATCGGTACCGATAAAGCCCTCGGCAATGGCTGCAGCGTGGGCGCGCTTCATAGCATCGACGCTAAAGATCTGCGGCGTCTGCGCTGCCCAGTAGAGTTCACGCGGCGGCGTCTCGACGATATTATCGCCGTCAACGATCTTGAGCGTGTCGATCGCGGGCTGACCGCACACGACACCGTCGAGGGCACGGTCGCTCACGAGCACGTCGATAGCGTGGTCGATGGCCTCGGTCGTAATGAGCGGACGAGCGCCGTCGTGGATGGCGACATATTCGAAACCCGCCGGAACCGCATGCACGCCGGCACGGGTGGAATCCTGACGGGTATCGCCGGCATCGGCAAAGCTGATGGGCGTGTCATAGTCAAACGGGTCAATGGCCAGGCGGCGCATCTCGGCACGGCGCTCGGCAGGGCAAACCACGACGATATGGCCGACCTTATCGCTACGATCGAACGCGCGGATGGACCAGCTCATGAGCGGACGGCCCGCCACATTAACGAGCTGCTTGCCGCCGGGATTTCCAAAGCGCTGGCCGCTGCCGCCGGCAACGACCACGGCGCATACGGGCGCCATTATGCGTTCCCCTGTTTGGTGCCCTTCATGCGGTACAGCGAGTCCGCAAGAATGGCAGGGTTGTTGACGCCAAAGTCGCCCAAGCGCTCCGGATCCTCGCTGATGTCGTCCATGAGCTCCTGCAGCGAGCCGTACTCGTCGACGATCTTCTCGGCCACGCCGTCGCGCACGACGGACACGCGCGAAAGCGTGCGCAGGCCCAGCGGCGTCATGACGGAGTCCTCGTCCAAGTCGTCATAGCCCAGAACTGCCGCCACGTGCTGCGGGTCGGACAGGTCCTTAGGCGTCATACGGCTCAGCTCGGCGCGAATCTTCTCGGCGTTGGCCTCAGAGGAATCGCTCGCGTAGTCGCGGATCATCAAGTCGTATTCGGTATCCATGCTGGAGCCCGCGAGCTGCTCGAGCTGCATCTGCACGAGCTTACCCTGGTTACCCAGCTTGACAATGCAATCCTTAAGCTCGGTCTTTGCCTGCTGCATGATCTCGAAGCTCGAGAAAATACCGGTAATGTCGGCGAGTGTGACGTAGTCGTCGAGCTCGAGGGCCGTTAGGCGCAGCAGGGAGCGATCGAGCGACTGACGGGTAGTCTGGAGCGTGGCGACGAGCTGGTTGACCGAACTCATGATGGTGGTGACGGGCTGGATCTCGTAGCTCTTGCCGTGGACGTACACGTTGACGACGGCACGACGGGCCGAGACCGAGATCACGATGGCATCGGTGAGCACCGACATGCGAGCGGCGGTGCGGTGACGCATGCCCGTCTCGCTCGTGGCAAGCGAGGGATCGGGATTGAGGTGGAAGTTGGCGCGCAGGATCTGGGTGAGGTCGCCGTCGATGACGATGGCACCGTCCATCTTGGAGAGCTCGAACAGACGGTTCGAGGTGAACGAAATGTTGAGCGGGAAGCCGTCGTTACCGGCAGCGAGCACGTTTTCGGTGTCGCCGACGCAGATAAGGGCGCCCAGGTGACCGGCGATGATCATGTCGAGGGCGGTGCGGATCGGCTGACCAGGTGCCGTCAGGCGGATGGCCTGTTCCATACGCTTTTGCAGCTCGTTCTTATCCAAGGCATCGCTCCCATCGTATACGCTCCATAAACGCTAAATAGTTTCTCACGGTTTGTCCCCGCAGCGCTTGCGAAATCCGATGCTTACAGAATGAGCGAACACCGCTTAGGTAGCTCATTTGGGACGGGGTTCTTTTGACTGCTCGTGTGGTAGCATCGGGTCTCATATTAATGAGGGAGTAGTCGCGTAATCGGGCTCGCCCGCAGAGAGGGAGCCAGACTATGGGACTCGCAGAGCTCGTGCTGCTCGCCGTTGGCCTTTCGATGGACGCTTTTGCCGTTTCCATCTGCAAGGGTCTCGGCATGAAAAAGATCAACCTTAAAGTCGCCGTGGTGCTCGGCCTATTCTTTGGCGGCTTCCAGGCCGGCATGCCCGTAATCGGATGGGCGCTCGGCAGTCAATTCATGGGCATCATCGGACCGATCGACCATTGGATCGCCTTTATCCTTCTGGCCTTTATCGGCGGCAAAATGCTGTGGGAAGCCTTTTCCGAAGACGAAGATGAGGACGAAGGCGACGACAAGGATGCCGAAAAGATTGACCTGGTAGAATACCTGATCCTCGCCATCGCTACCTCAATCGACGCCCTAGCCGTAGGCATCTCGTTTGCGGCGCTCTCGGTTGACATCGTTCCCGCTGTATCGCTTATCGGCGTCACAACGTTTATCTTCTCCGTCGCCGGCGTAGCGATCGGCCACACCTTTGGCGCGCGCTACGAAAAACCCGCCACCATCGTGGGTGGCGTCGTGCTCATCCTCATCGGGCTTAAGATCTTGCTTGAGCATCTGGGGATTCTCACGATATAAAAACGCCTCTCATAAGCTCAACGTCAATGTAGAGGCCTTATGCAGAGTTTTGCATGAGGCCTTTTCGTGCAGACTTTTGCATGTCATACTGATATGCAAAAGTCTGCATGTTGGAGATCGCCATGGATACCCTTCCCATCACCACGCCGCGCCAAGCTGGCATCTATGTGCGTCAGGCACGCGAGTCGCAGGGAATCACCCGTGCGACCCTCGCTAAAAAAGCCGGTGTTTCGGAGCGTCTGCTCGCATCGCTCGAGCTAGGAGACGCCACCGGCATTCGACTCGACAAGCTGCTGACGATTTTCAATGCTCTTGGACTGGCACTCGCCGCTCAAGGGGATATCGGCGAAGCGAAAAACGAGCGACCAGTCGACGCCCCGCATGCCAATCCGCTGCCTCGCAGCATCCCCAGGCGCCATCACACTCAACGTCCTCATCATCGCAACCGTCGTAGTACCCCCATTCCGGCTCTTGCAGATGCCCCCTTTACATCCGCACTCTACGACGAGGTCTTCGCCGATTTCGCCATGTCCAATCTCGGAGTCTCGATTGCCGCAAACGTATCTAACCAAACCAAGCCCGAAGGGAAATAGCCAATGGCCAGAACATCACTTCGGACCATTATTTGCGACGTACCTGCGGGAACGCTCACGCAAGATGAGAACGGTCTTATCAGTTTTACCTACGATCATGACTATGACGGGCCAGCCCTATCGACCAACATACCCGTATCGAATCGCACATACGGACAACAGGTCATGAATCCGTACCTGTTTGGCCTTCTACCCGACAGCGAGGACCAGCGAAAAGCGATTGCCGCCGAATTCGACGTTAGGCCCAACAATCCCGTTGCGTTGCTCAGCCATATCGGACTCGACTGTCCGGGCGGAGTGCAGTTTTGTGCCGAAGAAGATGCCGATGCCGTCCTGCATCGCGCTGGCGAATACCGCCCTATAGACGACCACGAAATTGCTCTCCGTCTCAAGTCGATCAGAGATGACCGCGATGCATCGTGGATGGGTCTAGATGAAAGTTGGTCACTCGGAGGCAATCAGGGCAAGTTCGCGCTCGCGTTCATAGACGGTCGCTGGTGCGAATGCGTAGGTTCCTCGCCCACGACGCATATTTTCAAAAATGGCGTTATCGGATTTAAACTCGAGGCTCTGAATGAGTTTGTCTGCATGAAAAGCGCCCAGCGCGCGGGTATCGCAACGGCGAACGTTGAGTATCGCTTATTTGAGGACGAACCCGCCCTCATTGTTGAGCGATATGACCGCGTGAAAGTCAAAGACGGAACAATCATGCGTCTACACCAAGAAGACCTCTGTCAGGCTCTTGGAGTGATGCCCGCTCAAAAGTACACGGCAGACGGCGGCCCGACCGCACGCGATATTCAGGAACTCCTCGTCAATACGAGCCACCATCAACTTAACCTGTATCTGTTTACGCAGATACTTTTCTTTAACGCCATCATCGGCGCACCGGACGCGCATGCGAAGAACTATTCCCTGCTTCTTGGAAACGGCGGCACAGCTATGATGGCCCGTATGTATGACGTTGCATCGGGGCTGGCATACGAACGCATGCGGCGAAAAGCGCGCCTTGCCATGAGCGTTGGCGGCGAAAATCGTGTGGGGCGCTTCGGTCCAGGCGCTATCCGCCGATACCACGGTATGGGCGACCCCGCGCTGGAGGCGGCGCTCACCGATGCCGGGCTATCCGAGAAGTTTTGCTTTGCGACCATGATGGACCTCGCCTACGAGGTACCCATTTGCATGGAAGAGGTCATGGACGAATACGCCGACCTGCCCGGCATGGCGGACCTGCGCGAGCACATGCTCGGCCCCGTCCGCGAAAACTGCCAGCGCGCCCTCGACCTCATCAAGGCGGATATGGGCTAGGTGTCCGTAATCTCCCATTTCCCAAAAGAAGAGAGGGGGCACCCGTCGCAAAAGCTCGGGTGCCCCCTCACGCAATGTCATTTGCAATCCACCAGCACGTGGCTCGGACTGCTGCTAGCGAACCTTTACGCAGCGAGGCGCTTTAGGACGTCGATGAGCAGCTCGTAGAAGCGCTCGGCAGAAGCGAGCTCCATGCTCTCGTCCGGGGTGTGGACATCGGAGAGCGTCGGGCCCACGGCGATGGCGTCCAGGCCGTGCAGGGCCTCGGCAAACAGGCCGCACTCAAGGCCGGCGTGAATGGACTCGATGCGCAGCTCGGAGCCAAAGAGCTCGCGATAGCTCTCGACAAAGACGTCGCGGACCGGCGAATGCTCAGCATAGCTCCAACCGGGATACTCGAACTCAAACTTGGCGTCGAAGCCCAGGACATCGGCAAGCGTCTGCAGACGATCCTTGAACTCGTTCTGTAGCGAGGTAATCGAGGAGCGCGGGGACAGCATGATCTTGACTTGGTCGTCAGAGGTGGCAACCACGCCGATGTTGGAGGAAACCTCGACGGAGCCGTCGGTGGCGACGTTGCGGCGAATCACGCCGTTAGGAGCAAGACGCAGGGCGCGGATGAGGGCAAGCGCGGACTTCTGGTCCATGGCCTCGACCTCAGTGTTGTCGGCAATCTCAACCGTGCAGGTAAAGCCGGGGTCGAAGACCTCGAGCTCGGCAGTAACGTCGGCGATGATGCCCTTTGCGATCTGGGCCGCGGCCTCGGCTGCAGCGTGGTCGGCGTAGACCAGAACAGCCTTGCACTCACGGTTGATGGCGTTGTCCTTGGTGCCGCCGTTAAAGCTAACGATGGCGGGCTCGCCGGCAACCATCAGGCGGTCGATGATGCGGGCCATGATGAGGTTGCCGTTGCCGCGCTCCAGGTTGATATCGCTGCCGGAGTGGCCGCCCAGCAGGCCGGAGATGTCGAGCGTGAGGGTGCTACCGGTCTTGTGCTCGCGTACGATTGGGCAGGTGTAGGTAACGACGACGCCGCCGGCGCAGCTGACGGTGGCCACGCCCTCTTCCTCGGAGTCGAGGTTAATCATGGTGCGGGCGCTAATCTGGGACTTGTCGAGCGTCTCGGCGCCGACCAGGCCAGTCTCCTCGTCGGTGGTGAACACGCACTCGAGGGCGGGGTGAATGATCGAATCGTCATCGAGAACAGTGAGCATCAGAGCGACGGCAATACCGTTGTCGGCGCCCAGAGTGGTGCCGTTAGCGGTGAGGACGCCGTCCTTGACGACCAGGTCGATACCGTCGGTCGTAAAGTCGTGCTCAACGGAGCCCAACTTGTCGCACACCATATCGATGTGGCCCTGCAGCATCACGGTCGGGGCATTCTCGGCACCGGCAGATGCGGGCTTGCGAATGATGACGTTGTAGACCTCGTCCTGGTACACATCGAGGCCGCGCTCCTTGGCAAACGCGACCAGAAAATCGCTGATGCCCTTCTCGTTGCCAGACCCGCGGGGGATCGCGCTGACCTCCTCAAAGAAATGGAACAGCTGGGCGGGCTCGTAGCCGGTAATCTTGTAGTCCATGGTGCCTCCTTGGCGCAACTGGTTAGACAGTAAGACATGCGACTTGTATATTCCCAGACTTTGCGTGCATAAACCAGTCGAAAACGCCGAGCGCCCTCGCATCATCGGCTAACGGTGGACCGCATAGCGTAACGGTCACAGTTACCGCAGCTCTACAAATCGAGGCGCCCTTTCCGGAGCGCCTCGATTGCGCGTATCAAATTGTCGCCACGCCCTACAGCGCGCCGGAACCGGCTTGCATCATGCCGCCGGGGCCCGAGCTCACGCCACTGCTCACAGGCGCGGCGTTTCCGGTGTGCGGCGCCGCCGGAGCGGTATCGCCCCCGAGTGCACCCGCCGGACGCGGCGCCGGAATCTCACCCGTGCCGTGGCTAAAGACAAACTTGCCGTCGACCACGTCGCACAGGACGGTATCGCCCTCGCCCCACTCACCGGCCAGCAGCTCCTCGGACAGCGGATCCTCGATGAGCTTTTGGATGGCACGACGCAGAGGACGCGCGCCGTTGGTGAGGTCGGTACCCTCCGCCACAATCTTGTCGTAGGCCGCATCGGTAAGCTTGATGTTCATGCCGTTTGCGATCAGGCGCTGGCGCAGATCGTCCACCAGCAGGTGCGCAATCTTGGTCAGGTTCTCGCCCGAGAGCTTCTGGAACACCACAATATCGTCGATACGGTTGAGCAGCTCGGGGCGGAACAGGCGCTTGAGCTCGCCCATCGCACGGCCCTTGATCTCGCTCGACGTGAGACTCTGCTCGCCGGTGGTGCCAAAGCCAACGCTCGCATCCTGCGCGATCTCGCGGGCGCCCACGTTTGACGTCATGATGATCACCGTATTGCGGAAGTCGACCGTCTTGCCCTGGCTATCGGTCAGACGGCCCTCCTCCAACACCTGCAGCAGGATATTGAAGATGTCGGGGTGCGCCTTCTCGATCTCGTCGAACAGCACGACCGAGTACGGGTGACGGCGAACAGCCTTGGTGAGCTGGCCGCCCTCGTCGTGGCCCACATAGCCCGGGGGGCTACCGATGAGCTTGGAGACCTCGAACTCACTGCCAAACTCCGACATATCGAAGCTGATGAGCGCGTCCTTGCTGCCAAAGAGATACTCGGCGAGCGTCTTGGCGAGCTCGGTTTTGCCCGTGCCGGTGGGGCCCAGGAAGATAAAGCTGCCGCCGGGGCGACGCGGGTCCTTGAGCGGCGAGCGGCTGCGGCGCACGGCCTTGGCAACGGCCTCGACGGCCTCGTCCTGACCGATGATGCGCGTCTTGAGCACGCTTTCGGCCTGCAGCAGGCGGCGGCTCTCGCTCTCGGTGAGCGAGGACACCGGCACGCCCGAGGTCACGGACACGATGTCGGCAATCTGGGAGACATCGATGGTGAGCGGGCTGGCGTCGAGCTCGGCCGTCCAGGCAGCCTTGGCCTCGGCGAGTTCAATCTCGGCAGCCTTTTGCTGCTCGGTGATCTCGGCGGCCTTGTTCATGTCGTCGCTCTCGGTGGCCTCCTGCGCGGCGGCCTTAAGCTCCTCCACGCGATGCTCGGCCTCGCGCACCGGCTCGGGCGCGCGGTTGGCGGCGATGCGGGCGCGGGCGCCGGCCTCGTCAATGAGGTCGATGGCCTTATCGGGCAGGAAGCGATCCTGGATGTAGCGGTCGGAGAGGTTCGCGGCGGCCTCGATAGCACCCTGCGTATAGCGCACATGGTGGTGCTCCTCGTAGCGCGGCTTGAGCGCGGTCAGGATCTTGACCGTGTCCTCGACGCTCGGCTCCTCGACATCGATGGTCTGGAAGCGACGCTCGAAGGCCGGGTCCTTGGTGAGGTACTTGCGGAATTCCTCGGCCGTGGTGGCGCCGATAATCTGGAAGGCACCGCGCGCGAGCACGGGCTTGAGCATGGAGCTCGCGTCGATGGAGCCCTCGGCAGAGCCGGCACCGATGATGGTGTGCATCTCGTCAATAAACAGGATGACGTCGTCAGCTTCGGTGGCCTCCTGGATCACGTTCTTGAGGCGCTCCTCAAACTCACCGCGATACTTGGCGCCCGCAACGAGGCCCGGCAGGTCGAGCGTCCAGATGTTCTGGTTCATAAGGTTCTCGGGCACGTTGCCAGCTGCAATCTGCTGAGCCAGACCCTCGACGATGGCCGTCTTGCCCACGCCGGGGTCGCCCAAGATAAGCGGATTGTTCTTGGTGCGACGCGAAAGGATCTCCATCATACGCTGGACTTCCTTTTCGCGACCAATTACAGGGTCGAGCTCGCCATCGCGCGCCTTCTGCGTGAGGTTGGTGGCGAACTGCTTGAGCGTATCGGTGCCACTCCCCTTTTGCTGAGAGGCATCCGAGCCGCTAAAGAACGGCAGGCCCGCACCGGGACGACCAGCACCGGCGCCGGCGAGCGGACGCTTCTTGTCCTGGTCCTTGGCGGTGAGTTTCTCGATAGCCTTTTTGATGGAGGCGGACGACACACCCAGGCGCATGAGGATGTCCATGGCCATGCCGTTGCCCTCTTCGACGATGCCGATCAGCAAGTGCTCGGTCGACACGTAGGTCTGGTTGTTCTCACGCGCCACGCGGAAGGAGCGCTCCATCACGCTAATGACGAGCGGCGTAAAGGCAAGCTTGGCAGCCTCGGTCTCCTCGCTGGGCTCGGGAACCGTGGTCTGGACCTCCTTGAGGGTATCCATGATGTCGTCGTAGGAGATATCAAGCGAGCGCAGCGCCTCGGCAGCAATACCCTCGTCCTCCTTAGCGAGCGCGAGCAGCAGGTGCTCGGTGCCCACCTTATTTGAGTGCAGATCGAGCGCCTCCTGCTTGGCCATGGACATGACCTTGCGCGCTCGATCGGTAAATCTATCTAACATGCTCGTTTCCTTACATGAGTTCATCGAAATCAAAACGCCCGCCCGTCGGCGGCGCTTTTGTCTCTTTACCCACAGGTTGTCTATGTTAACAGCTGGAGGAATATCTATAAACCCGGCTCACATGAATGCAGGTTATGACCGCATCGCGGGACTCACCGCGCGATGCGCGACAGGCGCCCCGCAAGAGAAACCCTAGGCGTCTTTCACCACGTCGGGACTCGTCGCACGCGATGCGCGATAGGCATCGGCCTCCTTGGAGACGCGTTCGAGCAGCTCGGATGTATCGACGCCCTCGACTTGCGCGACCGTTTCCACCGTCTGCATGGCGACCGCCCTCAGGTACGCGCACGCGCTGTCCCCCGGCTGCTCGAGGTCTATCTCCTCGCCGCCCTCCCGGGCAAAGCCGACCGCCATCACAAAGCCCATGATGCCCGAGACCAGAAAGCCCACCGCAAAGCTCGAATCTGCCTTGAGCTCTTCTCCGTCGGGGTGGACGATCTCTCTCACGCGGTCGATGATGATCGTATGGATGCCCTGCACGACCTGCTCGGCGGCACCCGCCCTCATGGTGATGACGATGCGCTGCAGCAGGCAGCGGACGTCGCGCCGGTCGAACGCCGAAAGGTCGCCCTCGCTCGAAAAATGCCAGAGGGCATCGGTGATGAGCTCGTTATCCTGCAGCAGCTGGGCTATGGCGATGGCGACGAGTTCATCGAAATCGTGAAAATAGTAGTAAAACGTTCCGCGATTGCACTGGGCGGCGCGGGTCACCTCGCCAACCGACAGCTCGAAGATGCTGTTGTTCTCGATGAGCTCCCAAAACGCCTCGATGATACGGGTGCGTGCATCGGGCGCATCGGCGTCCTTACGCGGTCTCGCCATGCGCCTCACCGCACCCCTGCGCCTTGGCGTTCATGATGAGCATCTGAAGACGGTTCTCCACGTTGGCGAAGCTCACGTCGGGATCGTAGTCGAGCGGCAGGAACTGCGCCGTGGGATACTGCTCCTTGAGCGCATGGATGAGCCCGCGCCCCACGACATGGTTGGGCAGACACCCGAACGGCTGCAGGATCACGAAGTTGCGGCAGCCGCGCTTGGCGTGCTCGAGAATCTCCGCCGGAATCAGCACGCCCTCGCCCGCATCGAACGTATGGTGCAGGATCTTATCGCTCGCGCGCACGAGCTCGGGCATGCGCGTCGGCGGCTCGTAGAGCGGGCTCGCCGCGCCCAGGCGGTCGCAACGGTCGTGCGCGAGCTCGAACAGGTTGTCCGCCGTGGCGTACCAGGCCTTTTCGGGCAGCGACAGGTCGACGTGGAACTCGCGCGACTGCGCATGCTTGTAGAAATAGGTCTTGCGGATCACGTCGGTCATGCGCGCCTCGATGACCTCGAGCCCGTTGTCCTCGAGGTAGCGCTCGATCTCGTGGTTGGCGCCGAGATGGAAATTGAGCAGGTACTCGCCCACGATGAGAACGGTCGGATGCGGGTTCGAGCGGTCGTACGGAACGGCGTCCATGATCGCAAGCGCGCGTTTGAAGCCCGTCGCCTGGCCTCTCAGCCCGGAGCGCTCCATGCCCTCGATAACCTCATCGAGCGCGCGGTCGAACGCAGCGTCCGCCGCGCCCTTCTCGAGCTCGTAGGGACGGATGCGCCTAAGCATGGCCTCGAGGGCATCGATCATGGGAAGACCGTAGGCGATCTGGATGCTCGGGCCAAGGCCGAGCTTGAAGCCCGGATGCGCATTGTGGGCATCGACGTCGTCGTTGGTGAGCACCGGGACATAGTCGTATCCCGCGTCGTCGAGCGCGCGGCGCAGCAGGGGCATGTAGTGCGTCAGGCGGCAGTCGCCGATATACTTGCCAGTCACCACGGCGACGTCGTGCGGGTCGTACTTACCGCTCTCGAGTGCCGCGAGCGCCTCGCCGATCACGATTTGCGCGGGGAAGCAGATGTCGTTGTGCACATAGCGTTTGCCCAGGCGGATGGCATCCTCGCGCCCGATATCAAGGGCCTCGGCGCGCACGCCCTGATTGCGCATCGCCGCGGTCATGAGCCTGCAGAACGCATGGGAGGTGTTGGGGACCAGCGCGATCTTGTCGTGCCGGTCGCGCTTGGTGTACTTGACCTTATACGGGTCGTCGAGCGGATGGACCGCGTGCACCCGGGCGCCCTCGGCACGCTCCTCCGCGCGACGACGGTTGACCGACTCGATAAACGAACGCACGCGAATGCCCATGGGACCGGCGACGTCGCTCTCATCGAGCTTGATCATCATCGGAACCTTGGAGCCCATCTCGCCCATCATGCGCGCGATCTCGTCGGTGAGATACGCATCGTGGCCGCAGCCGAAGCTGCCCATCTGCACGAGCTCGAGCTCGGGCGTCGATGCGACGATGACCGCGCACGACAGCATGCGCGCATGATAGTTGTTCACGATGTCGATGCGGCTGTTGGAAAGATCGACGTTGCAGACCCCCGGCACCGCATCGGGCGTCAGCACGGGGATGCCGCGCTCAGAGAAGAGCTTGGGCAGCCCGTGGTTGACCAGCGGGTCGTTGTGGTACGGGCGCGAAGCGATCACCACCGCGTAGCCGCCGTCCTCGTGCACGTTCTCGAGCACCTGCCTGCCGCGCAGCTGCAGCTGGTTCTCAAACGTCTCCTGCGCGCGGTCCGCCTGCTCGGTCGCCTTGGCAACCAGGTCGGCATCGATATCGAAGGTCTCCTTGCACCACGCCTTGAGCTGGCGGTTTCGGTCGCCCTCGTCGTACCAGTGGAACAGCGGCGTATCGAACGGAACGCCGAAACGCTCCTCCGGGTTATCGGAATTGCGCATCACGTAGGGGTATCCCTTTACGACGGCGCACATCCACTCGCTGGTAGAGGCGGTGTTTTCGGTGGGCACCGTCGTGATGATGGGCATGAAGATGCGGTCGACGCCGGCGTCGACGAGATTGCGGATGTGCCCGTGGACGAGCTTGGCCGGGAAGCACACGGTGTCGGATGTGACGTGCGCCAGACCGCGCTCGTACATCGCCTTGGTGCTGCGTCCCGAGACGCGCACCTTAAAGCCGAGCGTGCTGAAGAACGTCGACCAGAACGGCATGGTGTCCCAGAACTCGAGCACACGGGGAATGCCGATCGTGACATCGCGCCCCCCGCTGACGGGAACCGTGGGGTACGGCTCGAACAGCAGCTTCTCGCGGTCGACAAAGAGATTGGGGGCAGCCGCGGTCCGGTCGCGCCCCGTGCCGGGTGCCTGTGCCTCGCAAGCACCCTGCGGACGCAGCTCCTCCGCCGCGAGAACCTCGCGCACGAGCTCATCCCATGAGATGGCGCCGCCGCGCGGGCAGCGATTGCCCGTGACGTAAAGCGAGCCGTCGCCAAATGCCACGACCGCGCGCTGGCAGCGGTTGTTGCACCGACGGCAGGTAACGCCGCCGAACTCGCGATGCTCGAAGCGCTCCACGGCATCGAGCCCGATAAACGACGTGCCGGCATCGCCCTTGCGGCATTCCTCGCGCGCGAGCAGGGCGATACCGATAGCGCCCATCAGCCCCGGGTGGGGCGCACGCGTGACGGGTTTGCCCAGATACTGCTCGAATGCGCGCAGCACCGCGTCGTTTCGGAACGTGCCGCCCTGGACGACGACTTTGTCGCCCAGACGGTTGAGATTTGAAACGCGAATGACCTTGGTGAACACGTTCTCGATAATCGAACGGCAGAGACCGGCCATGATGTCGCCCGGACCCTTACCGCGCCGCTGCTCGGAAACGACGCTGCTGTTCATGAACACCGTGCAGCGGCTGCCGAGAACGGCGGGGGCTTTGGACGAAAATGCCTCGGTCGCGATATCCTCAACGGCTATTCCGAGGTTTTTGGCAAAACCCTCGAGGAACGAGCCGCAGCCCGCAGAGCACGCCTCGTTGACGACGATATCGGTCAGCACGCCGTGGTTGAGCCAGATGGCCTTCATATCCTGTCCGCCGATGTCGAGCACGAAGGTCGCATCGGGAACGCATGCGCACGCGGCGCGGGCGTGCGCGACCGTCTCGACCGTATGGTAGTCGGCGTGGAACGCGCGCGCGAAAAGCTCCTCGCCGTATCCCGTGGTGCCCACGGCATCGATCGCAAGCGTGACTCCCGCTGTCTCCCAGCGGTTCTTCAAGCTGACAAGACCCTGTTGGGCGACGTCGAGCGGTCTGCCGTTATTAGACGCGTAGAACGAATCGACAAGCTCACCCGCCTCATCGACCAGGGCGAACTTGGTCGTCGTGCTCCCCGAATCGATACCGAGCGCCACACGCACCGTCTCTCCGGGCGCATACGCATCCGGACCCTTTGCCGGCGTCTCTTTGCCATGGCGTGCCGTAAAATCCGCCTGCTCGGCAGGTGTGGCAAAAAAGGGCTGGGCAAGACGTCCCTCCCCGCTTGCGGGCGCGACCGTCTCGAGCTTATCCAGCCGGACAAAAGCGTCGGGAAGGTCGATCGGTTGGGACGATGCGAACATGTCGGTCAGCGACAGGGCGGCACCGCGCGCGACCATGATCTGCGGATCGCGCGGGACGATAACCTGATCGTCCGATAGATTCAGTTGCTCCCGGAACACGCGGACCAGTGTGGGGTTGTAGGCGAGCGTACCGCCCTCGAAGATTACCGGCGGCTCGATGTCGATACCCTGGGCCAGACCGCCGATCGTTTGGCGGGCGACCGCGTGAAGCGCCGAAAGCGCCAGGTCGGTGGTAGGAATGCCCTCGTTGAGCAGCGGCTGGATATCGGTCTTTGCGTACACGCCGCAGCGGCCCGAGACCTCGTGGACGGTCGTTCCCCGGCTTGCGAGCTGCTCGAACTCGCCCGATTCGGTGCCGACCCCCATGAGCTTTGCCATCTCGTCGATAAATGCACCGGTACCGCCTGCGCACGAGCCGTTCATGCGCATGTCGGCAACCTCGATGTCTCCCTTATCGTTGGTGCGGAAGAAGATCATCTTGGCGTCTTGGCCGCCCAGCTCGATGGCGCAGCGCGTCTGCGGATAGAACCTGCTGATCGCGAGCGCGTTGGCGACCACCTCCTGAACGTACGAGGCGCCCAGCGCGGTCGCGATATCGCGCGCACCCGAGCCGGTCACCGCAACGCGCAGTGACTCATGGGGAAAGCGCTCGGCGAGCTCGCCGAGCATGGCGCGCACGCTCGCTGTCTGACACGCCCCGTGGCGGCGATATCCCCACCACGCCTCGGTCATATCCTCGTGCATCGCGTAAACTTTGGTCGTCGTCGACCCTACGTCCAGTCCTACTAGCAACGCCATAATGCTCCGTCTCTCGCATTTTTCCCGCTAGAGATATACCACTCTACGTAATACAACAGACTGTTGTATTTAAACTCCGTATAAAAAGCGGCTGCCGAAACGCTTCAGCAGCCGCCGAATGCACCAACAGATTGTTCTGCGCGCTAGCACGTCGGGCAACGGAGCAGCACGGGCCCTCCGGTCATGCGCACCGCTCACGCCCGCGATGTCGCCGAGAGAGCTATCCACGCTTTGGGCTCCAACCAAGCAAGTCGCCCGCGCTCAGCAGATCCCTAAGCGAGCTACTCGCACTCAGGAGCCATAGCCTGCTCCAAGAGCTCGGCATGCTCCTCCTCGAAAACCGTCCCCACAGGGAAGGCGCGACGGAAGACGAAGCGGGAAATCGGACCGGCTACCAAAAGGTTCCACGGCAGCGCCATCACAAAATTATGCGGGATGTTGATCATCCAGATCGCGGGCACGGAATACAGGTTCGCAAGGATGCCGCCGGGCATGTGCGTCAGACCCTCACAGGCACCGTACAGCGACATGATGATGACCATGGGAACGACCATGCAGGAGCTGACGGCAAGCGTCATGGCAAGCGGCGAACTCTTGCCCGGCGTGACCAGGAATTTAAAGGCGAAACCCTTGGCAAGGGGGCTGGCAACAAACCAGTCGCAGCACATGGCAAAAATGTAGGCAACGGGGAAGCCGAGCCACGCGGCGGCAACAACCTCGCCGTTGATGGCCCCATGCTGCAGGGCAACGTTGTAGATGCTCATCCAGAGCACCATGCAAAAGCACATGATAAAGGTGAACAGCAGGCTCTCTCGTTTGTTGATAGGCATAAAGGGCATTGTCCTTTCTGTGTTACGCCGCGGCACCACGCAACAAAAACGGGCGGGCAAGATGGAGCTGTTGGGACTTCATCTCGCCCGCCCGTGGTACGTGCGTCTGCGACTACTTATGTGGTGGAACTACCCTAACACGAACGGCGCGCGCTTCGTAAGCGTTGAGTTTATGGAGATGCAGGGCACCAATAATCCCCCCCCCCGACCCCATAAGTTGCGGTGGAATACGGACTGTTTTGACCCTTTAAGCAGCAATTCAGTCCCTATTTCACCGCAACTCATTGGGGGTGCAAAGTAACCTGTCCCCTTTGCACCAATTAGCTGGTGTGGCGCCAGCGAGGGTCGGTGAGTGTACGTGCCACACCCAGACCAACGGGCAAAAACGCCACGATGAGCACTGCACGCACAAACCAACCGAGCATATTGACTGTGTCGAAGGTGCACATGTAATACATCGAGCGATACAGATACAAACCCGGCACCATAATGACAATCGAAGGCACCGTGAGAGCGATACGCGGGTAGGTGAGCTTGACTTCGGCCAAGCTTGCCAGCAGACCCGATACCAGCGCGCCGATAAACGCTGCTGCCTCGGGAGGCATTCCCGTGCTGAGGCCCAGGAAGGGAATCATCGTCGGCGCATCGACGAGCGTAAGGCGCAGGGTATTGGAAACGGCGCCGATCAACCCAGCTGCCGCGGCCATCTTTACCGGGCTGTTGAACATCACCGAGAAGCCGAATACGCCAACGAAGCTCATCACCACGCGCAGGAGCGTAAGGGCAAGCGGCGAAAGGCCGAGCGGGGCAAAATCATCCGGTGCCAGCCCCACACACTCGGCAACCATCCAGCCCACAAGGGTCGCCATCACAATAATCGACACGGCATACGAAAGACGCTCAATGCCGCTTCGCATATCGAGCTTAGCGATGTCGAGGCCTGCCGTAATGAGGGGAAAGCCGGGAATCACGAAGAGCATGGCGCCGATATAGCCTTCTTGGTGCGACATTGCCCCCGGTACGACCTGGCCAAGGCCGAGCAATGCCAGCAGATACGAAACGCAAGCGAGCGCAACGCCCGTCGTCAGCGCGCTAAACTGGCCAAGACCCTGCTTGAGAATATGGGAGCGAGCAAAGTTACCGACACCAGCGCCTACGAATGCGCAGGCCATCTCGATAGGGCCGCCGCCGAGCAAAAAGACGAAGGCGCCGCAAGCACAGGCTGCCGCAAGGCCCTGTTGCCAGGGAGAGTAATCGGGTTTTGAGCTCTCAACGGTCCTGAGCATCTCGTGGTACTCGTGTACCGTGAAGCGACGACCATAGGTCTCGATTTCCTTGAGGAAACTCTCCATCATCCAAATGCGATGGGTATTGACTCCCGTTGTGGGCAGGCTGACAACCTCGTTAAAGCAGTGGCCATCTTCGATGCAAGTACACTCAAACGACAGAAGGCTCAGGTCGACGTGAATCGTGACGCCGAGTACGGCAGCAACACGATTCATGGTATCGCGCACGCGCCAGGCACCTGTTCCGCTTGCCAGCATAAGCATGCCGGTGCGGCAGATGATGGATGACTTATCGGTGAGCGGCGCATCGACGGCAAGCTCATCGCCTGCCGTCACGATCTGGTGCCAGTCAGTTTTCATATGGAGCGCGCCGGCACGAACGCCGTGGTGCATGGGGGCTCTCGAAAGCAGCGAGTCAAGGCGCGAAGGCTGTGGGGGCTCCACTGATTCACCCTCAACCTCATCAGCCTCTTCATCGACCAGATCAAAGGAATCAAGCGGCGCTGGCTCGCGACGGTCGATCAGCTCCTCGTCCTCATCATCAAAGTAATTGAACTGATCGAGCATGTCCTCTTCGATTGCACGCTCGCTCGCGTCGTCCATATAGACGCTCCCTTCCTGCCGACTAACACCCATCCTAGGCAGCAACGGCTAAAGGAAACATAAAAGAGACGACTGTCATGCGAGCCATGTGGGCAATAGCCGTTGGGTAGTCGTTTAAGAACGTCCCCAATGACTACATCGATGTTCTAAGTGTCAACCAAGTCAACGCCGCAGATAGAGGACGGACAGCGAGCGACGTCCAGGGCGAACAAGTTGGCATGAAAAAGGCAAGGCATAGACCTTCTGGTCATGCCTTGCCTTTTGAATGACAAATTGTCGCCCTGGACGTCGCGCAGCGTCGAGCCGTTACGCGGTTCGTAGAACCGCGTAACTAGTTAGTACATCTTTGCGCCGGCGGGAATGGAAGCGTCGAGCTGAATCAGGTTAAGGCGCTCCTCGCCCCCCTCCTCGTGGATGGCACTGATGAGCATGCCGCAGCTGGGGATGCCCATCATCTTACGCGGAGGCAGATTGGTGATGGCAAGCAGGGTCTTGCCGACCAGGTCCTCGGGCTCATAGTATTCATGGATGCCGGAGAGGATGGTGCGGTCGGTGCCGGTGCCGTCGTCGAGCGTAAAGTTCAGCAGCTTCTTGGACTTCTTGACGGCCTCGCATGCCTTGACCTTCACGGCGCGGAAGTCGCTCTTGGAGAAGGTATCAAAGTCGACGAACTCCTCAAACAGCGGCTCGACGGCGATCTTGGAGTAATCAACCGTGGGCTTGAGCGGCTTGACGAACGGGCTCGCGGTGTTGCCGGCCTCGGCAGCCTTGGCGGCAGCGGCACCGGACTGGAAACCCTTCTCGGGCTTCATGTGCGGGAACAGTAGCACGTCGCGGATGGAAGCCTGGTTGGTGAGCAGCATGACCACGCGGTCGATACCGATGCCGATGCCGCCCGCGGGAGGCATACCGTACTCGAGGGCGCGCACGTAGTCCTCGTCGTACTCCATGGCCTCGTCGTCGCCGCCAGCCTTCTCGGCCATCTGAGCGGCAAAGCGCTCGGCCTGGTCGACCGGGTCGTTGAGCTCGGAGAACGCATTGGCGTACTCGTGACCGGCAATAACCAGCTCAAAGCGGTGCGTCAGGCGCGGGTCGTCCTCAAAGCGCTTGGCAAGCGGGCTGACCTCGATGGGGTAATCGCACACGAACGTGGGGTTGACGATGGTGTCCTCGCCCAGCTCATCGTAGATCTCGGCGATAATCTTGCCGGCGGTCCACTCGGGCTTAATCTCCAGGCCCTTCTCGCGCGCGGCGGCAGCAAGCTCCTCGACCGGCGTGTCGATGGTGACCTGCTTGCCGAGTACGTCGGAGACGATGTCGGTCATGGGACGGCTGGCCCACTCACCAGAAAGGTCGATGGTCTGGCCCTGGTACTCGATGACCTCGGGGTTGCCGATGGCCTTGTTAGCCGCCTTAATGACACCCTGGGCGAGCGCCTTCATACCCTCGAGGTCGGAGAAGGCACGGTAGGCCTCCATCGTGGTGAACTCGGGATTGTGGGTAAGGTCCATGCCCTCGTTACGGAAGATACGGCCGATCTCGAACACGCGCTCAAAACCGCCGACGATGCAGCGCTTGAGGTGCAGCTCGGTAGCAATACGCAGGTAGCACTCCTGATCGAGCGCGTTGAAGTGCGTGATGAACGGCTTGGCAGTAGCGCCGCCCTGGATGGTCTGCAGGATGGGGGTTTCGACCTCCATGTAGCCGTCGGACTCCATAAAGCGACGGAAGGTGGAAAGAATCTGCGAACGCTTACGGAAGGTCTCGCGAACGTCGTCGTTGGCGATCAGGTCGACATAGCGCTGGCGATAGCGGGTCTCCTTGTCGGAAAGACCGTGGAACTTCTCGGGCAGCGGACGAACGGCCTTGGAAAGCAGGGTCGCGCTCTTAGGGGCAACGGAAAGCTGGCCGCGCTGGGTGCGCACAACCACGCCGGTCACGCCCAGGATGTCGCCCAGGTCGAGGGACTTGAGCGTATTCCAGGCAGCCTCGTCCATGTCGTTGATGCGGCAGAACAGCTGAATCTCGGCAGTCGCATCGCGCACGACGATGAACATGATCTTGCCCTGACCGCGCTTGGCGACCACACGGCCGGCGATCTTCACGACGTCCTCGGTGTCCTCGCCATCGGCAAGCTCGGCGTACTTAGCCTCGATATCGGCAACGTAGTCCTCAAGCTCAGAGTGCTCGGGATAGGGGTTCTGGCCCGCCTCGAACAGGGCGGCGCGCTTGGCCAGGCGGGTGGCGCGCTCGTCGTTGAGCGTCGATGCCTGATCGGCGGCGTTCTGGTTCTCTGCCATAAGTTAGCTCCTCAAACTAAAACGCTCCCCAGGATTCGGTCCCAGGGAGCGAAAACATACCTTTACGCGGGACCGTGGTCTAGCGTGCGATCTTGGCGATGGTGTAGACGCGAGTCTTGCCGGAAGGCGTAACGACTTCGACGGAGTCGCCCTCGCCGTGACCGATGATGGCGTGGCCGACCGGAGACTCGTTGGAAATCTTGTGCTCGAGCGAGTTGGTCTCGGTGGTACCGACGAGCGTGACTTCCATGACCTCACCGTTGGGATCAATCAGAGAAACGGTGGAACCGATGGAGACGGTCAGATCACCTGTGGTGGCAGCAACCTGAGCGTTGGCAAGGATGGCCTGGATCTCGGCAATACGAGCGGCGTTCTGGGCCTGCTTGTCCTTGGCGGCATCGTACTCGGAGTTCTCCGAAAGGTCGCCGAACGCGCGGGCTTCCTTGATGTCCTCGACGATCTCCTTGGCGTAATCACCCTCACGCCAAGCGAGCTCCTCGACGAGCTTCTGGCGGCCCTCAGCGGTCAGTACGATCTGGCTTGCGTCCATACGGATATCTCCCCAACTCTGATCAAACAATCAACTGTCAACAAAACGAAAAAGACCGGCTAGCCTGCGGGCAAGCCGGTCAGGTGCTCACCCCAAAGGGATGGGACTACTCTGCGTCCGCGTCGCTGTCCTCTGCCTGCTTCTTCTTGGCAGCAGCGAGCTTGGCCTCGAGCTCAGCGATCTCCTTGTCCTCCTCGGACTGCTCGACCACGACCTCCTCGGCCTGCTTGGTCTCGGCCTTATCGTCGCCCTCCATACCCTCACGGATATTCTTGACGGTAGAGCCGAGGGACTTGCCGAGCTTCGGCAGGTTCTTGGGCCCGAAGATAATCAGGACAACGACGAGAATAATGATGAGCTCAGGAGCCCTCAGTCCAAACATGTAGACCTCCACAATACAGCGAGACAAGCTCGAATGAGTATACCGCGGGTCTCGCGGTATCACAACAATAGCTAAAAAAAAGGGACCGCAAGAAGCGGTCCCTCCTCATGCTCTGGTCGGGTTGACTGGATTTGAACCAGCGACCCCTGCGTCCCGAACGCAGTGCTCTACCAAACTGAGCCACAACCCGTTAGCTCGACTATAGTAACAAAGATTTTCGCCGCGTGCTAGATAAATTTTTATTTCTTTGGCGCTTCAATGCGAACCGTGTCGGAAACGAGCTCCGTTGCATAAGCCCACCAGCCGTTTTGTTGAGCCGTCGCCGCAAGATTGGCTGCCGTGGCGGCGCTATCGCAGAGAGCAAACGAGCAGGCACCCGAACCGCACACGTTTGTGGCAATGGTACCGTCCTGTGAACGAAGCCAGTCGAGCACCGTTTGAATCCGCGGCTCCATCTGCGCGGAAATGGCACCCAGGTTGTTGTGGACGAGCGCGTAGGCCGCCTCTGCGTCTCCCGAGCGAAGGGCAGATGCGATCGCTCCGGGCTTGTCCGCAGGCGCTGGGGTCTCGTCAAAACGTCGATAGGCTTCAATTGTCGAAACGCTTGCCTCGCGCGGCTTGACCAACACGACGGGCGTTGCGGGCAGCGCGGGATACTCAGTTGCCAGCACGTCTCCCCCACCTACGTAGAACGCAGGGCTCGCGTGCAAAAAGAAGGGAACGTCGGCGCCAATACCGCGCGCGATGTTGTCCAGCGCGGGATCGGTGCGATCAATTCCCCAGAGCTCCGCCAAGGCAACAATGACCGCGGCCGCATCCGTCGAGGGACCGCCCAAGCCGGCGCACAATGGAATGCGCTTCTCAATCGTCACGCAGATGTTTGCCTCGCGACCATAATGCTCGGCCATAGCAACCGCAGCCCGATACGCCGTATTCTTTTGCATGGGAAAATCTGATGACGGAACCGTCTGGACGGTCAACGCCTGCGCCGGCGTAACCGTCACGGTATCGGAAAGACCGACAGCTGCCATCAGGGAATCGACCCTGTGGTAGCCGCGGTCATCGCGCTCGGTATGAACCCCCAAGTAGAGGTTAATCTTTGCCGGCGCGGAAAGAGTCAGGGACCGATCGGTCACCGCTAGTGCTCCTCGAGCTGATTGCCGAGCGGGGTAAAGATATGCTCGCCGCTCTCGGGGTCGAACAGCTCGACCTGACCGGTGAGGACATCGATATACTGGTAGGACTGACGCGACTTGCGGCCGCGACGTTCGTCAACCTCGACGATAAAGACTGCCGGATGGACGCTCTTGATGGTGCCCATGCGCTCGACGACGCGGGTGCGGCCCATGTTGGCCTTCACCTTGACGCGATCGCCCACCATATCGGTCAGCTTCTCGTGGATGTCGTCGACGTGATTGACTTCCATCTCTTCCATGAACAGGGCCTCCAGAAGGTGCAATTCAAAAAGGGGATAATACCCCTAAGATAGACAAAACTCTAATACTATAGCACCCTGTTGCCGCTATACGCAAGTAGCTAAATCAGCCCCGTCCCAAATACGTACCAGACGACAACCTCGCATGACCAGTTGTTACGCGGTTTAGTAAAACCGCGTAACCTAAAGGTTGTCGGTATCGAGGACGATGGTGAATGGGCCGTCGTTGACGAGGTCGACTTTCATATCGGCGCCAAAGATGCCGTGCGCCACGTGTTCGACATCTTTGCGAACGAGCGTCAAGAAGTACTCGTAGAGCTCGTTGGCAACATCGGGGGCGCCGGCATCGGTAAACGATGGGCGGCGGCCGTGACGGCAATCGGCGAACAGCGTGAACTGCGACACTACGAGAACCTCGCCGTCGACATCGGCAAGTGCCAGGTTGGTCTTGCCGTTCTCGTCCTCGTTAATGCGCAAGCCGCGGAGCTTGCCCCACAGCTTATCAGCCTCGGCGCGCGTGTCGCCGTGGCCCACGCCCAACAGCACCAGATAGCCGCGCCCAATTTTGCCCACGTACTCGCCGTCGACCGTCACGCCGGCGTTGAGCACGCGCTGAACCACCGCACGCACGGCCTACTCCTCGCCCGTCAGTTTGGCGGATAGGTGCTCGAGCGCATGGAATCGATGGCTGATGGCGTTCTTCTCGTCCGCCGTGAGCTCGGCCATAGTCTTGCCCGGCGTATCGACCGGCAGGAACAGCGGGTCGTAGCCAAAGCCGTGATCGCCGCGGCCCTCGTGCGCGATAACGCCCTCACAGGCGCCCTCGCCATAGGTGACCAGGCCGTCCGTATCGATGAGCGCAACGACGCTCATAAAGCGCGCGGTGCGGTCCTCGTCTGCCACGCCTTCCAGATTCACGAGCAGCTTGGCATTGTTGGCGGCATCGTCGCCATGCACGCCCGCATAGCGCGCGCTATACACGCCCGGCTCGCCGTCCAGGGCATCAACGACCAAGCCCGAATCGTCGGCAATGGCCATAAGGCCCGTCTCCTCAACCGCGGCTTGGGCCTTGATGATGGCGTTCTCCAAAAACGTCGTGCCGTTTTCCTCGGGGTCCTCAAATTCGCCCAGCTGGCCGAGCGCCACAAAGCGCACCTCGGGCATGACCTTGCCCAAAATGGCCTCGATCTCGGTGAGCTTATGGGCGTTGCCCGTTGCCACGACAATGGTCGCCGCCGGGTCGAGGGTGTCGATGTCGATCTTCTCAAGTGCCATGAGTGGTCTCCTTGTCTCTATAGCAATGCCGCGCCGAGGGCGACGAGGGCCTCCGCCTCTCCCCTCTCAATCAACGGCAGTCTTATACTTCGACGTTTTCCCAGATAAAACCTGCCAAAATAAACCTGTCCCTTTTTGGCAGGTTAGGCGAGGGCTTGGCGCTGAAGCTCGATGAGCTCGGCGATACCCTTGTCACCCAGGTCGACCAGGGCGTTGAGGCGCTTGCGGTCGAAGGGCGCCTGCTCGCCGGTACCCTGGAGCTCGATCATCTCACCGGTGTCGGTGGCGACGAGGTTCATGTCGACCTCGGCATGGCTGTCCTCGGAATAATCGAGGTCAAGCAGCGTATTGCCGTCGACAACGCCCATGGAGATGGCAGCCACCTGGCCGATAAGCGGGATGCGCTCGATCTTGCCCGCCTCGACCCACATGGCGAGGGCGTCGTGCAGCGCCACCCAGGCGCCGGTGATGCTCGCTGTACGCGTGCCGCCATCGGCCTGAATCACATCGCAGTCAACGGTGACGGTGTACTCGCCGAGCGCCTTCATGTTGACGACGGTACGCAGGCTGCGGCCAATGAGGCGCTCGATCTCCATGGAGCGACCCTTGCGGTTGGCGTGCTCGCGCTTGCAGCGCTTGCCGGTCGACGCCGGCAGCATGGCGTATTCCGCGGTCACCCAGCCGGCCTTAGCTCCCTTTCGCCAGCCCGGCACGCCCTCCTCGATAGTGGCGGCGCACAGCACGCGCGTGTCACCGAACTCGGCCAAACACGAGCCGTGGGCGTGCTTCATGACCCCACGGGTGAGCTTAACGGGGCGTAACTCGTTGGCGGCGCGATCGTTGGCGCGGTTGACCTGCATGTACTCCATAGAAATTTCCTTTCGGCAAAAGATGTGGCGAAGGCTTTGGCGGCTGCCTTACATCTATTTCAGCTCATCGATATCGATATGTTCGATGCTCTTGAGCGGCTGACCAAAGATAAAGCTGCCCGCCACCGCAAACTCGGCAATGTTATCGGCCGTCGTGGCAAAACGATGCTGCGGCTCGGCGGCGTCGCCCGCCAGCTGCTCGCGGCGCGTGAGGATATCGGTCAGCTCGCGTGTGGTCTCCTCGGCGGAACTCACGACGCGCACCCCAGACCCCAGCGCATGGCGGATAGGTCCCACCAACAGCGGGAAATGCGTACAGCCGAGCACCACGGTATCGATACCGTGGTCGCGCAGCGGCTCAACCGTGGCACCCACCAGCGCACGCACGGCAGGCGTATCGAAGATGTCCTCGTTCTCAAGCCACTGTTCCTGCAGATGTGCACCCGAGGCGAGCTCGTGTTCGACAACCTCGACAAAGCTCGAGGCAGGACAGCCGTATACATCGACGCCGGCATCTAGATCCTGAATGGCGCGCGTGTAGGCGCCCGAGCGAATGGTGAGGTTGGTGGCGAGCACGCCCACGCGACGCGCACGCGTGCTGTTGATTGCTGCACGGGCACCCGGCGCGATCACGCCGATCACGGGAACGTCGAGCACCTGCTGGGCCAAACGCAAGGCCGCAGCGGTCGCCGTGTTGCAGGCGATGACCATAATCTTGACGTCGTGCTTCGAAAGCCAACGACCCGCCTGCAACGCAAACGAGCGCACCTCATCCTCGGTGCGCGTGCCGTAGGGGCAGCGCTTGGTGTCGCCAAAGTAGTAGACGGACTCGTGCGGCAGCGCCGTCGCGATGGCGCGCGCAACCGTCAGACCGCCCAAACCAGAATCGAACACGCCAATCGGGCGCGTGTCGCCTGCCGGATTCTCGATATCGGACATTACCTCACCAGTCTCTCTCGAAAAGACATGTCCAAGTGCGGCGGCGCCGCGCTACGAACGCGCCGCGACCAGCAGCTCTGCCGTCGCCGCCCAACCGTCGACAATTTTGCCGCGCGTAACGAAAGCGTTCTCGCAAGCAGCCAGGAACTCGGGCGCGCCGGCGCTCGTCAGGCCATTCTCGACCAGGCAGAACGTGCCCACGTGATCGGCCATGTAGAAGTCGGACTCGGAATCGCCGAGCGCCAACGTCTCCTCGCGCTCGATCCCCAGGTGCTCGCAGAAGTGCGCAATGGCGACGCCCTTGTTGAGGCCCGCGGGGTTGATGTTGAATGCGCGACCGTCCTCGACGCGATCGAGCTCGAGCGTCGTCGGCTTGGACAGGTGAGTCAGATGGCCGTTGCAAGCCCAGATCAGACCGCAGCCGGCCTCGTCCAGGATGGCCTGAACCTCATCGTCGGGCACATCGCCGCGCATGCCGACGGTGACCTCACGGTATTTGTAGCCGGTCGACATGTCGTTGTGATACTCGATCTTGTGCGGCCAGCGGGCGAGGATCTTCTCGCACACGCCGGTCTGCTCGATCACCTGGTGCGGCGTGAGGCCGCAAGAGGAGTCGTAGGGCATGTCGCCGGTCAGATACTCCCAATCGTTGGCTTTAAGGTCGTACATGACCAGACCGCCCATCTCGCCAATGTAGGAGTTGAGGCCGAGCACGCGCGCGTCCTCGTGGATCATGGTACGGTTGCGGCCCGAGGTGGGAACCACCTGAATACCAGCGCAAGCGAGCGCCACGACGGCCTCGACGAGTTTGGTCGAGGGGTTGCCGTCGTTGTCGCGCAGCACGCACGAGCCGGGTGCAAGCATCGTGGCATCCAGGTCGGTAAAGACGTACTTGACCTTGGCCAAGCGCTCGCGCATCTCGCCCGAAAGCTCGGCGACGGTCGGCAGGGTATTGTGGGACATGGTTACTCCGTTTACGTAGAAGGGTTTGGACTTGGACGGCATGTTTTGATTGAGGGAACACGCTTATGGCGACAGCGCACTCAGGGCGCCGCCGCCATCATGGTTCATTAGTCAAACTGGGCAACATCGATCAGGCGATTGGCCAGCGAAAGGTCGCTCTCGATGGGCACGAACTCGTCGCCCACGTGCATGAGCTCCTCGTCACCCTTTGCCAGCAGCAAGACAATGGTGGGAGCATCGGGGTTGACGTACTCCTCGCGCGCCGCCTTGAACGCCGCATGCACAGCGGCTTCGCGATCGAGGATGATCTTGTTCGGCGTATCGTCGGGAACATGTTCGGCAAGCTCGCGACAGACCTTCATCGGGTCCTCGTGAGCCGGGTCCTCATTGGCAAAGATCATCAGGTCGGAATACGGTGCGGCCTCGCGCGGAAGCTGCTCGCGGCGCTCCTGCGCCTTGCCGCCGGCAGCGCCAAACACCGCAATGACCGGACTAGCGGGAAACGCGCGCTTGACCGACGAGAAAAGCGAGCGGAACGAAAGCTGGTTGTGCGCGTAGTCGACGACACAAATTACGCGGCCGTCCTTCGACTCCACGACCTCCATACGGCCCGGCACACGCAGTTTTGAGAGGCCCTTCTTGATAGCCTCGATACCGATGCCGATCTCGCGCGCAGCGGCGATAGCGACCAGCGCGTTCTCCACGTTAAAGTCGCCCGCGATACCCAGCAGGACCTTCTCCCCCGCCTCGGACTCGTCGGCACACAAGCCATGCAAGTTGAACTCGATGCTAAAGCCGACCATGCGTACGTCGCTCGCCCACAGACTTGCCTCGGGATGCTCGACGCCAACGGTCACCAAGCGCTCGGCCGTCGACGCTGCCTCTAGCACACGGTCAACCTCTTCGGTGCCTAGATTCACCACGGCGGTCTTTGCCTGGTCAAAGATCCTGAGTTTGCTCTCAAAATAATCCTCAAACGTGGGGTGTTCGATCGGCGAGATGTGGTCGCGGCCGATGTTGAGGAAGCACGCCACGTCAAACGGCAGATTCTCGACGCGTTGGTACTTGAGCGCCTGGCTCGAAACCTCCATGACCATGGACTGGCGACCGGACGTGCGGCAGTTGGCGATATGGCGCCAGACCTCGGGGGCCTCGGGCGTAGTATTGGTGCTCTCGTAGCACTCGATGCCATCGTCGGTACTCACCGAGCCGATCATGCCGCAGGACTCGCCCGCCGCTTTGATAATCGACTGGAGCATAAAAGCGGCCGTGGTCTTTCCCTTGGTACCGGTGATACCCACGATCTTGACGTCGTGGTCGGGACGGTCGTAGACCTCCGGCGGCAACAGGGCCATGGCCGTGCGAACGCTATCAACAACCAGCATCGCAGCACCGCTCTCCTGCGCCAGCGGCTCCAGAGACTCGACCAGTGACTCCTCGCACACAAATGCGACGGCGCCCGCATCGAGCGCCATGCTCAAAAACGCGGGCTTAAAGGCAGCACCTTTGCAGAAGAACACGTCACCTGCCGAGACCGCGCGCGAATCAAACGAGCAACCGGTCACGGCACGCTCGTCAACCTGCTCTGATGCGCGCAGCTCGCCGCACACATCGAGAAGCTTGGCAAGCGTATCGACCGTGGTCACGGTCGCGGAATCCGAATGGTGCATCTTTCACCTTTCTCAGCCATTTGGCAGGGACGGTTTTATAGTAACTGAAACGCACCCACGCAAAAACGGCTCCCGGAGGAGCCGTTACGCGCAGGCGTTCGTCAGCCGAGGCTAGGCAGCCTGAACAGCGGGCTGGTCCTCGTCGATAAAGAAGCGCTTGTACCACACCAAGAACACGAGCGGCGTATAGATCTTGCGCTGGAAATCGCCCTTGCCCGCAAAGTGCAGATCGAGCAGGTGCATGAGTTCGTCGGTATCGAAGAACTCGCTTGCCCACGGCGCGGTGAAGTACTCCTTGACATAGTCGTACCACTTTTGCTCGCGCAGCCAGTAGACAATCGGCACCGGGAAGCCCACCTTGGGACGGGTGGCCCACTCATCGGGCAGCGACTTGTTGGCAGCGTGGCGGAGTACCTGTTTGTTGCCGTTCTCGTTGATGCGGTAGCGGTCGGGAATGTGCTCGGCGAACTCCATGACTTTGCGGTCCAGGAAGGGCACGCGCAGCTCCAGTGAGTGTGCCATGCACATCTTGTCGGCCTTGAGCAGAATGTCGCCCGGGAGCCACATGTTCATGTCCAGGTACTGCTTCTTGACCAGCTCGGGCTGACCCTTCACGCGCGCATAGATGGGAGCGGCAAGCTCGAAGGCGCCATCGCCGGTGTTGTACTCGGGCTTGAGCACGCCGTCGACCTCGCGCTCCGGCCATACCAGAGCCTGTCCCAGGAACGACTTCTCGGGGATCTCGGCACCCTTGACCAGGAAGTTATGTCCCTTGAAGTACGGCATATGCAGCGCCAGGTTACCGAGCGCGCGACGGATGGGCAGCGGCACCATCTTTTTGTACTTGCGCACCGGGACCGTGTCCTCGTAGTAGGCGTAGCCGCCAAAGAGCTCGTCGGCGCCTTCGCCCGAAAGCACGACGGTAACGTCCTTGCGAGCCATCTCGGCCAAGAACCACAGCGGCACGGAAGACAGGTTGGACTGCGGCTCGTCCATGTGATACTGGATGTCCTCGAGCGCACCGAAGAACTCGTCGGCGGTAATCATCTTGCGAACGTTCTCGACGCCGAGCTTATCGGAAAGCTCCTTGGCGTAGTTGGTCTCGTTGAAGTTCTTGTAGTCAAAGCCCACCGAGAAGGTCTTGTCGGGCATGAGGCAAGCGGCGATGTAGCTGGAGTCGACGCCACCGGAGAGGAACGACGCGACCTTGACGTCGGCGATGCGATGGGCCTCGACGCTCTCGTGCACGACCTCGTCCAGCTCGTCGACGTACTCCTCGAACGGCTTCTCGACGGCAGAGTAATCGCAATCCCAGTAGCGCTCGATGTTCATCTTGCCGGTCGGGATATCGACGGTAAAGTAGTGCGCCGGCGGCAGCTTGTAGACACCCTCGAAGAAGGTCTCCTCGGTTGCCGAATACTGCAGCGTCATGTACGGACGCAGGGCCTTTTTGTTGACCGCCTTGTGGAAGTGCGGGTAGTCCAGGAAGCTCTTGATCTCGGAACCAAAGAGCACGCCCGGAGCGCCGTCGCCCGCATCGGCCATGGGATAGTAGTAAAGCGGCTTGATGCCAAAGATGTCACGGGCGCCAAAAAGCTTGTTCTTCTTTTTGTCCCAGATGACGAAGGCGTACATACCGCGCAGGCGATCGAGGACAGCCTCGCCCCACTCCTCGTAGCCGTGCAGGAGGCTCTCGGTGTCGGCGCCGCAATGGAACTTGTAGCCCTTGGCTTCGAGCTCGGAACGGAGTTCTTGGAAGTTGTAGATCTCACCGTTGAAGACGATAACGACGCTGCCGTCCTCATTGGCCATGGGCTGAGCGCCGGCCTCGGTCAGGTCGAGGATCGACAGGCGGCGGAAGCCCAGGGCAACGCGGCCGTCGATAAACTGACCGCCCATGTCGGGACCACGATGGACGATGCGGTCCATCATCTTGGTGAGCACCTCGGATTGGTTATCCGTCCCACCGACAAAACCGACAAAACCGCACATATACTATCCCCTCTGCTGTTGCTGGGCATCAAATCGAATCAGTAGCTTTTGAGTATACCCGAGGGCGTAAAGAGGGGCGGAATGTTCAGGCAATCTCAACTGAATCAGCTCCGCCGTGACACGCGACGGTTACCTTTAATGGATATGAGATGAATGAGGCGATTGTTTTGCTATACTCTCTCCGCACGGGCGATTGGCGCAACGGTTAGCGCAGGTGCTTTACACGCACAAGGCTGGGGGTTCGAATCCCTCATCGCCCACCACCGATTTGGAAACGGTCCTCGAAAGGGGACCGTTTTTTGTTTGGGCCCATTTCATGGGATTCGAACCCGCAAGGGTGCGGAGCTGAGGAAACGCGAAGCGTTTTCCAGCGCAGCACGCGAGGAGCGGAGCGACGAAGCGGGGCGCGGGCGGCGCCAGCCGCACGCGGACATCCCTCATCGCCCACCACTGATTTGATAGGCTCCCAGCTATGGGGGCCTTTCTTTTTTGGGCCCAGCGCAGAGGGATTCGAACCCGCCAGCACGTCCGTCACAAAGGCCGTGGCCAAAAAATGGCAAAAATGAGTACTGTTACTAATTTTGTAGCAGCGATTTTTGGGTTTCGCTGGGTAAATCTAGCCCTGAATCAGCGATTTGAAGCCTTTGCTAGCTGTTTCCCCATTAACATAACTGAACATGTGTGGTCTAACTAATCCTAGATAGTCGGTTTCATATGAGATTCAGCTGGTAACAGTACTCATATTTGATGTTTTTTGACCAGCAGGTCTCCCCGCCTTAGCAAATCTAAGGCAAAACGGGCTCCAGACCGCTGAATCATGCCACATAGGGCACGTCCGCAGTCCGGAACCCGGTCAAAGTTAAGTTATTTCGCTGTGTTAGGCCAAAACGTCCGACAGGATCTCGATCAGACTGTCCACGTCGGATTCCTCGCAGACGAGCGGCGGCAGGAAACGCAGCGTATGGGCACCCGTAGCGTTAATCACGGCACCGGCGGCCAGCGCGCGGGCAACAATATCATGCGCGTCGCCCGCGGCATCATCCAAATCACAGCCGAGCATCAAGCCGCGGCCACGCACCTCGGTCACGTTCGGCAGCTTGGCGAGCTTTGCCTCCATATAGGCGCCTACCTTGGCAGCATGGTCGGCATAATCGCCGCGCACGAGCGCGGAGAGCGTCGCGGCGCACGCCGCGACAGCCAAGCAGCTACCGCCAAAGGTCGAGCCGTGGTCGCCCGGCTTAAACACGTCGGCAATCTCCTTCTTTGCTACGACGGCACCCATGGGCACGCCATCGGCAATGCCCTTGGCAAGGCTCATGATGTCGGGTTCCACGCCATAGGTTTGGAATGCAAACGGCTTGCCGGAGCGGAAGATGCCGCACTGGACCTCGTCGGCTATAAGCACGGCGCCCACTTCGTGTGCCAGGTCGCGCGCTGCCGCCATAAACTCCTCGGTCATGGGGTGCACGCCACTCTCACCCTGGATCGGCTCGAGCATCACGGCACAAATTTCGCCCCCCAGCTGCTTAAAGATCGCACGCAGTTCATTGATATCGTTGGGCGTACAGGCCACAAAGCCACCCGGCAGCGGGCGGAAACTATCCTGCAGCCAATCCTGCATGGTGGCGGCAATGGTCTCGAGCGTACGGCCGTGGAAGCCGCCGCGCATGCACACGATAGTGTTGCCGCCGTTACCGGCACGCTTGGCGTACAGGCGCGCAAGCTTCATCGAGCCCTCATTGGCCTCGGCGCCGGAGTTGGCAAAGAAGGTCTCCCAAACCTGCTCATCCGCAGCCGGGGCACCAAGAGCAGCTGCCGTGGTCTCATCGCCGGCGGCAATGGCATCGGCAAGCACGCGTGCACCATCTAAGTCGTCGTTGGCAAGCTTGGACAGCAGCGCCGCGACCTGTCCACGCTGCTCGATGTAGAAGTAATTGGAGACATGCATGAGCTTTTTGGTCTGTGCCTCGAGCGCCGAGAGCACAGCCGGGTCGCCATGACCTAGGCTGCACACGCCGATGCCGGCAAGAAAGTCGAGGTACTCACGACCATCGTCGCCGGTGAGTTTCATGCCGTGACCCTCGACAAACTCGACCGGAGAGCGGCCAAAGGTATGCATAACGTAATGGGATTCAAGCGATTGCTGAGCTGCAAGTGACATGGGATGCCTTTCGTTGAGCGCCGGACGGCGCAGGCCTATGGGTGCAGAAATGGGGCGGCTGCGGGTCAGTTAGACCGTCTGAAGCTTCTCGACCTCGTCGAGGTTCTCGGTCAGACGCGCAGCAAACGTCGAAAGCGGATGCGGATGCGTATCGAACTCGTAAGCCGTCTCGGTGGAATGGATCACGGTGCCGACGCCGGCATCGGTCAGCAGCTCCAGCAGCAGCGAATGCGGCGTGGTGCCGTTGATGATGTGAGCGCGAAATACGCCGCCGGCAAGCGCATCGACGGCCGCGCGCAGCTTGGGAATCATGCCCTTATCGACCTCGCCGCCGTAGAGCATTTCGTTAACCTCGTCGAGTGTTAGGTTGGAGATGAGTGAGTCTTTATCGCTAAAGTCCTTGTACAGGCCGTCGACGTCGGTCAAAAAGATCGCCTTGTGCGCGTGGAGCGCTGCCGCAACGGCACCGGCGGCGGTATCGGCGTTGATGTTGAAGAAACCGCCGTCCTCCCCCGCCGCGACGGTAGCGATAACGGGGATGTACTCGCTATCGAGTAAGCGCTCGATATAGTCGGTGTTGACGTGCGTCACTTTGCCCACGCGACCGAGCTCGGGATCGAGCGGCTCGGCGATGAGCGTGCCAGCATCGCTGCCCGACACGCCCACGGCCAGGTTGCCGTGGTGGTTGATGGCGGCAACCAGCTCCTGGTTAACCTTGCCGCCCAGCACCTCGCGCACGATATCCATAGTCGCCGGCGTGGTCACGCGCTGGCCGTTCTTAAACTCGACGGGGATGTCGTAGTGGCTCAGCGCCTCGTTGATGGCCTTGCCGCCACCGTGCACGATAACAGGGCGCATGCCGATGATCTTGAGCAGCACGATGTCGCTCATCACGTCGCGGCGCAGCTGCTCATCAACCATGGCGGCTCCGCCATATTTGATAACAACCGTCTTACCGGTCAGGTTCTTAATCCACGGCAGCGCTTCGAACAGCAGCTGCGCGGTTGCTTCGTTGGATTCGTTCGAACGACAATCGCGTGCGAATTTCATAATCTGCCTCGTCTTTCGTATCGTTATCGCGCCGTGCTCCGCTGTCCGCAATCGCGGCAAGATGCGCAGCGTGCCTGGAATCTAGGAACGGTAGTCGCCGTTAATGGAGATGTACTCATGCGTGAGGTCGCAGGTCCACACGGTCGTTGCCGCGTCGCCTGCGCCCAGGTCGGCCGAGATCACGATCTCGGGCGCCTCGAAACGTCGTAGAGCCTCGTCCTCGTCAAAGGGAACAGTCAGACCGTCGCGACAGACAGGCATGCCCATCATGTCGATGGAAACGTCTTCCTGATTAAACTTCACGCCGCACTTGCCAAGCGCCATAGCAACGCGGCCCCAGTTGCAGTCGTGGCCGGCGATGCAGGTCTTAACGAGCGGCGAGTTGGCAACGGCACGGGCGGCGATATCGGCCTCCTCGTCGTTGGCGGCGCCGGTAACGTTGACCGTAACAAGCTTGGATGCGCCCTCACCATCGGCGGCGATATTGCGCGCCAGGCTCTCGCACACCTCGTGCACGGCAAATGCCAACTCGTCAAAGGCATCGGAGCCCTCGACGATAGGCTCGGCATCTGCGGCAGCGGCGCCGGAGGCAAGCATGATGCAGGTGTCGTTGGTCGAGGTGTCGGAATCGACCGTTACCTTGTTGAAGGTCTGCTTGACGGTCGAGAGCAGCAGGGCATGAAGTGCCGCAGGCTCGACGGGGGCATCGGTGGTGATAACTGCGATCATGGTGGCCATATTGGGCATGATCATGCCCGAGCCCTTGCACATTCCGCCTACCGTATAGACATTGCCCGCATGACCCGCAGCCTCACTGACGTAGGATACGGCGTACTCCTTGGAGTGCGTGTCGGTCGTCATGATGGCGCGAGCGGCATCGGCGCCACCGTGGGCGGAGAGCGCCTCGTAGGCAGCAGGAATGGCAGTCTCAAATGTGTCGATGGGCAGAATCTGTCCAATCACGCCTGTGGATGCAACTAGGATCTGCTGGGATTCACAGCCGATGACCTGCGACGCGATGTTGCAGGTCTCGCGCGCGCATGCAAGGCCGGTCTCACCCGTGGCGGCGTTGGCATTGCCAGAGTTGATCGAAACGCCGGCGATGATACCGTAGCCCTTGTCGGCACCGCCCAGGTTGGCACGGCTCACCTGCACGGGCGCCGCGCAAAAGCGATTGGTGGTAAACACGCCGGCACCGGGACAGGGTTTATCGGGCACGACGAACGCGTAATCCAGACGCTCGGGGTTCTTGCGGAACCCAGCGTGGATGCCTGCAGCCTTAAAACCAGCCGCAGCCGTAACGCCACCCTCGACGGCGCGAATCTTGATATCAAACAGCTCGGTATTCATCGTCTTTATGACTCCTTATGTCAAACAAAAAACGGACATCGGTTGGTGCGCCATGCCAGTCGTAATCATGAGACCGGCTTAAGAGTGGCGCCCCACTCGATGCCCGACTACCAAATCGTTAACAATCGAATGTGCTACACCGGGCACGCCACTGTGGGCAAGCCTCGTCGCTCGTCAAAGCCAAAGACGATATTGGCGCACTGGACCGCTTGGCCCGCAGCGCCCTTGCACAGATTGTCGATGGCGCCCGTCGCCACCAGCACGCCCGCGCGCTTGTTGAGCGCGAGGCCAATCTGGGCGGCGTTGGTGCCGACAACCGAAGCCGTCTTGGGCTGCTGGCCGGTATCGAGCACGCGCACAAAGGTGCGACCGGCATAGAACTGCTTGTAATAGTCGACAACGTCCTCAAGAGCCAAGGAGTCGATGGCCTGCGGCGCGAGCGGCATCGTCACCGTGGAGAGCAGACCACGCTTGAGCGGTGCCAGGTGCGGGGTAAAGACGACGCGATCGGTCAGGCCAAGGATTTGCTCAATCTCGGGCGTGTGGCGATGCTTACCCACGCCGTAGGCCTCCAAGTTCTCGTCGGCGCTGCAAAAATGCGTACGAGCGTTGCAGGACTTGCCGGCACCCGTCACACCGCTGATGGCATCGACAATCACGGGACCGTTCTCGGCCACCCAGCCCGCACGCACGGCAGGAGCGGCAGCAAGGCTCGTTGCGGTGGGATAGCAGCCGGCGCAGGCGACCAGCACGGGTTTGCCGTCGGCATGATCGGATGCAGCGGTCTCCAAATCCTGGGAGAACAGCTCGGGCAGACCGAAGGCGCGGGTCTTGAGCAACTCGGGGCTCGTGTGCTCGGCGGCATACCAGGCCTCAAAGGTGGCCGGATCGCTCAGGCGATAGTCGGCCGAGAGGTCAATGCAGGAGACTCCCGCGGCAAGCAGGGCGGGCACCTGAGCCATGGCAGCCGTGTGCGGCACGGCCAAAAATACCGCGTCACAGTTCTTGAGCTCGGGGGCATCATGCGTCGTGAAGACAAGATCGCTTACGCCGGTGAAGCTCGGGTACACCGCAGACAACGGCTGGCCGGCATCGGCGTTGGACGTAATGGCAGCAAGTTCAAACTCGGGATGACCGAGGACGAGGCGAATGAGCTCGGCTCCGGCATATCCAGCCGCGCCGACGATTCCAACCTTCAAAGACATATCAGACTCCTTGTCTGCGATTTATGCACCGATGCGCATTTCGCAGCGGTCGTTATGAAGTGGGTTGAAACTTTAGCACCAAAAGATGCATGAATACGTAAATGGCTTGCATATTCATGCATTGAAACATTCCCGACACATTCGCTTGAAGGAATTGACAAATGGAGCGGGCCCCGTATTGACCGGCGCTCCTAACGGCGCCGGGCAATACGGGGCCCGCCCATGCGAAAACCAAGTTGTTAGGATGAGCCAGCTGGCTAGAGCTCGACCGGCACCCATTCGTCGTGATTGCAGATAAAGGCCTCGGGTTCCTCCACGCTAAAGAAGACGAGCGTGGGATCGCCTGCGCCCTCGTAGTGCTCGCCTAGGCGCTCCAGGTGCTTCCAGCCTGCCTCGCGCATATCGGGAGCGGCCTGGTCATCCAGACCCGCATGCCCGCGCAAGGTGAGCCAGCCATGGCCCGGCCACCAACTCGTAGCCTCAAAGCGTTGATTTTGCAGCAGCTCTTGCCACACGTCTTTGGTGCGCGCCGTTACAAACCACAGCTTGCCGTCCTGGATCTGCGCAAACGAAAACGGACGCACATGCGGCTGCCCATCAACGCTCGTCGCCAAATACCATGCCGGCACCGACGTCAGATACTCCAACACCGTATTCAATCCGTCCACGTTTCCTCCTGCCACTAGCCAATTTGGAACGGGTAGTTAATTTGAGACGCGCTAGAGCTCCAGATGCTCTTCGCTGCCGTCGATATCGCAGAAGCGGGCGGCGATATTGCGGACCGAGAAAAACGCAAGACGACCGTCGTTGGCGCTCTCATGCTTCTCGCCAATGCCCACCATGTGCTTAAAGCCTGCTTCGCGAACGCGGTCGCTCACCACCGCATCGTCCTCGAGCGAGGCCTCGCCGGACAATACGATCCAGCACTCCCCCGGCTTCCAGCCCGAAAGCTCAAACTTGGGGTTCGCGCTGAGCTCGGCCCACACATCCTTATCGCGCGAGGTGCAAAACCACAGCTTACCTTCATCGACCATGGCAAACGAAAACGGCCTCACGCGAGGCTGATGCCCGTCGGCCACATCGGTCGTGGCCAGATACCACGCCGGAATGCGCCTAAGATACGAGCAGGCGCGCTCGAGCTGCGCCGTGCGGTCGTTGTCGGTCATGGGAATCCCTTTCCTGCGCTCGAATCGCGCCTAAACAAGTTGAAGATTAATGACGATGACGCAGATGAGCAGCAGCGCTGTCACCACCGCCGCCAACGCATCGCCGCGGCCAAATGCAAGCGCATGCAGACGCGTGCGGCCCTGTTCGCCGTGATAGCAGCGTGCATCCATGGCAGCAGACAACGTCTCGGCATGACGGAACACGCCCGTGAACAGTGGAATCGCCACACTGCCGAGCATACGCACGCCGCCGAGCGGGCCACCCATTACGCGTGCACCACGGCTTGCCTGCGCATCGGCCGTCTGCTTCATCTCGGTGGCAAACTGCGGCATAAAGCGCAGCGCGATGCCCATGATCATGCCGAGCTCGTGCGCAGGGAGCCCCACACGCGCAAACGGCGCGAGCAGGCGCTCGAAGCCCACGGTGAGGTCGAGCGTCGGTGTGGTGAGCGTGATGGCGCTCATACCGGCCATCATCAAGGTCAGGCGGCACGCCATAAAGGCGGCGGAATGCAGCGAGCCCTCGCTTATCTGCAGAAAGCCGAGCTGCCACAGGATGCGCCCACTCTGATCGGTAAACAAGTTGAGCACCGCAACCACGACGACGATTGCCAGCAGCGGCGCCATCGACGACAGAACGCGACGAACCGGCACCCGAGACACGGCATAGATCAGCACAACGAAAATGGCGACCGGCGCCAGTCCGCGGAAGCCACTGACCGTGAGCGTCATGATCAGAAACACAAAGCCCAAGAGCAACTTGGTTCGCGGGTCCAGGCGGTGGATTGCACTATCGCCGGGATAGTAGCTGCCAAACGAAAACGCCTCCATTAGCAGCCCTCCTCTCGCGCGACCGTCTTGGATTTAGCAATGTCCGCGACGTTAGAAGGACCGTCTGAGCGACCGATCAGCAAATCTGTCAGCTCGTCGGCCAGCGACTCAACCGTATAGAGCCCGCCGCAACGCAGCGGCACGCCCGCTTCCGCGAGCGCCAACGCCATGCGCTGGGCGGCGGGAACGCCCAAGCCGATCGACTTGAGCTCATCCGCATGCGCAAAAACCTGAGCGGGCGTGCCCTCGGCAAACACCGCGCCCTCGTTCATCACGACAATACGGTCGCAGCAATTGGCCAGGTCATCCATACTATGCGAAACCATGACAACGGTCAGGCCATCGCGGTGAAGTCGACCGATAAGCTCAAGGAAATCCCTGCGCGCAGCCGGATCGAGCCCCGCCATGGGTTCATCGAGCACCAGGACCTCGGGCTCCATGGCGAGCACGCCGGCGAATGCCACACGCCGTTGCTGACCGCCCGAAAGCTCAAAGGGACTCTTGTCGCCGACCGTGGAAAGATCGAGGCCCACGCGCGAGAGTGATGACTCGACACGACGGTCGACTTCATCTTGCGGCAAGCCAAGGTTGTGCGGACCAAACGCCACGTCCTGCGCCACGGTTTCGGCAAACAGCTGACGCTCAGGATACTGAAATACCACGCCGACCTTGGCCTTAACCGCAGCGGCGTCTTTCTTGTTTGATAGGTCGAGCCCCAGCGCGCGAACGGATCCCTCCTGGGGGCGAATCAAACCGTTGAGATGCTGGACCAGCGTCGACTTACCCGAACCGGTATGACCTGCCAAGCCCAGGAACTCGCCGCGACGCACCGTCAGCGATACATCGCGCAGCGCCCACGGACTGCTGGGGTCGTTTCCCCAGAGAGCCTGTTTGCTCGATTTGCCCGCAGTGACCGAGCGCTTATGCCAGCGGCGGCGCTCGCGGGCACTCAGCGAGTAACTATGCGAGAGGTGCGAAATCTCGATGACGGGCTCCGACACGGCTGTCCCGTCGGTTGCAGAGGAGACGTTGTCGAGCACACGAGAATCGGATGCAGAAGGCCGCCCTGCGGTGTCTTCCCCACTCCGGTCGGCATATACCTGCGCAATCTCGGCGACCATATCCGCCTCGCGCACCTGCGCATGAACGGGCACGCCCTTCGCACGAAGCGCCATGCCCAAGCAGCACGACGCCGGCATATCCAGGTTGAGCTCCACGAGCCCATCTGCCCGCGTCAGAATCTCCTCGGGCGTACCGAGCATGGCAACGCGCCCCGCCCGAAACACCGCGACACGATCGGCCTCGGCGGCCTCTTCCATAAAGTGCGTAATCATCACGATGGTCATGCCGCGTTCGTGCAGCACGTGACAGGCCTTCATAAGGCCCTTGCGCCCGCGCGGATCGAGCATCGAGGACGCCTCGTCCAAAATGAGCACGCGCGGTTCCATGGCGAGCACACCGGCAAGCGCCACACGCTGCTTTTGACCGCCCGAAAGCGCATGGGTCTCGTGGCGCTCAAAGCCCACCAGGCCCACGCCCTTCAGCGCCTCGCGTACGCGCTGCGCAATTTGCGCCGATGGCACGCCAAGGTTTTCGGGACCGAACGCAACGTCATCTTCGACAAGCGTTGCCACCAGCTGGTCGTCGGGATTCTGGAACACCATGCCTGCGGTCGAACGAATGTCGTAGACCAGCTCGGGATCGGACGCATCCATACCGTTGATACGTACCGTGCCCGCATCGGGCTGCAGCAGCGCATTCAGATGCTTGGCAAACGTCGACTTGCCCGACCCATTGCCACCGAGGATGCAGAAAAACTCCCCGTCCTCGATGTTCAGATCGACACCGTCGAGTGCCGACACGGCACCGTCATAGCTAAAGGAAACGCCCCGACACTCAATCATGCGCGGCCTTTGACCTGGTCCTTTTTAGGCGTGATGAGGTTGGAGACCGCTTTATACACCGCCAGTGTCAACACCGAGTTAAGCACGGTCTTGATAAGGTTGAACGGCAGCACGGCAGGAATCATGAGCGGGGCGATCACATCGACCGAGCCATACCAGAACCATACGCCAATGGTAAGGTTTGCGACCATAGACAACGCCGTAGCGGCAATAACGCCGAGCACCAGGCCAATCACGGCACCCTTATAGGTATGCATCTTCTGATAGACGATAGCCGCAGGCAGAATGTAGCCCAGCGTGGCAACCAGGTTCATAAGCGCGCCGACCCAGTCACCCGTGGTGAGCGCATGGATAACGATAGCCATAGCGGCAACAGCAGTGCCGGCGCCAGGGCCATACGCAAAACCGCACACCATCGCCGGCACCAGCGACGGGTCATACGTCAAAAACGGCGCCGAGGGAAGAATGGGTAGCTGCACATACATAAACAGGGCGCCCAAGGCGCACATCAACGCCATGGTTACGAGCTGTTTGGTGCTCCACCTATTCGTGTTCTCAAAATGGATATGCTGCGACTGTTCAGACATAAGATCACCTGCCTCTTTCATCCGGACTCTAACCGTTGGTACTGGGATCTCACCAGTTCAGCCGGCATGCGAACCAACGCACACACGGGTCGCGGACTCATCGGCTCGGTCACAGGAATCTCGCCTGCGCCACGGCGTCCCTTTGACACCGCCCGATTTACCGCCAGTGGGGAATTTCACCCCGCCCTGAAACAGCAATTGCAAGTGTAGCACGAGCAATCGTTCGCGCAAGTATGCCAAGGGTAATTTGTGGCGGGGATCAGTTGCCGCAACAACCACGTTCCCCACCCATCCCAAAGTAACGCGCCTTTCGCGCAAAGCGCGAAACAGCGAAGGGGACAAGCCACTGCACCAACCACATCCTCCACTCGCCCCAAAATGGCGCGCCTTTCGCGGCAAAGCCGCGAAACAGCGACCGGGACACGTATTCCCAACAACCAAGTCCTCCGCCCACGCCGACCTCAAGGCCGTAAACGCAGGGAATCCGGGGGCGTGACGGGGGCTTCTCTCCGGAACATTCCGCAGGACGCAAAGAGGCTCCGCAGCGCGAAGCGCGATGCGGAGCCTCTTTGCATGTCCGAGGACGTTCCGGAGAGAAGCCCCCGTCACGCCCCCGGATTCCCGGTGGGAGTTCTAGACCTTGTCGGCCTTAGTACATACCGCCGCCCTGCTGACCAGCGGTAGCAGCAGCGATAGCGTCCTCAAGCTGAGTGTTCTTGGGCACATCGGAGACGGTAGCCTCGGTGATGAGGATCAGGCTGGCGACAGAAGCAGCGTTCTGCAGGGTGACGCGGCTGACCTTGACGGGGTCGAGGACGCCCATCTCGATCATGTCGCCCCACTCGCCGTTGGCAGAGTTGAGACCCTGGCCGGCGGGCAGCTCGGCAACCTTGTCGACCACGACAGCGCCCTCAAAGCCAGCGTTCTTGGCGATGGTGGCGACCGGAGCGGTCAGAGCCTTCTTGACGATATCGACGCCAATCTTCTCCTCGGGGTCGTCGATCTCGACAGCATCGAGCGCAGGAGCAGCGTCCATGAAGGCGACGCCACCGCCGGCGACGATGCCCTCCTCGACAGCAGCGCGGGTAGCCTGCAGGGCATCCTCAACGCGGTGCTTGATCTCCTTGAGCTCGGACTCGGTAGCAGCGCCGACCTTGATGACGGCAACGCCACCGGAGAGCTTGGCCAGGCGCTCCTGGAGCTTCTCACGGTCGAAGTCAGAGGTGGTGTTCTCCATCTCGCCCTTGATCTGAGCGATACGGGCGTCGATGGCCTCCTTGGAGCCAGCACCGCCGACGACGACGGTGTTGTCCTTGGAGATGGTGACGGACTTAGCGGTACCGAGCATATCGGCGGTGATGTCAGCGACCTTCACGCCCAGCTCGTCCAGGGCAGCCTGGCCACCGGTGAGGACGGCGATGTCCTCCAGGATGCGCTTGCGGCGATCGCCGTAGCCCGGGGCCTTGACGGCGCAGACGTTGAGGGCGCCACGGATCTTGTTGAGGACCAGGGTAGGCAGAGCCTCGCCATCGATGTCCTCAGCGATGATGAGCAGGCCACGGCCAGCGCGCTGGACAGCCTCGAGAACGGGCATGATGTCCTGGACGCTGGAGATCTTCTGGTCGGTGATGAGGATGTACGGATCCTTCATCACGGCCTCCATGCGGTCGTTGTCCGTGACGAAGTAAGCGGAGACATAGCCCTTGTCGAACTGCATGCCCTCGACGGTGTCGATGGTGATGTCGAACGTCTGGGAATCCTCGACGGTGATGACGCCGTCCTTGCCCACGACCTCCATGGCCTCGGCGATCTTCTCGCCGACCTCGGGGTCACCGGCAGAGATGGTACCGACGGAAGCAATCTGCTCCTTGGTCTCGACCGGCTTGGCCTGCTTCTTCATCTCGGCGACGGCGGCGTTGACGGCCTTGTCGATGCCGCGACGGATGGCCAGCGGGTTGGCGCCAGCGGCGACGTTGCGCAGGCCGTCGTTGACGATGGCCTGGGCGAGCAGGGTTGCGGTGGTGGTGCCGTCACCCACGGTGTCGTTGGTCTTGGTGGCGACCTCCTTCACCAGCTGGGCGCCCATGTTCTCGATGTTGTCCTCGAGCTCAATCTCCTTAGCGACAGAAACGCCGTCGTTGGTGATGGTCGGGGCACCGAACGTGCGCTGCAGCGCAACGTAGCGGCCCTTGGGGCCCATGGTGACGGTAACGGCGTCGGCCAGGGTGTTGACGCCCTTGGCGAGCTTAGCGCGGGCATCGGTGTTGAACGTAATGTTCTTTGCCATGGTAGGTAATCCTCCAAAAGAAATGTGACTCGCGTCGCCGCTTCCGAGTCCTATGCGGCGGGCGCGTTCAAAGACGAATCAGAGATTCTGACGAGACTAGGCCTCGACGACAGCGTAGATGTCGTCGGCGCGCATCAGCAGATACTTCTCGCCGTCGACCTTGACCTCGTTGCCACCGAACTTACCATAGATGACAACGTCACCGACCTTGACGTCCATGGGGATGCGCTCACCCTTGTCGTTGACCTTGCCGGCGCCAACGGCAACGATGGTGCCGCGCTGCGGCTTCTCCTGGGCGTTGCTAGCGATATACAGACCAGAAGCGGTCTTCTGCTCGGCCTCGTCGGGCTTGACCAGAACACGATCTGCAAGCGGCTTCAAAGACGACATGCTTGTCTCCTCCTTTTTGGGCCGCGTGGTTATGCCACGCGAATTAACCCTTTTTGTTTGCGTACGCGTTGAATGGTACCCACGAATGGCGGGTTATACAACACGGAGTCAAAAAATCTTATTTTTTGGCACTTAGATTTTCTGAATGCCGGGGGATAACTTAGCGATGCCTCCCGTGTGGCTCCGGAGGGGCGGGGCATAAGGTTTCCTGCTCGGGCAGTCCTGCTCGCACGAAGGCCACATTAAGTGGCCTTCGGCTCGTGCGGAACTCGCGATAAACCTTATGCCCCGCCCCTCCGGAGTCACACGGGAGGCAGGTTAACTAATTCGGGCCCGGCATTCAGAAAAGTCAGTGCAGCAGAATGGCGATGCGGATAGGAACGTGGGCATGGTTTTCGCTGCGCGCACGGGTCCCCTGGGGAGCACCGTGCATTTTTGGGAGTATTCAGCAGGCCAGGGTGGCTGCATACGCGCCAGACATACCTTATTGATCCCAAGAACGTCTTCAGCGGGCGGTTTTGGTCGGTGGGCAGACCCCGTTGGGACAAATGGGCGTACTTCGCGCCGTACCGGAGCCCAAAATGACGTCAATCTCCGTAACGTTACTCAGCCGCAGCGGCACCGGCAGAGCTTGCGGTGCTGAATACTCCGTTTTTTGCACGGTCCAGGCGGGGGTACATCAGGGCCAGAAAGAACATCCCGGCCTTTTTATGCAATCTGTAATGTGAAGTATGCAAAACACATGAGGTTGCACTGCTGATGTCCAAATTGAACGCACGGAGCAGCAGTACCTCAACCCCGCGCCCAAATCCAACAGAGCAGGGACGCTCATGGCGGATCCCCACCGAAACGCAAACGCGGCTCGAGCGCCATCCCAAAATAGGCTGCACGAGCCGCGTTTAACGGTACGACATGAATATTAGCGCTCGTAGACCAGGTTGCCGGCTAGGTAGGTGGCTTGGACTTTGGTGGCTTGGAGCTCTTGGGGGTCGATGGTGAGCGGGTTTTGGTCCAGGACTACCAGGTCGGCGTATTTGCCGGGTTCCAGGCTGCCGAGGTTTTGCTCGTCACCCGCTGCATAGGCGCTGCCCAGGGTGTAGTTGCGCAGGGCTGTTGCTGCATCGATGCGCTCGCTCGGCAACCAGCCGCCCTCGGGCCAGTGGCTTTTGGGGTCCTGGCGCGTGATAGCCGTGTAGAGCACGTTCATGCTGGTAACAGCTGTGATAGGGCTGTCGGTACCGAAGGCTTGGCGAATGCCGCGCTGCTTATAGGTCGCAAACGGCCACATGATGCGGCTGCGCTCCAGGCCCAGATCGCGCTCGGGGCCGCCCGGGTCGAGTGTAATGTGACAGGGCTGGCTCGAGGCAACGACATTAAGCTTGCGTAGACGATCGATGTCCTCGGGCAAGAGGTTCTCCAGATGCTCGAGCGTGTTATGACTGTGCTGGGGCAGGCCGTACAGTTCGGCGGCCTCCTCAAAGATATCGAGCGCGGCATGGATGGCACCGTCGCCGATGACGTGGATGCGCACGGTGTGGCCGCGCTCCGCGGCCGCCAGAACCAGCTTACGCATGCGCTCGGCAGGAACTGTCAGACGGCCTCGGTCGCCCGGGAAACGCGGGTTGGTATAGGGCTCGGTGAGATAGGCCGTGTGTTCGCTCGACACACCGTCGAAGAACTGCTTAAAGCCTGGCGCCGAGAGCAGCGCGTTGTTCGCGTAACGTGCCTGCAGCTCTTCCAGGCGCGACTGGTCATCCAGCAGCGTGGGGAACAGATGGGCTCGGATGCCCAACTTGTCGGCTGCCTGCAGCTTGTCATAGACGTCGTCGCGGATAAAGTCGCAGCCCGGCATGGGCATGAGCGACATATCGCATATCGAGGTGATGCCCTGCTCGGCCATACGCCTCATTTGATCGGCGTAAGCGCTTGCGATGCGATCCTCCCCCAGCCACTCAAGGCAGCGCGGTAGCAGCTGCATGGCAGCCGCCTCGTGAGCAATGCCCGTGAGTTCGCCGTTTGCATCCTTGTCGTAACTGCCGCCCGCTGGCGGCTCGCTGTCGCGTGTGACGCCGAGCGCCTCGAGTGCGCGGCTGTTGAGCCAAAGCGTGTGCCCGTCGCCCGAATACATAACGCAGGGACGATCGGGGAATGCCGCATCGAGCGACGCCTTGGTAGGATGCTCGGGCGGGTCCCAACGGTAATCACGCCAGCCCTGCGTCACAACCCAAGCGTCGTCGGGCAGGTCCCGGGAAAACTCGAGCGCGTGCTGCACCAGCGCAGCCTCGGACGTGCCCATATCCATGAGCATGTACGGCGAGGAACCGACCGAGGTATGGAAGAAGTGCAGATGAGCGTCATGGAAACCGGGGCAGACAAACTGCTCGCCGTAGTCGATAACCGGCGTGGCGGCAGGAGCGGCGGCGATCACGTCATCGGGCGCACCGACTGCGACGATACGGTCGCTTGCAATGGCAATCGCCAGCTCGCGGGCGGTATCGGTGCCGTCTTGCGCGGTAAAGACGTTCTTGGAGCGGATAATCCGATCGATATGTTGCATGGGCATCCCCATCTCTGGCAGGAAATTCAACACCCCCGAGTGTACTCCCCCGCCCTTGTAACAAAACCCCAAGCGGCAAACGGCAACTTTACCAGCCCTAGCGGCAGGTGGCATACTGGAGAGAGCCTGTACGATTTTGCGATCAACCCAGCAAGGAGCAAATCGACCATGACGAAGACCAAGGCACAGCAGATTATGGCGGCGACCGAGGCTCGCGCGGCTGACGACGTCACCGCAGCCATCAAAGATATCGCTACCGAATTTGAACCATATATCATCAAGCAGCGCCGGCACTTCCATAAGCACCCGGAGCTGAGCCTTGCCGAGGAGCGCACGACCTCCGACATCGCCAACCAGCTCGACGCCATGAATATCCCCTACGAGCGTCCGCTCAAGACCGGCTTGGTGGCAACGCTTCGCGGTACCGCGCCGGATGCCTACCGCGAGGACGGCACGCCACGCCGCCGCATCCTGCTGCGCGCCGACATCGACGCCCTGCCCGTCACCGAGCAGACCGGCGAGGAGTTCGCCAGCGTCAACGAGGGCTGCATGCACGCTTGCGGCCACGACTGCCATATCGCCATGATGCTCGGAACGCTGCAAATCCTGCGCCATATGACCGACGACATCCACGGCGAAGTCCGCATCGTATTCCAGCCCAGCGAGGAAAACGGCCAGGGCGCTAAGCTCATGATCGGCACGGGTGTGCTCGACGGCGTCGATGGCGCCTACGCCGCGCACATCTGGAGTGAGGTCGACGCCGGCACCGTGAGCTGCGAGCCCGGTCCGCGCATGGCCAATACCGACTGGTTCCGCATCGACGTCCGCGGCACCTCGTGCCATGGCGCCATGCCCCAGCGCGGCCACGACGCCGTCATGGTTGCCGCCGAGATCGTTAACGCCCTGCAGACCATCGTCTCGCGCGAAATCAGCCCCTACGAGCCGGCCGTCATCACCGTCGGCGAGCTGCACGGCGGCACCGCGCGCAACGTTATCGCCGGCACGGCCTACCTCGCCGGCACGGTGCGCACCTACGGAGATTCGACCCACGAGGAAATGCCGGAGCTTATGCGCCGCATCGTGGAGCATACCGCGGCCGCCTTGGGCGCCGAGGCAGAGCTCACCGACTACACCATCGCCAACTACAAGGTCGAAAACGACGCCGCCTCGAGCGAGCGCTGCCGTCAGGCCGTAATCAAGTGCCTGGGCCCCACCGGCCAAGGCCATTATCGCGGCACGCTTTCGGGCGAGGATTTTTCGGAGTACCTGCGTCGCGTACCGGGCGTGCTCGCCTTTGTAGGTACGCGCAACCCCAAGATTGGCGCCACGTACGCCCAACATTCCTGCTTCTACAAGATCGACGAGACCGTGCTGGCAAAGGGCTCCATGGTGGCCGCCCAGTATGCTATCGACTTTTTGGCCGAGCCCACGCAAGAGGAGCTCGACGGCCCCGCGATTACCGCGGTCGCCGAAACCAACCCCGATCTGGCCGCCAAGTTGCGCTCTGCCAAGGCGACGACCGCCGAGGCTCGCGACGCCATCCATGATGCCCGAACGGCTCGCCATGCCGCGATCAAGGGCATCCACGACGCACGCGCTGCCGCACGCCGTGAGGAGAAGCACGACGAGTAATCGATTCGCTGGCATCTCGCAGTCATAGCCACATCGCGATGTCAAAGCGGGGGCGGACGTTTCGACACGTCCGCCCCCGCTCATTTATCAAGCGCTATTTCTACCATTTCTACCCCGTCCCCAAATGGCAGACGGCATGGCTACTCGTCCTGAGGTTCCTCGTCGGAGCTTGGCTCGGACGCCGACTCAGGTGCAGGTGCCGGCTCAGGTGCAGGTGCCGGCTCAGGCTCAGGCGCAGGCTCAGGCGCAGGCTCGGGCTCAGATGCCGTCTCAGACTCGGGCGCCGGCGAAGCATCCGGAGCGCTGTAACCCGAGGGAGCGGACTTCTTCTCGAAGGGCAATACAAAAGTCAGGACGTCGTCCTTGTCCTCGTCGGCCCACTCGCTTGCATAACGTGCAACCCAATAGCCAACGGCACGGTGCTTGAGCATCTTGCCAAAGACCGTAAGAAATACGGTGACAAAAGCGACCAGCACCAAGAACAGCGCGAGCGTGACGCCACCGCCGGTAACGATTGCCTCAATACCCGTAGGACGATAGTAGTAGCTATACATACCGACAGAGGCAATGGCGCCAAAGACGACCGTCAAGATCCATGTGACAACGATGGCGACCAGGCCCGTCAAAAACTCGGGAAGGAACGAAGCACAGAACAGCTTGGTCTTGTTGTGCTTAAACGCCGCCCAGACCTTATCGAGCGAAAACGCGCTCTCGACACGCCCGGTCACCGCAAAGTGCATCACGGCGATGTCGGCGAACATCTTAAAGAAGACACCCAGAATCGCCGAGGCAATTAGCGCCAGGACAAGCAGGCCAAGCGAGCCAAACAGCGCAGCCTCGAGCGCATAAGAACCGTAATAAGAATACGAGCCCGCAGCGCCAATTACCACGCCCTCCACCAGCGAAAGCACTACACCGATAACGGGAATGGCAGCGATAACCTCGAGCACGACCGAAATAACGCTCGAAAAGACTCCGAGACCAAACGACGTGGAACGCATCAGCGGACGATCCATGCCGTCATCGACCTTAAGCGACAGGTCGCGGCCCCATTCGATGCCAAAGCCAGAACCGCATGCGCTTGCCACACAGGCAGCCAAAAAGCCGATGGCAGCCGCAATGCCGCCAATAACGGGAATAAACAACACGAGCACTGACACAACGCAAATCAGCGCCGGCAAAAACGCGATTTGGCATACACGCTGAAGCACGCCCGGAGTCTTGGTCATATCTTGGAACGCCTGAGCCACACAGCCCTTTGGCGCATTCGCCACGGGCGGTTGCGGAACAAACTGCTGGGGCTGAGGCTGTCCCTGGGGAGCGGGGCCAGCGGCACCGGCATTAGGAGCACCGCACACGCCGCAGAACTTGTCGTTATCGCCCATGGGGGCGCCACACTGCGAGCAGAACATAGAATCATCCCTTCATATTTTGAACGAATCACTTGGATCGCAAACGATGTCTTTAGCATCATTATTGCCCAATGTAGGGTCAAATACTCAAAGATGACCGATTTGCAAGGTACACGGCGCCAGCAGGCGGTTCGTTGAATACGTCTGTGCTAGTTCGTTCCGCGGAAGCCCTTGCCGACGATCTCGGAGCTGTCGACGATCGTGATAAAGGCACCTGGATCGACTTCGCGCGCATAGCGGCGCAGCTGCACGGCCTCGCGACGGCTCAGCACGCTCATGATCACCGTCACGCACTTGCCCGAGAAGGCACCGTAGCCGCGGCTGATGGTCGCCGTGCGGTTGAGATGCTTGACGATAAACTCCTCGACCTTAAGGGGCTCGGAACAAATGACCGTGCAGACTTTGCGCAGATGAATGCTCTCAATGGCTTTGTCGACCACAAGCGTCTTGGCAAACAGGCCGAGCACGCAATACAGACCGACACGCGGGCCATACAAAAAGGCCGCGATGGTCACGATGCCGATATCGACCAGCAGCAGGGCGCGACCAATCTCGAGCGTGGTGCGGCGCTTGAGAATCATGGCAAGAATGTCCGTGCCACCCGTCGAGGCGCCGATGTCAAAGACAATAGCGCTGCCGAGCGCCGGCAAGATGACGGCAAAGCACAGGTCGAGCCACATATCACCCGTCAGAGAGACATCGGTCGGAATGAAGAGCTCAAACAGCGAGACGTAGGCCGAAAGCGCAAACGAGGCGAAGACACTCCAAAGAATCGCCTTGCGCTCCAAAAAGATAAAGCCCAAAACGACGAGAACCGCGTTGATAATCCACATAAAGACGCCGACGGGCAGGGTCGGGAACAGCGTGGACAGAATGACCGACACGCCCGAGGTGCCGCCAAAAGCAAAGTGATTAGGGGTTTTAAACGCAACGATGGCAAAGGCCGTAAGAATCAGGCCCAGATTGAGCTCGGCAAAAAAGCGCGGGAAACCCGGCTCCTGGCTGCGCTTTTGGCCGGCACGCTCGCCGCGCTCGATATCGGTGCGATCAACCACGCGCTCCATCGGCACTACGGGAGGACGATGCACCTCTTCGGCAGCACGCGATGCCGCCTCTGCCGCGGCGGCCTCAATCGCCCATGCCTTGCTTTCTGTTTCGTGCTCGTCAGCCATTACGGCAACCCCTCGTTAACAATTTGGAAACAATGCGCCCATTAGGGTAACGCGGAACGCGACGATTGCAACCCCTAGTTAGACGAGCGGTATGCCTACATCGGGGGGCATACAAATAACGGCCGGCCACGCTTTTGCTTGCGCGGTCGGCCGTTTAACGTTTTCGCAGATAAAACCTGCCAAAACAAACCTGTCCCTTTTTTGGAAGGCTATTCGTGCTGGCTGGTGCGGTGCTCGTACTCCTCGGGGGTGATGACGTCCTCGATGCGCAGGTTGACGCCCGCCACCTCAAGGCCGGTCATCGCGGCAAGGCGCTCGGTGACACGTGCCTTGACATCGTCGAAGATCGCGGGCGCATAGGCGCCGTACTCGATGATGACGGAGATGTTGACGACCACGCGATTGTCATCGGTGACCTCGACCGTCACGCCCTTGGTCAGATTCTCGGCACCAAACTGCTCCTGCACAAAGTGCATGAGGTTACCCTTCATGCCCAGAACGTGCGGAACCTCGCGGGTGGCCATGGCAACGATCTTCTCGATCACACCGTTGGAATAGGTCAGCGAGTCCTCGGACTCGTCCGCCTCCTCGTCGTCCTCATCCTCATCGGACTCGACCTCGACAAGAGCCTCGTCCTCGAGCGTCACATCCTCAGCTTCGGCGACGACCGCCTCGTTCGCCTCGAGCTCGGTATCGGCCACATCGACCTTCGTATTAAAAGCCATGGTTCCTCCTTATGCCTGCCGCGGATGCGACAGTCGAATACATATTAGCGACCGCTAAACAGACGGCCGAAGAAGTTGACGATCCCGTTCTCGCCGTCGCGAATTTGGCCGATCACAGCGCCGATCAGCACGAAGAATGCAATGACGAGCGTGTCCCACAGGCCGAGCGTGAGCACCAACACGGCGAGGATAAAGCCAGCGACGGCACCGAGCGTGGTGTTGGGATGACGCACAGCATAGCTCCAGATGGCAGCGCCCGTACCCTTGATGAGACCCATAGCCTCGTCAAAATCCGCGGCTGCCGCATCTTGCAACTCGGTTGCCTCTGCTTTGGAATCAACAGGTTCGCTCGCCGGCGCAGCGCTCTGGTCAATCGTCAGGCGCGGCGTACGAGCGGTCTTATCTTGATTGGTATCACTCACCGGAAACCTCCACGGTCTGGACGGTAGTCTTGGACGGCAAAAAACGGACGCGCGTGGTCGTACCCGGCGTGCCGAGCATGGTGTCGCAAGCTTCCTCGATGCGCTGCTGCATCGCGGTAGCCAGAGATGCCACGTCCTTATCGTCAAGCGCGATAGCCTCGACCTTAAATCGGACGTGCGAATCGTCGGAGCCTTGGACGCGGGCCTCGATATGCTCGACCATCACGCGGTCGTCGCGCTCGGCAGCAGCCCTGGCACACGAAGAAAGCGCCGCGAGCGTGACCTCGATATTGCGCTCCCCCGCCGGATGCACGCAGGACGGCTCGCGACGAGCAAACATCAGGCGGAAGAAGCTTACCAGCACGCCGATCGCCACGACGCCGGCACACGCCGTGACGACGATGCGCGGCATGGGGTCGCGCATCAGCAGCATAAAGCGATACGTATACGGCCCCCAAAACTGGCAGACAAGCGTACCCAGCGCCACGATGGTGGCGGCAAGATACACGATCGCTAGGGCTCGTTTGAGTACGCGCACGCGGCGCTCCCTTCAAATCTCGGCTCTCGAAATACAAAACGGTTCGCATCATTATAAAAGAGCCGGGTCCGGTGCTCTACGCACGCGGATCCGGCTCATCTATTCCACGAGGCTTGCATGCTCGCTTCATTATGCCCAGATATGCACGGCTTAACCCGTGCGGGCGCTACTCCTCCTCGAGGGCAGCGATGACCTCGTCGGTCATGTCCATGGTGCTGTAAACATCCTGGACGTCGTCGAGCTCCTCAAGACGGTCGATGAGGCGCTGAACCTTCTTGGCGTCGGCGCCGGAGACCTCGGTCGGGGTGGTCGGGACCATGGTGGTCTCGGAACCCTTGACCTGGACGCCCTGCTCCTCGAGCGCCTTGGAGACAGCCATGACCTCGTTGGCAGTAGTCCAGACGATCCACTCCTCGCCGGCGTCCTCGTAGTCCTCGCCACCGGCCTCGGCGATGGCCATCATGAACTCATCCTCGTCACCGGCAGCACCGTTGGCGATCATGGTCTCCTTCTTGGCGTTCTCGTCCAGGATCTCCTTGGCGACGACGATCTGGCCCTTGCGCTCAAACTGGAAGGCGACGGAGCCGGAGGTGCCCAGGTTGCCACCAGCGTGGGAGAAGGCGGAACGGACATCAGCGGCGGTACGGTTGCGGTTGTCGGTCAGGCAGTCGACGTAGACGGCGACACCGGCGGGACCGTAGCCCTCGTACACGATGTTCTCGTAGACGGCGGCGTCAGCACCCGAACCAAAAGCCTTGTCGATAGCGGACTTGATCTTGTCCTTAGGCATGGACTGAGCCTTGGCCTTGGCAACGGCAGCGGCGAGGCTGGCGTTGTTCTCGGGCAGCGGGTCACCGCCGAGACGGGCAGCAACGGTGATGTTGCGGCTGAGCTTGGAGAAGAGGGCGGAACGCTTGGCGTCCTGCGCGCCCTTACGATGCTTGGTTGTGGCCCACTTAGAGTGTCCGGACATACGTGTCTCCTATCGGTTTCGACCTAAAGCCCAGCGCAGATGCTCGGGCAATATAAACAAACGTCGTTATGATATACCTACTGGCCTGCGAGATAAACCCCAAAATGAAGGCGTCGTGATGATGGCCCCTTTGGTGCAAAGAAACCTGACCCCAATGCACCAAGTTAGGACCAGAGGAAGTCGCTGCGGGTGACGGTGGCGCCGATGGCGAAGGGCATGCAGGCGATGACCGGATACAGGTAGCGCATGTAGGTCGAGCCGTTGCACGGGCCAATCAGGCACACGGCGAGCACGCCCAACAGCGGCACCCAGATCGCCAGCGCACGCCATGAATGACGACGCAGCAAGTAGACCACCACGGCGATCATGATCCACACATAGGTGGCCGAGCTCATGGTGAGCGAAATAAACGGGATGCGCTGCACCGCCACACGGTACAGATTGATCAGGTGGTCGCACCAGCGCACCACGTTGCTGTCAACCGGATGGAAGTCGAAGTACTTGAGGTTGTCGGGACGCGCCATGATCTCGGCACTACGCGCCGTGCTGTAGACCCAGGCATCGCGCGCGCTCGGATAAAAATAACCATAGTAGTTATTGATAAGCGCCGAAATATAGCACTCGGGATCCTTCTTAAACATCTGATCCCATACCTCAAAATAGGCATCGATGTCCTCCCGCGAGGCATACTCGTTAAAGCAGTTCTTGACGGCATCGGACTTGTCGGGGTTGTAGCGGCGGCCCAGGTTCTCGTACTTGAGTACGCGATCGATCACGGCACGCTCTTCGTCGGTCACCGAACCGTCGCAAGGAGCCTCCACGATGGTGCCGTCCTCCTTAACCGTGGGGTTGACGCCCGAGTTGAGGCCGTCGTGCTTTTGGACGAAACGAGCCGTCTGCTGGAATGGAATCGAGAGGATTTCGCGCTTGGAGCCGGGCGTAATGTCGTGCGTCGGCATAAAGACCTTGGTGAAGTACATATTAGAGGCAAGGCAGAGCGCGAGCACCGCGAGAACGCCAACCCAGCGGAAACGCGGGATGGCGCCCGAAGGCGCAGCACCAGTCTGCTTGGCTGCACGACGAGCCACATGCACGTCCCATACGCAAAACGCCGCCGCGATTACGCATGCCGCCAGCGGAAACACCAGGCCGCCGTTGCGCAGAAACGTGGAACCCATGGCACCCAGAGCGAGCAGCAGCCAATCGTGGCGCGCAAAGAGCACGGGGGCTTTCTCGCCCGCTCGCTCGACATTGGCATCACGACGGGGCAAGCCACATGCCACGAGCTTGACGGTCTGTACCAGCAGAACCAAGAACGCGTCGGCAAAGAGCACGTCTTTGGTGAGCAACGCCGCGTAGTTAGAGAACATCGGCATAAACGCAAAGAACAGCAGGATCGCACCGCGAACCGGCAGGCTCACGCCCAGTTTGCGCAGCGACGAAATGGAATACGCCATGCAGGCAGCCGTGATGACGAACTGAGCACAGGTATAGATGGCAAGGCCCGCGTTAGCGCTGTTGAACAGCGAAAGCCCCAGCTGAACGCACGAGCCGATAATGGCCGTGTGCACCACGGGGTGATGTCCGTTGAGCAACACGTTGGGATTGAGCAGGCGCAGGTAGTCGCTCGTGCCGTTGGGGTAGTTGAACCACTGGCGAATCTGCGCACCCGTATCTCCCATAAAAAGGCCGGGCAGCGAAGCGATGAGCGTGGGCGCCCAGGCGATCATAAGCACCAGGAAGGGCCCGACAAAGGGATGGACCGAGAGCACGGCGTGAGTCACACGCCATACGCGGCCAAAGTGCGCCTCGGAAAACGGAATGCGCCGAGAGCTCAGCCAATCTAGACACTCAAAGGCAAGGTAGAAGGCAACGACCGCCAAGAGCATCCAGCCCGCGCCGCCAATCCAGGCGCAGATGATGCGGGCTTTGTCGCCAAGGACAATCTCGGCCGAGTCGGTGAGATCGTAGCTGCGGCCGAACACCATGCAGATGGCGAAGAACAGCGACGGCAGAATGATCGATGGACGCCAGGTGTCGCCACGGCCAAAGAACACGTAGCGAAACGGCAAGGTGAGCAGGCAGGCAAGTGCAAGCAGCATGACCGCGTCGGTATGGCCGGCAAACGAAAGAAGCACCTCATAGCACACGTACAGCGCACCCGTCGCCTTGGGGTCGATTGCCAAGACTGCGTTGCTCGACACCGGGGCGGGATCGATGGAAAACGCCGTGGTCGCCAACAGCGCGAGCAAAAATGCGATGAGCGTCTGCTTGGCGGGGTAGCGCTTAAACCAGACGATGCGGGCAGCGTCGCGCGCAGCCGTTGTGGAGAGATCGGAATCCTTCACAGTCCAAAGAGCCTTTCTAGAAACCTGCCAAAAAGGGACAGGTTTATTTTGGCAGGTTTTATCTGGGGAAACGTTACGGTTCTGTCATCGTTGCCCAGCGAACCACCACAAAGGTGCCTGTCCCCTTTGTGGTGGTTAGGCGTCCAGGTAGACGCGCTGGGGACGGTTGCGGCGGAGGGCAATGATGATGAGCGCCAGGCCCGCAATCACGAGTGGCAGACTCAGCAGCTGGCCCATGGTGATGACGCCGCCCAGCAGATAGCCCAGCTGGGCATCGGGCACGCGCACAAACTCAATGAGGAAGCGGACGATGCCGTAACCCATCACAAACACGCCCATAAACGTGCCTTGGGGCAGTAGCGGCTTTTTGCGGCTGAGCACCTGCAGAATGCAAAAGAGCACGATGCCCTCAAGAAATGCCTCGTAGAGCTGGGAGGGGTGGCGCGGCATATCGCCCGCAGCCCCGCCAAAAACCACACCCCAAGGCAGATCGGTCGGCTTACCCCACAGTTCACCGTTCACGAAGTTGGCGCAACGTCCCAGGCACAGCGCCAGCGGAGCACCGATGACCGCGAGGTCTGCCAAAGTCCACGCATCGAGCTTGTACATGCGGCACACGAGCACGCCGCCGATGATGCCGCCCACCAGGCCGCCATGGAAACTCATGCCGCCCTCGTTGGTGGCAAAGATCTCGAGCGGATGCGTCCAGTAGTAGCCATCACCGTAAAAGATGACGTAGAACAGGCGAGCGCCAATGATAAGGCCAAAGACCACGCCGACCACGACGCTCGTCAGGTCGTCGACCGTAATGTCAAAACCCCAACGGCGCTGCGTGCGATACATGACGACCGCCGTGAGCAAAGCTCCGACCACATAGGCCAAGCCGTACCAGTAGATGGTGATGGGCCCCGCCGAAATGGCGACGGGATCAAGCATATGGTAGAGGTCGTTGAGCATATCGGTCCCCCTGCTCCCTACATACAAATGCGGCCGCGGGCCTTGCGCTCGCAGCCGCATATTTGGGCGTAACGTCTATGCGGAGTATGCCGTCCGCAGCTTTCGCATCTTAGAACGGCGCGTACTCGTCGTACAGGTCGTCGGTCTCGCCGGAGGCATTGACCTGCTCAACACGGGTAACGCCGGGCACATGCTCCTTCAGGATGCGCTCAATACCCATGGACAAGGTCAGCGAGCTCATGGGGCAGCCGGCGCAAGCGCCCTGCAGCTCCAGTTTGACGACGCCCTCGTCGTCAACGCCCACATACTCCATATCGCCGCCGTCGGCCTGCAGGTTGGGGCGAATCTCTTCAAGAACCTTCTTAAGCAGCTCTTCGTTAACAGCCACAGGGGCTCCTTTCTCACAATTACGCGGGCGCGCCCGCGGACAGGGGCTATGTTACTACAGCCATGTACCCGCTTAGGCGCCAGCCATGCGTGCGGACACGACTTTCACGAGCGGTCAATTTGGGACGGATCTCTTTTGGCTGTTTTGCCGCCAGCTGGCGTTGCCACGCGCTACTGCTGAGCCTGCCCCTCGGTGCCGATGTGAACATCGACGATGACCTGGCGGTAGCTGATGCCACAGGAGTCAAGAATGCGGCGGCTGATACGGCCGTCATCGGTGTCGGCGTACTTGTTGTCCAGGTAGACGACCTCGCCCACGCCCACCTGAGCCAAAATCTTGGCGCAGTCGTGGCACGGGAACAGCGTGACGTAGACCGTGGAACCCTCGAGGTCCTTGAGCGAGCCACGGTAGTTGAGCACGGCGTTTGCCTCGGCATGGACCACGTAGTTGTGCTTGTCCTGCAGCGGGTCGTCGCTCGTACCCCACGGGAAAAAGTCGTCGTTGAGCGCCGAGGGCGTACCGTTGTAGCCCACCGAAAGGATGCGGTGGTTGGTGCTGGCGATGCACGCACCCACCTGTGTGTTGGGGTCCTTGCTGCGGCGCTGCGCGGCGATGGCCACGCTCATAAAGAACTCGTCCCAGCTAATGACGTCGCGGCGCTTGCCCGACGCAGTTTGATGCTGAGTGTCCGACATATGCGTACCTCCCCAGTCGATGTGATGCCCCGCTCGATGCGGTATAGGAGATTTCGCTCCATTGTAGCAGGCAGATATCAACCCTTATAAATGACTTGCTAATTCGAGCCGAATAGACTTTTCAAGTCGATGTCCAATGCATCGGCAAGTTTTATCAATGTACCAATTGTCGGATTAGCATTGCCCGTTTCGATTGAATGAATATGCGCATAGTCAATTCCGGTCATATAGCCAAGCTTTCGCAACGACAGTCCTTGGGTCGTTCTCAGCTTTTTTAAATTATGACCTACGAGCACTCTATATCCCGCATTCTGGCTGTTATCCATGCTAGAGAGCGTATGTGATATAGTAATGCTACTGTTGGGATATATTACAACAAGGACGGTCAGACATGGAAGTTCAGGGGAACGACCTGCAAAACTACGTCAAATCAATCTACTGTTTAGAAAAATCAGTGCTTGTACAGCAAAACGCAATCCGGGCTCTCGAAGGCTATGTCAGTTCAGAAAGAAAAAAACTGGCCCCGACCGACGTTCCAAACGACTACAGCGAAAGTGGACTTGCCGGCAATATATCTGGAGGCATCTTCTCAGCCCTATTGTTTGGCGCAATATCTGCCGCAGGAATTATCGCACTGGCCTTCATAGTGACGATCTTTGCTTCGTTTATTAGTTCGATTTTCAGCGGGTATGCATTTGTAGCCCTTATTTTTAGTCCCGACCTCGGCGGCTACTGCTCATACCTAGTAAAGCCCTTTTTTGGCTTAATTAATGTAATTAAACCATTTCTCCCTCTTGCAATAACCGCACTAATTGGAATCGGCTTTCTGTTTGGCATGAGCGAAAGGTCGAACGAGAAAAGCGAAAAGATAGAAGCAGATAATCGGAAGAAGACAATTATCGAGAATAATCGCCAAAAAACGCTCTTATTGGAGGATTTAAATGCATCCGAGGCGAAAAACCTCAATAAAATGAGGGCTAAACTACAAGAATCCGAATCTCTTTTGAACGATTTCTATAGCGTTGGTTTGATCTATCCAAAATATCGTTCTCTTATCCCCATGGCGTCAATTAGCGAATATTTCGAAGCAGGCAGATGTTCGACGCTCGGTGAAGCTTATAACATCTTCGAAATGGAACGTAAATTAGGAACCATTATCGATAAGCTAGATATTGTCATCGATAAGTTAGACGAGATCAGCTCTCAACAACGACTCGTTTACGAAGCCGTTGAAGCCTCGGACAAAACAATCCAAAATATGAGTCAAGCGGTTAACAGGCTTTCAAATTCCGCCTATTCGATTCAACTAGACGCAGCATATGCCGCATCAAATACTCAGATTATTGCTAGAAACAGCGAGTATCAACGATTCCTAACAATGATTCGATAAGGCAAAGAGCGCGTTAATCCGCCCCAAATACCTTATTAATCACAACGAAATAAATCGACTTAGAACGGGGGCAACTTGCATGTTGTCCCCACCTCTTAACTCAGTTGCAAATAAATAAACAATCGAAATATCAGTAACGCTACACTTTACGCCGCTGCGTATTCACGCGGTAGAGCTCTGCCAGACCGCGGAGGGTGATCGTGTCGTCGGGAACAAGGTCATGGCGTAGCAGACCCGCCATCTCGCGTGCGGCGTCGCCGGTGATCGCAATGGGCACCGGTTCCTCCCCCGCCGACGTCCTCGGCTTTATGCGCGGCGAGGCTTTTGGTTGATACGGTAGAGCTCGGCGAGACCCCGCAGCGTCAGTGCGTCATCTACCGTCAGGCTGTGGCCGACCAACGCCGCGAGCGCCTCGGCATCGTCGCCGGTAATGACGATGGGCACGCCATCCTCCCCCGCCGCCTTGGTCGCGCGCATCTCGGCAAGCACCATGTCGAGCATGCCGTCGATGCGGGCCACCTCGCCCAAGACCACGCCCGAACGCATGGCCTCGCGCGTGTTGCGGCCGATGACATGCGTCGGTGCCGAGGGCTCAACCTGGGGCAGGCGCGCCGCAGCGGCCGAAAGCGAGCGGGCACCAAGCGCCAGACCCGGCGCGATGACGCCGCCCACAAAGGTACCGTGCGCATCGATGACCTCGATATTGGTCGTGGTGCCAAGATCGATCACGATGCACGGCGAGCCGTAGACGGCGCGGGCCGCCACGGCATCGGCGATGCGGTCGGGACCGATCTCGGCCGGGTCGTCGTAGTGCACGGGCATACCGGTCTTAAGTCCCGGCCCCACCGTGAGTACGCGCCCCGTGCAGGTACGGGAGAGCGCCGCCTTCCACGGGCGCTCGAGCGCCGGCACCACGCAACTCAGCACGGCCGCCGCAGGAACGAGCACTCCCGACATGCCCGCATCGGCCGCCAGCGCGGCCATGACTTGAGCGAGACGCATACGCGCTTCGTCGGCCGTAATGCTCGACGGCGTCGTGATCTCGCACGTCGCAAGCGGGCATTCCTGCGCCGCGGCCGAATCCTCGGCAAACAGACCAAAGCGAATGAACGTGTTGCCCACGTCGACCGTCAATATATATGCGCACCCATTAAGCATCGTCGGCGCTCCTTTCGTCTGCCCAGCAGTATATCGCCTACCTAAACCAGTCATCCCAAAATGACTAGCTTGCGGCTATACTGGTGCGCGGTCGCGCGCGAGCTCACGCGGCGGCCCTTGGTAACCCGACTTCCCGCGCCGTATCCGTAACGGCGCTCCCGGGGGAAGCGGATATACGCAAAGGAGTTTTATATGAGCAATCCCTCGAACCGCGCTTCGATGCGCGGGCAACTTACGCTGCGCGGCGTCGTCATCGGCGTCCTTGGCTGCGTGATCATCACGGCAAGCTCGGCCTACACCGCCCTCAAGATGGGCGCACTCCCCTGGCCGATCGTCTTCGCTGCCGTCATCTCGCTGTTCTTCCTTAAGCTCATGGGCAACGCCAGCCTCAACGAGGCAAACGTCACCCACACCATCATGTCCGCAGGCGCCATGGTCGCCGGCGGTCTGGCGTTTACCATCCCGGGCGCCTGGATGCTGGGCTATGCCGACCAGATCAGCTGGCTCGACATGTTTATCGTGGCACTCGCCGGCACCATCCTGGGCCTGCTGGCCACGGCGCTCATCCACCGTCACTTTATCGTGGACGCCGCGCTTGAGTTCCCCACCGGCAACGCCGCAGCTCAGACCCTGCGCGCCACCGAGGCCGGCGGCAAGACCGGCAAGCAGCTCTTTGGCTCCATGGCCATCGCGGGCATCTACAGCGTGCTTCGCGACGCCCTGGGCATTGTGCCCAGTATGCTGTGCACGCTCAACATCCCCGGCGTGACCTTTGCCATCTACAACTCGCCCATGCTGCTCTCCGTCGGCTTCCTCGTGGGCTTCGCCCCGGTCGCTTTCTGGTTTGCCGGCGCGCTGCTGGGCAATTTTGGCATCATCGTCGGCGGCACCGCTGCCGGTCTGTTTGACGTTATGACCGCACAGGGCATCGTCAAGTCCCTGGGTATGGGCCTCATGATGGGCTTTGGCGTCGCCGTCGTCCTCAAGGACATCCTGCCGCAGGTCGCCGGCATCGTCCGCGGTCTTGCTGCCGATAGCTCCACCGACACCGACGAGCAGTCGCTCATCTCGGGCTCCCTTAAGCTCGACGCCGGCATCATCGGCCTGGGCGCTGCCGCCATCGCCGTGATCATCGCCATCGTGCTCGACCTTGGCCCCGTTCCGGCTGTCATCGTCACGCTGTTCACCTTTGTCACCACCATCATGAGCGCGCAGAGCTGCGGCCAGACGGGTATCGACCCCATGGAGATCTTTGGCCTCATCGTCATGCTCATCGTGGCTGCTTTTGCCCAGATCGCTCAGGTCAAGCTGTTCTTTATCGCCGGCATCGTTGCCGTGGCGTGCGGCCTTGCGGGCGACGTCATGAACGACTTTAAGGCCGGCGCCGTGCTGGGCACCAACCCGCGCGCGCAGTGGATCGGCCAGGCCATCGGCGGCATCGTGGGCGCTCTGGTCGCCGCCGCCGTCATGGTCGCACTCGTCACCGCCTATGGCCCGGACGCCTTTGGCCCCGACAAGAGCTTCGTGGCCGCACAGGCCAGCGTGGTCGCCACCATGGTCTCGGGCATCCCGAGCGTGCCGTGGTTCGTGGGCGGCTTTATCGCCGGCATCGTCATGTACTGGCTCGGCATTCCGGCCATGATGATCGGCCTGGGCGTGTACCTGCCGTTCTACATGTCGCTCACGGCCTTCTTGGGCTCCTGCGTTAAGCTCGCCTACGACAAGTGGGCCGCTCACCGCGACGCCACGGCCGGTCTTTCGGACGAGGAGAAGGCCGCCAAGGACGCCGCCTTCCAGGAGCAGGGCCTGGTCGTCGCCAGCGGCCTGCTCGGCGGCGAGTCCATCGTCGGCGTTATCCTGGCGTTTGTCTCCGTGGGCTTGAGCCTGCTGGGATAAACCCAACAACAACGTAACCGCACAGAGCGCGGGGTCGGTGACTATCCGGCCCCGCGCTTTTTTGTATCTGCCGAAACCCTCGGCAGTACTCGCATGTGGCATGTCTTCCTTTGCCCGCTCGCCTAAGTTCCATGTCAAGATGACTGTCCCGCCCGTCACGGTGTAGAGTACATGCTGCGAACGCACCCGCGTTCTTGCGGCAATACGAGGTGGACATGGAACTCGATAAACAACAGCTCAAGCGACTGCGCGAGCGCCATCATCGGCGCCATGGCATCCGCCCCGCCCACAGCGAGGCCATGGAGAACGCAAGCCGCTTTCTAAAGCAGGCGTTCAACATTCGCGAGGGCCGAGCGCCCTATCACGTGATCCGCAAGCGCTTTGTAAACGGGGCGCGCCTGACCGGCTCGCATCTGTGCATCCTCATCATCGCCATGCTGATCGCGAGCATCGGACTCGATATCGACTCGGATATCGCCATCGTGGGCGCCATGCTCATCTGCCCGCTCATGGGCTCGGTCCTTGCCATGGCATACGGCATCGCCACGCTCGACCGCGAGATTGCCGTCGAGGCCGTCGCCAGCCTCGCGCTTCAGATGGCCTTTTGCCTGGTCACGTCCACGTTGTACTTTAAGCTCTCGCCCCTTGGCACCACCACGGCCGCCATCGTCGACAATTCGACACCGACTGTGTGGGACCTTGCCGTCGCGCTCGCGGGCGGCTTTGCGGGTGGCCTGGGCAACTCGCGCGACCAGGAGCCCGCCACGCTCATCGCCGGCGTGGCCGTGGCGACCGCGCTTATGCCACCCCTGTGCGCGGCGGGCTATGGCATCGCCATCGCAAGCGGGTCGCTGTTTCTCTCGGCGCTTTACGAGTTTGGCATCAACGTCGTCTTTATCGCGCTGGCGGCCGAAGCTGTATTGCTTCTCTTACGTGTACCGCTCAAGCGTGACCTCAACGGCGACGGCATTGTAACTGCCGAGGAAAATGCCGAGGTCGATGAGCTGTCGCGCAAGGTGCGCCGCCGCATCATCGTGGGTACGGTGATCTTTGCCATCCCCTGCATCGTTATGACCGCGGGTTCCATTGGCTCGGCGCAGGCCGGCGTGCAGGACGGCTACGGCGTCACCGAGACCACGCGCGAGCTTGCGGCGGTGCTGCCAGGCTTTAAGGATTACACCGTCGCCGTCGAGACCTCGGCCACCGAAGGCGACGAGGAGGGTATTGTCGAGCGCGAGATAGTCGCCCACGTGACGACAAGCGAGGCGCTCGGGGCACACGACCGCCGCGTTGCCCGCAAGCTCATCGACCTCAACGTGCCCGAACTCGATCGCGTGGAGTTTGACGTGAAGTGATGCCGGCGCGGGATGAGCGCTCGCACGGACGCAAGTTATGACGAGGCGTAGACGCGATACGGACACGAGCAAATAGCGGGGTCCAGCTCACACCCGCGCCCCGCTCGCCGTTTTATTGCCGTGAATCAACTGGCCGGATTGACATCGCCAGACTCCACCGTAAACGCCGGATCGGTGCTCACAAGATAAAATCGGGTCACCTTAGTATTTCTAATTAGGTAAATCTGTCCTTGATTGCGTCGGCGTGACATATACGCGACGTGGACCGTACCGAATTCTTCGCCGTTTTCCTTCTTTAATATCAGGATGTTGGGGTCATCCGTACGCTTAAACTGCCCATCTGTGCAGATTCCGTCTTGGTCGACCAGCTGCCATCGACAGTTGTCCTCCTCAAGAAAAGCCAGGGTTTCCCGACTCGTTTTGTCATCCCGGTAGAAACCATCAATGGCAAACCCTTCGGAAGCGCATTCCTGCATATAGGACGTTTCTCGGCTTATAGCAAACAGCCCTGTAGCGCCCAGGAGCACAGCCAGACAGACCACTGCAAGGGTTATCGAAATAGCACTGCGACCCATGTTAGCCCAACCGATAGTTGTTTAACGGAGCGCGAAACATACCCGGAACCTCCGATATCAGGGGGAACGCCGCCAGCGTATCGCCACCGTGTGGCGTGCGGAAAAGGCGGCGACTTTGGGCGTATCGTCGGTTTTTCCACGACGGCGTCGGCATCATGACGGTGCCGGTCTCGCCCACCGTCTGAAGCAGGGCCTCGATCACCGGCTGCGCGCCGCCGCACACATACCCCAGCGCGCTGAGCGAGCAATGGACCATAACCGTCTGCCCCACGCGCATACCAACGGCAGAAAGCGCGCCGAGGATATCCTGCTTCAGCACGATTTTCCGGTCCATTGCCGCCCCTTTCTATTTCTAAGCTCGTCTTCTCACTGTTGGCGGCCGAAAATGATCCGTTTTCCTCCGTCCCCGAGGGATCATTTTTTAGTACTTGAAGAAGCCCTCGCCCGAGCTTTCGCCCAGCTTACCTTCGTCGAGCATTTTCTTGAGGACGGACGCCATAGCCTTAAAGTTGTAGGGCATCATCATCTTCTTGAGCAGCGGGCTCACCAGGCCCGGGACCTTCTGATACTGCATGACGATGTTGTAGGCCGTCTGGATGCCCGCCGTGTCGAATACGCGGAACGGGCCCTTGGGAGCGCCGGTGCCGCGCGTCCACGCGAGGTCGATGCTCTTGGGGTCGCTGACGCCCGAGACATACAGGTCGAGGCCCGAGAGCAGCCACGGTACCAACATGGAGTTGAGCAGGTAGCCGTTCTTTTCCTTGTTGACGGGCAGGGCAAGCATGCGGATGTCGTTGGCAAAGTCGACAAGCTCGTCGAAGTAGCGCTTGTCAGTTTGGCTCTGGGCCATGACCTCGGTCATGTTGTTCTTCCAGATGGAATTGGCAAAGTGCAGCGACAGGTACTTCTTGGGGCGGCCGGTGTACTTGGCAAAGGTGCTCGGCAGCAGCGTAGAGGAGTTCGTTACGACGACGGTCTTTTGCGGGAGGACCGGGGCGAGCTTCTTGTAGAATTCGATTTTTGCCTGGGTGTCCTCGGTCATAGACTCGATGACCAGGTCGGCGTCGGCCACGGCCTTGGCAAGATCTAACTCCAGCTTGAGCGTGGAGTAGGCACGCTCGACGGCGGCGAGTGCCGCCTCCTTGTCGAAGGGTTGGCCGCTATCGGCGATACCGGCGCACCACTCACCCGTACCGTCCGCCATGCCCTCGATAGCCGCGATGTACTCCTTGCGCACGTGATCAATCTTGGGTTGGGTGCGGCCGATGCTGCCCTCGCTGCGCAGCCAGATCGTCACATCAAAGCCGCAGTAGGCTGCCTGAAAGGCAATCTGGCTTCCCAACACGCCGCCGCCGGCAACACAAACGGTCTTGTAGCTCATGGGACGGTCCTCTCTTACGTAATTCCATACATGTGTATTTATTCAACCGTAAGGAGGACGCGCGCTGGGGGTGGGTTCTATAAACGGACGGTAATTTGCGGCGAACGGCAACATTTGTTCATTATCTCAGGGTTCCGAGGACGATTTTTTTGTGCCACCGAGACGTCGTTTGCGGAAGTATGCGGCAAATTCCGGAAGCCTTGAGCACACCCCGGTTTTCCGCCAATAAAACCGCAGGTACAGGGCTTGGACATATCTGGTGTGCTCGGCCTATTCAGATTTTGCCGCATACTTCCGAAAATCGATCTTATAAGAGGCGGCAGTGAGGCAATTTACGCAACATATGTCCAGCAAAACGGGTGGTAGCCGGTACGGCTACCACCCGTTTGTCTTATATCCGGCTCGAAGCAGGCCGACTACTTCTTAATGCCGCGGCCCAGGCGCTTGGCGACCGATGCCACGGCCTCCTCGCTCACCGAGTCGCAGCTCACGCAGCCATCATGGGCGCGCATCTGGCCGGTGACCTCGTCCATCGCGAGCGGCGCCACCTTCTCGAGCTTAAAGCCCTTGCCGGCGCGCATGTTTTCCTTGGCCACGCTGATCATGAGCTTAATGCGGTTGAGCTGGTTGACCTCGGACGCACCGGGGTCGTAGTCCACCGCGACGATGTTGCTCTCGGGGTGCTGACGGCGCAGCTCCTTGATGACGGCCTTGCCCACCACATGGTTGGGCAGGCACGCGAAGGGCTGCGTGCAGATGATGTTGGGCGCACCATGGTCAATCAGGTCGAGCATCTCGGCCGTGAGCAGCCAACCCTCGCCCATGTTGTTGCACACCGAAAGCACCGTACGGGCCTTGTCAGCCATGGTACCGATGCGCTCGGGCGCCTCGAAGCGGCGGGACTTCTCGAGCAGCTCCTCCACCGGCGTGCGCATCCAGTCCACCAGCTTAATGAGCGCTTGCATGCCAGCGCGCGCCGTGGCAGAGCTTCCCAGCTCGTCTTTTTGCAGCTCGGCGTTGCTCATGGAGTACAGGAAGAAGTCGAGCAGGCCCGGTACCACGGCCTCGCAGCCCTCGCGCTCGATCACGTCGACCACGTGGTTGTTGGCCGTGGGGTGGAACTTGACCAGGATCTCACCGACCACGCCCACGCGCGGCTTAGTACCCTCGCCCACGAGCGGCATGGTGTCGAACGCGCGGATGGCCTCGCGGCACAGCTTGGTGTAGTTGTGGCGGTTGAACTTGGGCGCCAGCTTGCGGGCGCGCGCCATGTACTCCTCGTAGAGTGCGTTCGCCGCACCGGGCGTGGCCTCGTACGGACGGCAGCGGTAGAGCATCTGCATCATCACGTCGCCAAAGAGCACCGCGTAGACTGCCTGCTTAAGCAGCGCCGGCGTAATCTTAAAGCCGGGGTTATCCTCGCCGAGTGCCACGGCCGAAAGCGAGATCACCGGGATCTCGGGGTGGCCGCTCTCGCGCAGGGCCTTGCGGATGAGTGCGATGTAGTTGGTGGCACGGCAGCCGCCGCCGGTCTGGCTGATAACCACGGCCGTCTTGGACAGGTCGTACCGACCGCTCTCGATGGCCTCCATAATCTGGCCCGTCACCAGAATCGACGGGTAGCAGATGTCGTTGTTCACGTAGCGCAGGCCGGCCTCGACGGCATCGTGATCGGTCGAGGGCAGCAGCTCCAAGTTGTAGCCGGCACCGCGGAACACCTCTTTGACCAGGTCAAAGTGGATCGGTGCCATCTGCGGGCACAGGATGGTGTAGCCCTCCTCGCGCATCTGCTCGGTAAAGGGCACCTTGGGCCATGCGGTCGAGGCGCTCTCTCGCTGCGCCTCGAACGTGTACTTGCGGCTCGCGAACGCAGGGGCATCCGTGGAGGGCGCCACCGGCGCGGCATCGCCCTGCTCGTAGGCCTCGCCCGCTGCCGTAGCCTCGGCCAAGCGCTCGGCCTCCTGGTCCTTAAGCGCGGCCATGAGCGAGCGGATGCGGATGCGCGCGGCGCCCAGGTTGGACACCTCGTCGATCTTGAGCACGGTGTAGATCTTGCCGCTGGCCTCCAGAATCTCCTGCACCTGGTCGGTGGTCAGAGCATCCAGACCGCAGCCGAAGGAGTTGAGCTGGATCAGGTCCAAGTCGTTGCGCATCGTCACAAAACGGGCGACGGCGTACAGGCGGCTGTGGTACATCCACTGGTCGACGACGCGGATGGGACGCTCGGGCTTCACGAGATGCGCGAGCGAATCCTCGGTAAAGACCGCAAAGCCAAAGCTCGAGATAAGCTCGGGCAGGGCGTGGTTGATCTCGGGGTCGTTGTGGTAGGGGCGGCCGGCGAGCACAATGCCATGGCCACCGTGGTCCTCGACCCACTTAAGGGCCTCCTCGCCCATGGTCTGGATGTCCTCGTGGAAGCGCGCATCGGCCTCAAAAGCAGCGTTGACGGCGGCATCGACCTCGGAGCGCGTGATCTTGGGACCGCGCACACGACCGCGACCGGCTTGCGCATCGGCCACGCGGTCGACGGCGAGCACCTGATACAGGCGGCGCTTGAGCTCGGTCTTGTCGTGATACGGCACAAACGGATACAGGAACTCGATGTTCTGCTCGCGGATCTCGTCGATGTTGAGCGCCAGCGCCGTGGGGTAACTCATGACGATGGGGCAGTTATAGCAGTTGCCGGCGGTCGGATCCTCCTTGCGCTCCCAGCGCACGCACGGCATCCAGATGAAGTCGACATCGCGGTCGATAAGGTTCATCACATGGCCGTGGCTCATCTTGGCCGGATAGCACACGCTCTCTGACGGCATGGACTCGATGCCCGCCTGGTAGGTCTTCTTGCTCGACTGGTCGGACAGCTGCACGCTAAAGCCTAGGCGCGTAAAGAACGCGTGCCAGAAGGGGTAGTTCTCGTACATGTTGAGTGCGCGCGGGATACCCACGGTGCCGCGCGGGGCCTCGTCAGGACTCAGAACCTCGCGGTTAAAGAGCAGCTCGTTTTTCTTTTTGAAGAGGTTGGGGGCCTCGGTCTTTTGCTTTTTGTGGCCGGCACCCTTCTCACAGCGGTTGCCGGTAATGAAGCGCCTACCGCCGCCAAAGTCGTTCACAGTAAGCTGGCAGTTGTTAGAGCAACGGCCGCAGCGGACGTGCTTTTGCGTCACGGTGAGGTGCGCGATGTCCTCGGCCGAGAGGATGGTCGAGACGCCGTCGGCGCCGGCGCGGTCGCGTGCGAGCAAGGCCGCGCCATAAGCACCCATGCAGCCGGCGATGTCGGGGCGCACGGCATGAACGCCGGTGAGCTGCTCAAACGCGCGCAGTGTGGCGTCGGACATAAAAGTGCCGCCCTGGACGATCACCTGACTGCCGATCTCCTTGGGGTCGCGCAGCTTAATAACCTTGAACAGGGCGTTCTTGATGACGGAGTAGGACAGGCCGGCCGCGATGTCGCCCACCGTGGCGCCTTCCTTTTGCGCCTGCTTGACGCGCGAGTTCATAAAGACCGTGCAGCGGCTGCCCAGGTCGACGGGAGCCTTGGCATGGATGGCGGCGTCGGCAAATGCGCGCACGTCCATGTTCATGGACACGGCAAAGCTCTCGATAAAGCTGCCGCAACCCGACGAGCAAGCCTCGTTGAGCATGATGTGCTCGATCACGCCGTCCTTGACGCGCAGGCACTTCATATCCTGACCGCCAATGTCCAGGATGAACTCGACGCCGGGCAGGAATGCCTTGGCGCCACGCAGGTGAGCGACGGTCTCGATCTCGCCGGAGTCGGCCTTGAGGGCCTCGATGAGCAGTGCCTCGCCATAACCGGTGGTGGTCACGTGGCCGATGGTGCAGCCGGCGGGGATGTGGTTGTAGAAATCGGCCATGATGACCTTGGCCGTGCCCAGGATGTCGCCATTGTTGTTGCCGTACCAGGTGTGCAACAGCTGGCCGTCCTCGCCCACGAGCGCAGCCTTCATGGTGGTGGAACCGGCGTCGATGCCAATGAACACCCGGCCGGTGTAGCCTTCGAGTTTGCCCTTGGGGACGACTTCCTGGTTGTGGCGGGTTTTGAACTCGGCGAAGTCCTCGTCGGTGGCAAAGAGCGGGTCCAGGCGCTCGACCTCGGCACCCTGTGTGTCACCCAGGGTATCGATAGCCTCGATAAGCTGCGGGAACGTGCTGAGCTTGTTGGACTCGTGCGCCATGGCGGCGCCGCTCGCCACAAACAGGTGGGCGTTTTGAGGCACGATGCGGTGCTCCTCGTCCAGGTTGAGCGTGAGGTAGAAGCGGTGGCGCAGCTCGGAGAGGTACTGCAGCGGGCCGCCCAGGAAGGCGACGTTGCCGCGAATGGGGCGACCGCACGCCAGGCCCGAGATGGTCTGGGTCACGACGGCCTGGAAGATGGACGCGGCCACATCCTCGGGGCGGGCGCCCTCGTTGAGCAGCGGCTGCACGTCGGTCTTGGCAAAGACGCCACAGCGGCTGGCGATGGGATAGATGGTGGTGGCGTTGGCTGCAAGCTCGTTGAGGCCGCTCGCGTCGGTGTGCAACAGGGTTGCCATCTGGTCGATGAACGCACCCGTGCCGCCGGCGCAGGTGCCGTTCATGCGCTGCTCGATGCCGTTGTCGAAGTAGATGATCTTGGCGTCCTCACCGCCCAGCTCGATGGCGACATCGGTGGCCGGGATGAGGGTCTCGACGGCACGCTTGCTGGCGATGACCTCCTGGACAAACTCCAGGTCGAGCCACTGGGACAGCAGCAGGCCACCCGAACCGGTAATGGCGCAGGTCATTTGGACCGTCGGCAGCACGGTCGCGGCACCCTCGAACAAGTCGCGGGCGCAAGCGCGGACGTCGGTGTGGTGACGCTGGTACTTGGCGTAGACGATCTGGTTGTCGTCGTTGAGCACAGCGAGCTTAACGGTGGTGGAGCCCACGTCGATGCCCAGGTGCAGGTTGCCGCGGGCGGCCTCGGGGTTGAAGATCGCGCCTTCGGGGGTCTGGCCGGCGGCTACGGGCTCAGCGGCGGTGGCGGGCTCGCTAGCGACGAACGTCTCCCCTGCCGCGTTCTTGGCATCGGCAACTGCCTCGGCAACTTTCTCAGCAGCCGCGGTCGCGGCCTTCTGCGCGGCATCCACCACGGCGGGTGCAGCCTCACGCGCGGCAGCGACCATACGGTCCTTGATGCCCTCGACGAGTTTGCTCATTGTCTCTCCTCTTAGTTGTTGGACTCGACGGCTGCGGCGGTGTCGGCCGCGTCCTCGAGCTGCAAGTTCAATAGCTTCATGCCATATTCCGGCACGTTGATATCGATGGGTTGGCCGTACAGGTCACCAGGGCGCACAAAAGCGAGCACCGTCATAATGCGTGCCATGGCCTCGGGCGATTCGGTAAGCCCGCGCTCAAACCAGCGCTGGATCAGGCCGACCTCGGCACTCACGACGTAGGTGACGTAGTAGTCAAAGAACGTGCCCAGCGCCAGGCCCAAAATGCCCGTCTGCGCACGCGGCACCACGGCCTCACGTGCGGTATCGATAATCTTTTTAATGAAGGCCTGATCGCCGCCCGGGCCCAGCAGCGCACCGATTAAGTCGCGGTTGGCCGCAAGATAACGCAGCAGCTCAACCGAACCGGGTGCCGGCTCGAGCTCATCGATGTTGTGATAGAGATCAGGCAGCTGGGCTGCGGTGATGAGCTCAATGCGCTCACGGATCTCGGCCAGCAAGCCGTCCTCGATCTGGTTGATAAAGTCGGGAATATCGCGATAGTGCGAATAGAACGTACGGCGCGTGAGGCCGGCACGCTCGGTAAGCGACGCGACGTTAATGCGCGAAAGATCGCCGCTTTCGGCAAGCTCGCTGGCAAGTGCCTGGCGAAGGGCACGCTGCGAGCGAAGGGACCGGCGGTCGCATTTCTCGAGCTGGGACAAGCGTCCTCCTTGTTACTCAGCCTGTGCGCTATTGCACAGTGCGAGTATTATTGCACACCGTGTGCATCAACACGTAAAGGCAATATTTAGAATGTGACGAGGGGGCAGTCCCTTTGTCACATTATTCGATGATGGTGCGGGAGTTTTGCTTGCGCATGGTGGCGAGCATGTGTTTGGGGACGGCATGGACCATGCAGCTGCCGATGGTCACGCTCGCGGCGGCCTTAGCTGCATCGCTTGCGTTTTTGGTCGCGTAGCTGTGGCGGAAACGCTTGAGCATGGCGATGTCGTTGCCGCCGTCTCCATAGACCGCGACCTCGTCCTCGGCAATGCCGTAGTAACCCGCCAGCCAGGCCACGCTCTCGCCCTTGTTGCATGCCGCGTCCGTGATCTCGAACATCACCGGATCGAACGGCGCGTTGACCACACGGTCCGAGCGCTCGGCAAGATACGCCTTAAGGTCGCGCTCCAGCTCGGGCGAGGTCACGCGACAATTGATCTTGCATACATCGTGACGCAAGATATCGCCGATCGACTGGTCGAAATACTGTTCCTCGTGATACCCGCCGCGCGCACGCATGCCGCGCATCACAATACGCTTGATGGGGCTGTCCTTTTTAAAGCCCGCCTGGTGCATCTCGAACGATCCGCTCGAAAACATGCCGTCGGGCGTGGAGCAGTCAAAACAGATATCCGGAAACTCCTTGAGCAGCTCCTCGGTGATCTGCGGATCGATGGTCCAGGTCTTGAGCACCTCGCCATGGCTGTCGCGCACGATGGACCCATTGGAGCAGCAGGCGTCAAGCGCCAGGCCCGTAAAGCCATGCTCGCCGATCGGCAACGTCGAGCGTCCAGTCGCGGGAACCACATGCAGGCCAGCCTCAGTCAACTCGCGAATGGCGCGGCGGATAGTCCTATCTGCCTCGTGCAGGGCGTTAAGCAGCGTTCCGTCTAAGTCACTCGCGAACATCTTGATCATGGGCATGCCTCTCCTTCGTCTGCACGATATTGTAGACGAGAATGAGCGTGCCCATGCAAGGGCGCTCCAACGCGCCGGGACATTCGCTCCCGCAAAGCCACAGTGCCCCAGCGCGTTAAGACAATCGCCGCAATCGATTTTTCAGCCGATAAAACAGAGCCGTCGTCAACGTCAGCACCGCCAACATGGCTGCGAATACAATCGCCGGTGCCCATCGATCATATGCAACCCCGTACACCAATTGCCCGATCGGCGTTGCGCAGGAAAGGACCATGTAAACGACCGAAAGCACTTTTCCGCAGAGTTCAGTCGGCGCTGCCCGCTGGGCAAACGCGATGATTTCAACCGACGCGATGCTTGCCCACACCATGACCCATGCCGAAGCGACCGCAAACACGGTGAACACGCATACATCTGCGCCGAACAGCAGCGTAACAATAATCGGTGCGACTCCAAAACAGATCATCGCAACATATCGACATATGCCATTGAAAGAAAAGCGATGCGGCCAAATGCCGACCAAGCCACTGCCGGCAAGACCACCCAAGCCCATAGCCACCTCAACTATCCCAACGCAGGACGATTGCATGCCGAGATGCTTTGTAACAATAATGGGAGTGCCAATCGTTAGCCCAACCAACGCAAGGTTCAAAACTGCCGCAAGCAAAATCACAGCGACCAATGATGCATTTTGCAACAGATACCGAATCGACTCCCGAAAATCGTTTCGGCATGTCGTACGAGTCGCGCCGTCTCCCATCGTTTCAGATGAGGCATTTTGCTTGAGTACGCCACCAAACAACAGAGCTGAAATCGCAAACGTTACCGACGCGATTGTGCAAAGAGCATCGATGCCAAAGCACCCATAGACTGCCGTCCCGACCACAGGGCCCAAGATATTGCTCACCATGGTCATCTGCGAAACCAATGCAGTGGCCCGCTCAACCTTCTCTTCACCCGCCATGCGCACCGTCTCAATTTGGAGCATTGGCTTCAGCAGCGATTGAACACCATATTGAACACAAAGTATCGCTACTACGACGACCGCAAGAGGCAATGAGTGCTTCATGGGGATAGACAGCAGTGATGCAGTCATCAGAGCAATGCCGAGGGCCACGAGGGCCTCGCGATGTCTTCCCCTATCCGCCAAGATTCCGCCAATCGGAGTTGCGAGTACGCCGGGTATGAACGCTATCGCCACGGCGGTGCCATATAACGTTGACGATCCGCTGCAATCGAACAAGTAAAGCGGATACGCAAAGCACAGCGCCGACAGCATCGAATACGTGCACAGCTGCGCAACCAGAAGTTCCGCGAGCCTGATTGACCGCACTGTTTTTGATTTCAACGAGACGCCGACGTCTCTCAGCCCAGCCATAAGCCCACCCCCTATACATACCACTAGTATGTATTTAATGACTTGAAAAGGGCAGCCGTGGCTACCCTCACAAATCAATTACATACCGTTGGTATCTATATTACCACTCAACGCGGTCCCATACGTCCCAAATCCGTGCCGTTGTCTGGAGCACTTCCTCGCCCAAATCGAGTCCCACCGCAGCGGCCATCTGCGCCAGACATTGTGCACGAGCGAGCATTCGCTCCTTGGGCTCGAGCGGACGGAACAGCGGCAGCAGCCAGAGATTCGCTAGCAACGATACGGCCTCCGCCGCTTCGCGCGGGCATTCGCACGCAATGGAGCCGTCGGCGATGCCCTCCTCGATCACTGGCAAGAGACAGCCATCGGCTGACTCGTCAAACGAGCCCTGGTACTGCATCGCCAGTAGACGCGAGCTTTTTACCGGATCCGCCGCAGGATGCATGCGTGCCCATAGCTCAATTTGCGGAACAACGGACTCGGGCGCGTACAGCCGCCTGAGCTTTTGGGCTCCGGTCATATTACCGACGCCAAGCATCGAGCGGCGGTGCTCAACAATCGGAGTCATCGCCCGATCAAACGCGGCGTTGAAAATCTCTTCTTTGCTCTTGAAGTGATGATAGACAGCGCCCTTGGTCATGCCGTCGAGACGGTCAACGATATCTTGAATACTCGTCCCCTCATAACCCTGTGCGCAGAATAGCTCCAGTGCCGCGTCGAGAATCTTCGCGACCGTCTCCTCGGGATATTTATTGCGACCCATAATCCGCCCATCCGCAACGCAAGTCTTGTGCCTCATTGCAGCATTTTAACGTTGCGGATGGCAGACGGTCGATTCTACACCGCGGCCGGGCCGTGTTCGCCGGTGCGAATGCGGATGACTTCTTCGACCGGCTCGACCCAAATCTTGCCGTCTCCAACGGCACCGGTGCGGGCGGCATTGCAGATGATGTCGACAATTCCGTCAACGTGCTCATCAGCGCAGATGAGGGTGAACTGCACCTTGGGGATGGTATTGACGAGCAGTTCGTTGCCGCGCACGTATTCCTTCCAGCCATGCTGTGCGCCGCAGCCCTGCACCTGGTTGATAGTCATACCGCGAACATCAGCAGCAAACAGCGCGTCTTTAAGAACCTCAAGCTTCTCCTGGCGCACGATAGCCGTAATTTTCTTCATAGTGAATTCCTCTCTTCAATAAAAGAAATGAATTGTCCTTCACATGGCACGGGTTTTCCAGGTGCCCGAGATTGCCCCGAAAGAGGAGCGCCGCGTACTTCGGTACGCAAGCGACGGCTTGAGGGGCAAGGTCGGGTGCCTGGGAAAGCCGTGCTGCTAATCGAGTCCGGAGAACGAAGGATATGCGCTCTCGCCGTGCTGACTGGCATCCAAGCCCAGCGCCTCATCGGCCTCGTCCACGCGCAGGCTGCCGCGGAACAGCGCCTTGACCACCGCGGCAATCACCAAGTCGAGCACCAGCACAATAGCGACCGTCACCACAATGCCCAGGATTTGCGAGATGAGCAGCGACATGTCACCCGTGTAGAACAGGCCGCCCTTACCGGTCCACGAGAGCTCCGGCACGCAGAACAGGCCCGTGAGCACACCGCCCAAGATGCCGCCGATACCGTGGCAACCGAACGCGTCGAGCGCATCGTCGTAGCCAAACTTGGTCTTAAGATGGCTGATGACCAGGTAACAGACGGGCGAGACGATCAGGCCCATGACCAGCGCTGCCCACGGCTCGACAAAGCCCGCACCCGGCGTGACCACCACAAGGCCCGCAACCAGACCGGTGCTGGCACCCACCAGCGTGGGGCGACCGGTGTGCACGCGCTCGACGGCAAGCCACGAGACCATGCCCGCCGCGCTGGCCGTCACGGTGTTGAGGATGGCGAGCGCCGCCGCGGCGTCGGCCTTAAACTCGCTGCCGCCGTTAAAGCCAAACCAGCCAAACCAAAGCAGGCCGGCGCCCAGCGCCACAAACGGCACGTTATGCGGACGGTAGCTCATCATGCCAAAGCCGCGACGACGGCCGAGCATTAAGCAGAGAATCAGGCCCGTGAGACCGGACGAAATGTGTACCACGTCGCCGCCGGCAAAGTCGAGCGCGCCGATGATGTCGCCGATAAAGGAACCATCGCCGCCCCAAACCATGTGGGCGAGCGGCGCATAGACCACGAGCAGCCAAATGCCCAGGAAGGCCGTCATGGCACCAAACTTAACGCGGCCTGCCAGACTGCCCGTAACGATAGCGGCGGTGATCATGGCAAACGCCATCTGGAAGGCGATGTTGATGATCTGAGGGTAGACGGCACCATCCGCAGCATTGCCCTCGGCCGCCTGCAGCACCTGGTTGAGCACCGGTAGGCACAGCAACTGGTCAAGGCCTCCAATAAACGGGCTGGAACCGTCGCCGCCGTAGGCCAGCGACCAGCCAGCAACAATCCACAGTACACCAACCAGGCCAATGGCGCCAAAGCACATAAGCATGGTGTTGATGACATTTTTGCGCCTGGACAGGCCGCCATAGAAAAACGCCAGACCCGGTGTCATTAAAAACACGAGCATGGTGCAGATGAGCATAAACGTTGTCGATCCCGTATCGTACATTCGCTCCCCCTTTGTCGCATGAACGTTGTCGGCGCTCATGATGCGGCCGAGGGGCAACTGGTGTAGACCAGATACGGCGTTGTTAAACGCTGCGTTGTCGAATGGAAACGGTGCCGCAATCTTGGAAACGGCGCGGCAACGGGCGCGAAACGAACGGGAAATACGCGAGCAAGGAAGCCGCAAACACGCCCGTCCCGGCTAGCGGCGGAACAGCTCGCGGGCTCGGTCGCGGAGGTCGGTAGCTCGGATGACGCCCTCGTAGCGATTGATGCGCAGACGCGGGAAGGCGTTAAAGAAGCGCAGGTCACGACGGCTGAGCGACACACTCGGCACCGGACGGCTCATGCGCTTGCCGGCAAGGCGACGACTGAGCGACGGACGCGGCATGCTCGGCGCGACATCGGCAACGCGGCGGGCAGCGAGCGCCAGGCCGCGAGCACCATCCGAGATAAACGTCGGCATCGAAGCCTTCTCGCGCAGGGCATCGAGCGCCGCGTCGCCCAGCTCGGCCAGCCAAGCGTTAACGGCGCGACCGCGGATATGCGTCTGCGCCACCGAGTCGATCGCCGAATCGGGAATACGTTCGAGCATAGAGTCGGAGGCGTCGGCAAGCGACTCATTGATGCGGTCGGCAAGGTCGGCACGCACACGCTCAAGCTGATCGGACAGGCGGCGCCAGCTGGCCAACGAGCACACCGCATCGACCATCATCGCGACCGCGACGATAAAGGCGGACAGCCGCACAATCAGCACCGGCAGATGGCCAAGCAGCCCCAGCAATGCCGGCTCCACTAAACGGCAAATACACAACGCACCCAAGCCAAACGCGCAGGCCCAGTACAGGCAGATGCGTCCGTGCAGGTTAAACGGCAGATGCGAGTAATCCCAAAACCGGGCACCCGTCGTTTTTTCCAACAGCACGCCCACGCTATATTCGATCACGCTGCATACGAGCGCGGCAGCGACAAACTGGCTCGAGGCGTCTGGGATTCCACGCAGCAGCAACCAGCACGCGATGCCGCCCGCACCGTAGATGGGACAACACGGCCCTAGCAAAAAGCCGCTGTTGGCAAAGCGTCCGTGGTTGAGCATGGCGCAGACTGTCGACTCCCATACCCAGCCGCAAAAACCGTAGAAGGCAAACGAGAGTACCAGCGCCGAGAGCGGACAGGCGGCAAGCGTCGCGCCGTCAAATGCCATGTCGATCGCGGTTCCCACCGTCTACCCACTCCTCTTTTCGTTCGATTCGCTGCTCACGTCATCGTCCGCCCTGTCTTTGCGCGGCAGACGGCCGGCAATCGTCTCGCGCAGCGCGCACCATTTATCCGCCAGGCACACAATCCATGCCTCACGACACGTCGGCGGCACCGGCACCAGCGGAAACATATGACGCACGATAATATTCCGCTCGCGCGGCGTCAGCTCAAAATCTTCCTCCGCACGCGCCAGGGCAAAAAACGGATGCCGAAAGCCATGCAGTCGATGGCTTGGGTCGGGATCGTGCCAGTCATAGAGAAAGTAATCGTGCAGCAGGGCCCCGCGCAGCAGCGACAAGCGGTCGACGGAGATACCGACGCGGCCCAGGCGCTCGGCAAAGGACAGACTTGCCCGCGCCACCGAGGTCACATGCGTATACACCGTCACATCGCCATGCTGGATAAACTCGCGCGTCAGGTCCAGACGGCCCTCCTGTGCCAGTTGACGGGCAGCATGGTCTACTTCGCACGCGATTTTCTCGGCACGAACGGTATCGGACATGCGGCCTCCTTCCGGCGGCGCTCGGCGGCAAGCCACAGCCTGCACGCAATGAATAAAATCATCATGGAACTTATCAGTATGGCATCGGACAAAACGTTTTGCCCCACCAGTTGGCGAATTACCGCGCCGCCGTCACATATCAAACGCCAAAATGTGCGAGACTGTCTTGTGCAATTGTGCCGGCCGAGGGAGTGCCGGCGCACGATTCGCATGGAGTAACCCACAACGATGCTGCTTACGCAAACGACAACGCCCGAGGACGTCAAGGCTCTCGATCGCGCCGAGCTCCCGCAGCTCTGCGGCGAGATCCGCCACGCCATCCTCGAAAGCTCCGCCGCCGTCGGCGGGCACGTTGCCCCCAACCTGGGCGTCGTTGAGCTTACGGTCGCGCTCCATCGCGTGTTTAACTCCCCCACCGACAAAATTGTCTTTGACGTGTCGCACCAGACCTACGCCCACAAGGCGCTGACCGGGCGCGCGTACACCTATATCGACCCGGCACGCTACGGCGAGGCCTCTGGCTTTGCCAATCCCGACGAGTCCGAGCACGATCTGTTTGCCATGGGGCACACCTCCACATCGGTGAGCCTGGGCTGCGGCTTGGCGCACGCTCGTGACCTGGCGGGCGATGCGTACAACGTCATCACCATCATTGGCGACGGTTCGCTTTCGGGCGGTCTGGCGTTTGAGGGCTTTAACAATGCCGCCGAGCTCGACAGCAACCTGATCATCATCGTCAACGATAACGACCAGTCCATTGCCGAGAACCATGGCGGCCTGTATCGCAATCTGGCCGAGCTGCGCGCCAGCAACGGCACCTGTGAGCGCAACGTTTTCCGCGCGATGGGGCTCGACTACCGCTATCTGGACGCCGGTAACGATGTGTTGGCCCTGGTCGACGCGCTGCAGGAACTGCGCAATATCGATCATCCCATCGTGCTGCACGTCTCCACCGCCAAGGGTAAGGGCTTTGAGCCGGCCCAGAGCGACCCCGAGCGCTGGCACCACGTGGGTCCGTTTGACATGGCGACTGGGCGCAAGCTCTGCCCGGGTCATCCGAGCGAGCCTGCGCCGCGCACCTATGCCGACATTACGGGCGAGGCGCTCAGCGCCGCCATAGAGCGCGATCCGCAGGTCGTGGGCATCACGGCCGCCACGCCCTACATCATGGGCTTTACACCCGAGCTTCGCGCCGCGGCAGGCAAGCAGTTTGTTGACGTGGGCATTGCCGAGGAGCACGCCGTGACCTTTGCCACCGCGCTGGCGCGCTCGGGCGCCAAGCCAGTCTTTGGTGTGTACGGCACGTTTTTGCAGCGCGCCTACGACGAGCTGTGGCACGACCTGTGCCTCAACGATGCCCCGGCGACGATCCTAGTGTTTGGCGCATCAATCTTTGGCACTACGTCCGAGACGCACCTTTCGTTCTTTGATATTTCCATGCTGGGCGGTCTTCCCAACATGCACTACTTGGCACCAGCCTGCATGGAGGAATATCTGTCCATGCTGAGCTGGTCGCTCGACCACCGCGAGCATCCCGTAGCGATCCGTGTACCGGGCATTGGCCTGGTAAGCCGCCCCGACCTGGCACCTGCCGAAGACACCGACTACAGCGCCGTTCGCTACAACGTGGTGCGCCAGGGCCGCGACGTGGCCGTGCTCGCACTTGGCGACTTCTTTGAGCTTGGCGAGCGCGTGACAAATCGCTTGGCTGCCGAGTACGGCATCGAGGCCACGCTCGTCAACCCGCGCTTTGCAACCGAGCTTGACCGTGAGTTCCTCGACAGCCTTGCCGCCAAGCATCGCGTTGTCGTCACCCTCGAGGACGGCATCTTGGACGGCGGCTGGGGCGAGCGCGTGGCATGTTATCTGGCATGCACGCCGTTGCGCACGCGCACCTTCGGCATCGCCAAGGGCTTCCCCGACCGCTACGACCCCAACGAGCTGCTCGCTCAGAACGGCATGACGGTCGAGAACATGGCCGCCGAGGCCGTGAGACTGCTCAACGAGTAAGAAAACCTCCGCAAGGGAAGCACCCTCGCGGAGGTTTTTGTTTTCACAGCTCAATTATCTCAATCTGTAACATCTAGGGCCCGAATTCCCGTCTAACTGTTACAGATCTAGACATTCAAATCCCCCTAAGGAGAAAATCTCGATCTGTAACAGTTAGAACCCATTTCCTCGTCTACCTGTTACAGATTGAGACATTCGAATTCCCTTGAATAGAAAATCTCAATCTGTAACAGTTACTCGGCAAAAACGGCTGAAGATGTTACAGATCGAGACAAAACAGTAAGGCATGCCGCTGCATCGGCCAGAACCACCACGAAGGTGCCTGTCCCTTTTTGGTAGATACAATAACCCATAAGGCAAGTATGTTTCTGAGTTATTTCGTGTTGACCCATTTGAGCGCGATGGGGTATAACTCTACTCAACCGCTAGGGATTTTATTGAGAAAGGTGTTCTACCATGAGCAAGAACCTCTCCCAGCAGGTCGTTCTCGACCGCCGCGGCTTCGTTGCCGCCACCTTCGCAACCGTCGCCGGCCTTGGTCTTGCCGGCTGCTCCGACACCAGCGCCGAGGCCGACAAGGGTTCCGCCGCCGGCTCCTCCAAGGGCTCCGAGGATACCGAAGCTTCCACCACGCTCGACGCTAAGGCATTCGACAAGCTCGTCGACAACGGCCCCAAGGCCGATGACGACGCCATCGCCGCCAGCACCTGGGCCACGGCCGTCAAGGACGCCGGCGTCTTTAAGATCGGCGGCGTTCAGACCTCTACGCTCTTCTCCCTCCTCAACGAGAAAGACGGTCAGACCCGCGGCTTCGATGCCGGTATCGCACAGCTCCTGTCCAACTACATTCTGGGCGAGAACAAGGTCGAGATCACCCAGGTGACCTCGGACACGCGCGAGTCCGTCCTGCAGAACGGCCAGGTCGACGCCGTCTTTGCCACCTACACCATCACTGACGAGCGCAAGAAGCTTGTCTCCTTTGCCGGCCCCTACTACTACACCCAGCAGGCCATCCTGGTGCTCGCCGATAACGACGACATTAAGAGCGTCGACGACCTGGCCGACAAGAACGTCGCCGTCCAGTCCGGCTCCAACGGCCCCGCCATCCTGGAGGAGTTCGCCCCCAAGGCCAGCCAGCAGGAGTTCAAGACCGACGAGGAGGCCCGCCAGGCACTCCAGCAGGGCCGCGTTGACGCCTACGTCATCGATAACAACATGCAGCAGAGCGCCCTGGTCCGCGAGCCTGGTAAGTACAAGATCGCCGGCAAGCCCTTCGGCAGCAAGGAACCCTACGGCATCGGCCTGCCGCTCGATTCCGACGGCGTCGCCTTTGTCAACGACTTCCTTAAGAAGATCGAGGACGACGGCACCTGGACCGAGCTGTGGCAGATCTGCATCGGCGACCGTACGGGCGACACCAATGTTCCCGAGCTGCCCGAGATCGGCGCCTAGGCAGCGGGCCTGGTAACGGCCGCAACGAAACCATACGGAAACGCATGATGCGCTTTATTGCGGTAAACTGTTTCCTCACTGAGTTGTCGGGGCTTCCGTACACACGGGAGCCCCTTTCCTTATCGGCGGGAGGTCCGCATGAGTCTCTCCGAACTCTGGTCGCTCTATGGCCAGAACTATATCGACGCGCTGCTAGCAACCTGGGGCATGACGCTTGAGTCGTTTGCCATCGCCATGGTACTGGCCGTCGCCGTCACCGTGATGCGCGTGTCGCCGCTCAAGCCACTGCGCGTCTTTGGCGACCTGTATGTCCAGGTCTTCCGTAACATCCCCGGCATCGCGCTGCTCATCATCGTCGTCTATGCGCTGCCGCCGCTCAAGGTCGTTCTGCCCTACCGCACCTGCGTTATCGTCGCCACGGTCCTTTTGGGCTCGGCCTTTGGCTCCGAAAACTTTATGAGCGGCATCAACACCGTCGGCGTCGGCCAGGTGGAAGCCGCCCGCTCGCTCGGCATGAGCTTTAACCGCATCCTCGCCAAAATCGTGATTCCGCAGGCACTGCGCTCAAGCGTATTGCCCATGACGAACCTCTTTATCGCCGTCATGCTCACTACCGCCTTGGGCAGCCAGGTGCCGCTTAAGCCGCAAGAGCTTACCGGCGTGGTGAGCTACATCAACACGCGCTCGCTCGGCGGCGTCGCCGCGTTCTTTATCTCGGCGCTCGGCTACCTGGGCACGGCCTTTGTGGTGAGCCACATTGGCAACTACATCGATAAGAAGGTGAGGATCCTCCGATGAGCAAGCACTCCTCCCCTGCGCTTACCATGCGCGATGCGCTCTACGAGGCTCCCGGCCCCAAGATGCGCGCCAAGATTCGCATCGGCACCGCCATCTCACTCGTCGCCGTCGCCGCGCTCGTCGCCCTGGTACTGCAGCGCTTTTATGTGACCGGCCAGCTTTCGGTCCACTATTGGTATTTCTTTACGCACCTCACCACCTGGAAGTTCTTGCTTGCCGGCTTTGAGGGCACCGTTAAAGTCGCACTCACCGCTGGCGCCATCGCGCTGGTGCTGGGCTTAGCCCTTATGCTCGGCCGCACCAGCGACATTAAGCCGCTGCAGCTGGTCTGCCGCGTGCTTACCGACTTCTTCCGCGGTGTGCCGAGCCTGCTGTTTATCTACTTCTTCTTTTTGGTGCTGCCCCAGTACAAGATCGCGCTACCGTCGTTTTGGATGCTCACGCTTCCCGTCGCGCTCGCCGCAGCCGGCGTACTTGCCGAGATCTTCCGCGCCGGCGTCAACGCCGTACCGCGCGGGCAGGTCGAGGCGGCCCAGGCGCTCGGTCTCTCCAGGGCCAAAATCACCTTTAAAATCGTGTTGCCGCAGGCTATTCGGTTTATCATTCCGTCCTTGATTTCGCAGCTTGTGGTCGTGGTCAAGGACACCACCGTCGCCTACGTGGTGAGCTACCCCGACCTCATGCAAAACGCCCGCGTGCTCATTACCAACTACGACGCCCTCGTATCGGTCTACCTGGTGATCGCAGTCATCTACATCCTCATCAACGTCGCGATCAACAAGGCCGCTGTCTATGTTTCGCACAAGACCGGCGCGACCATCATCCGCTAACGCTTTACCATTTCAAGTCATAAGGAGCCGAGCACCATGGCACAGAGCACCTCTTCCACCGGCAATCAGCCGCTGATCGAGCTCAGACACGTCGATAAGCACTATGGCGACCTGCACGTTCTCAACGACATCAATCTGTCGGTCGACCGCGGCGAGGTCGTCGTGGTGATTGGCCCCTCGGGCTCGGGCAAGTCAACCATGTGCCGCACCATCAACCGCCTGGAAACCATCGACTCGGGCGAGATCCTCATCGAGGGCGAGCCCCTGCCGCAAGAAGGCAAGGACCTTGCCCGTATGCGCGCCGAGCTGGGCATGGTGTTCCAACAGTTCAACCTGTTCGCACATATGACGGTGCTGCAGAACGTCATGCTGGGACCGGTCGATGTGCTGGGTGTCTCCAAGGACGAGGCCCGCGAGCGCGCCATGGACCTGCTGGGCCGCGTGGGCGTGGCCGAGCAGGCCGACAAGGTGCCCGCACAGCTTTCGGGCGGCCAGCAGCAGCGCGTGGCCATCGCCCGTTCACTCGCCATGCAGCCCAAGGCCATGCTTTTTGACGAGCCCACAAGCGCCCTCGATCCCGAAATGATCAACGAGGTGCTCGAGGTCATGGTGCGCTTGGCCCAGAAGGGCATGACGATGATCGTCATCACGCACGAGATGAACTTCGCCCGCCGCGTGGCCGATCGCGTCGTGTTTATGGCCGACGGCCAGATCGTGGAAACCGGCACGCCCGACGAGTTCTTCGATCACCCCCAGACCAAGCGCGCCCAGGACTTCCTCAACTCCATCAAGGGCCACTAACCCAATTGCCACGCGGGCAAATTCATCAGTAACGTTTGCTCCGCGCCACCCCTGTGCCATGTCCACCCGGATTCGAAAGCTACGCCCATGATCGGAACCCGCACCTCATCGTCCTACACTCCGCACGTCGACGTCGATCCCGCCGACCGTCCGCTCATCCTGGTCGCACCACGCTGGGAAGAAGCGAAACCCTATTTGAGCGAGACGCTCTCCCCCAACGAGGAGATTGCGAGCGTCTTTGTCGATGCCATCCTTGCCGCCGGCGGCCTGCCGCTGCAGATGTCCATCACCGAGGACATTGAGGTCATCCGTCATTACGTCGATATCGCCGACGGCATCGCCATTCCCGGCGGCCCCGATGTCAATCCCAAACGTTGGGGCGATGATCGACCCTACGACCCCACCCTCTGCTGCGAGATCCGCGATAGCTTTGAGTTTAAGCTGGTCGGCGAGGTGCTCCGCGCCAAAAAGCCGCTCTTTACCACCTGCCGCGGCACGCAGTTGCTCAATGTCGCCACCGGCGGCACCCTGTGCATGGACGTGCCAAGCCTGGGCGCGCGCGAGGGCCGCACGCAGTGGCGCCATACCCACGTGCTCAACGACCCCGTGCATCCCGTCGAGGTCGTGCCGGGCTCGTTGCTGGAGCGCGCGCTTGGCGGGCACAGGCTTATCCAGACCAACTCCGCACACCACTGCTGCATCGATCGTCTGGGTAAAAGCACGCGCTTGGTCGCCAAGGCAACCGATGGCGTGCCCGAGTGCATCGAAGTCGAAGGCCAACCCTTCTGCCTGGGCGTGCAATGGCATCCCGAGTACACCTGGCAGACGCTCGAAACCGACTTTAACCTCTGGAAGTCGTTTGTCGAGGCGGCGGCAAAGGTTAAGCAGGCTCGCTAGCTCTTATTCAGCCGCCTCGCGCAGGGCCGACATCGTAGCCGCATATTGCTGCTGCAGCGCATGCATCCCCTCGCGGGCGCCGTCAACGGCATCGGCGCCGCGCAGCGCTTCGGTTACCACGACCGCCGGCTCGTACAGATTATCGAATCCCAGGTTCTGGCTCACGCCCTTGAGCGTGTGCGCTGCCATAAACGCACCTTCGGCGTCTCCTGCCGCCATGGCGGCCTCCAGCTTGTCCATGCTCTCGTCATCCAAAAACTTGAGGGCAAAGCGGGCAAGCATTTCCCCGCCCATCAGCCGAGCGCACGCGTCGTCATAATTAGCGCCGATCTTCTCATACGCCTCACGCATGGAAATCATGGATTAAAAACTCCTTTGGTCAAACTAAATCGTGGGAAACGCGACGACGTCGGCGGGGCGTGCCAACGTCTCGGCAATTTGGTCTTGCACCTCGAGCAGGCAATCGAGCAGCAGCGGGTTAAAGGTGCCGCACTTACCGTCCAGGATCATCTGGATCGCCTCCTCGTGCGGGATAGCGTCCTTGTATACGCGCACGCTCGTCAGTGCATCGTACACGTCAGCCACCGAAACCACCTGCGCGGCGATGGGAATTTCGTCGCCCTTAAGGCCATCGGGATAACCCTTGCCGTCCCAGCGCTCGTGGTGCCAACGCGCAATCTGGTACGCATATTCCAAAAGCGCATTGCCGGCGTGATGGCTGCCCAGCTCGAGCAGCATGTTGGCGCCAATCGTGGTATGCGTCTTCATAATCTCGAATTCCTCGGGCGTGAGGCGCCCGGGCTTGTTGAGGATCGCATCGTCAATCGACATCTTGCCGATATCGTGCAGCGCCGAAGCCATGGCGATCGTGGAGCGTTCCTCATTGTCGAGGGAGATCGTGCCGCTACGCTGGACCAGATAGCCAAGCAGCAGCTCGGTCAGCTTTTCGATGTTCGTAACGTGCCTGCCGCTCTCGCCGTTGCGAAGCTCCATGACGCCGGCCATGATGTCGATGAGCATGCGACTGTTCTTGACGCGCTCGTTGTACTGTTGGGACAGCAGGTTCGTCAGGCGGCGCTGTTTGGCGTACAGGCGGATGGTGTTGCTTACGCGGCGGCGCACGACACGGGAGTCAAACGGGCGGTTGATATAGTCCGAGGCGCCCAGCTCGTACGCGCGCAGAACCATATCATCGGAATCTTCGCTCGAAATCATGATGAAAGGCAGATTGTCGATACCCGATCGGCGCGACAGATCGGCCAGCACCTCAAAGCCGCTTATGCCCGGCATGACAATATCCAGCAGCACGAGCGACAACTCATCGCCATAGCGGTCGACCATGTCGAGCGCCGTACGACCGTTGTCGGCCTCGAGGATGCAATACTCGTCCTTGAGCATCTCGTTGAGAATGGCTCGGTTCATCTCGGAGTCATCGACAATAAGCACCAAAGGCTTTTCGCTTTGGAAGGCTTCGATGGAATCGGCATCGGTCACGACCGTACCGGCTTTTGCCTTAGCGCGGCTCAATAACTGGACAGCGCGGCCAACTCCTTCATCGACCGTCTCGCCATGAATGCGAACACCGCCAACACATGCCGTCAAGCTCACGTACTCATGGCCCGGAACAATCGTGGCATGAACGGCATCGGACACCTGATGCAGGCGACGGGTGAAGTCATCGGAGGGAATATTGGGCATGACGACCACAAACTTGTCGCAGCCATAGCGTACAAGCTCGTCAGTCGAACGAATTCCGCTGCGTATGGCTGTCGCCACAGCACCGAGCGCAAGGTCGCCGGCATGACGGCCACACGTATCGTTGAAGACCCTAAAATCATCAAGGTCGATCACCGCAACGCCGGCATTCATGCGGGCGCTACGGAGCTTTTCCTCGTAATATCGGCGATTGCGCACACTCGTCAGCACGTCGGTGTAGACGAGGTCCTCTTCTGCAGCCTCTTGCTCATCGATCGGACGCACCATCAGCAGGACGTGAGGCTCGCCCTCGACCTTCAGAGGGCGCAGGCGAGCGCGGTACTCGGTACCATCATTGAGCAGCTGCTCCGATACATCATCGGAACCTGCCAAGGCCTCAAGACTCGACTGACGCAGACAAGGGCAGCGATCGCCGGCGAGCAAGCAGTTAGGCTCGCTCTTAATCTGATCGGCCGACAACAAACGCACCACGGGGTAGGTCTTCGCGACGCGGGCGACCTCGGCGGCAGCCTCCTCGTCGGTTAGATTGACCTCGTGATTATTGAGCATATGGGGCCCTTCCTATCGTTACGCACGGCAACGGTGCATATCAATTGGTACAAGGGTAGCATCTAACAGCTGAAGGCAAACGCGCGATTATCGTTACATTTTTATGACCTGGCAAACGGCGGTAATGGAGCCGCGGGCGCGCGGTTATGGGCGCATTCGTTAACAATGACGAAACGCTAACAGCCCCTCTCCCCGCAGGTCATCGAGCGTGCTAACGCTCCAAGACATCGCGAACGGCGTTTGCCGCCGTAACGGGGCGATCGCGCAGACCGTTATGCGCGCCCGGGATCGTCACAAGGGGGCAATCGAGATATTCGGCAGCCGCTCGCGTGCCAGCCTCGCGGGGTGTATCGACCGAAAGCTCGCCCAAAAACACGGCCGACACCGCCTTTGACGCGCGGACGCGCTCCCAGTCGGGAGCATATGTCATATTTGTTCCGTATTCATTAGCCATAAAGCAACGACCATTGCGCAGGGCATGTTTGGCTTCCGCTTCGGTCGTCCCGGGAGCTTCGGGGTCCAAGTCGCCGAGGGCTCCCAAGAAAAGCCGGAGCGCCCTTGAAACCTTTCCAGCCGCAATCATATCGAGCAAAACCGGAGCTGCGCCCATGCCGACGCCTTCGGCCGACACAGCCGGCTCATGCAGAATCGCACGGGCGACGAGATGGGGTTCGGCGCGAAGAAGCTCCAGCGCCACCAACGTACCGGCGCTATGCGCAAGCACATTTGTCGGAGCGCCAACGTGTTCGATCACGGCTTGCAGGTCGGCGGCCTGAGCGGCAAGATCATAGCTGCCGTCTGCCGCATCGCTGCTGCCACCGCAGCCGCGGCGGTCGTAGGCAATTACGCGGTAGTTGCGGCTGAGCTCACAAGCGATACCGTCGAAAAATGTGCCGTCGACACAAGCGCCGTGCACGCACACCAAGGCAGGAGCATCAGGCGACACATCTGGGCCGGCATATTCGCGACAGGCAATCGTGGTGCCCGCATTCTCGACCGTAAAATTCATGTTGTGCCCCCATCATCAATGCTCATCCAGTTGCACGTCAGCGCGGTTGGATGGACCCACATTGCCTTACACCTTGTTAACAGATTAACTTTACCCGACCCGAGGCTTTTCATGGCGCGGCATAATGGGCGACGTGAAAAAACGAAACTTGTAAAGCAAGAGCCCGCACCTTGCTTTGGAGCCGATGCTATGCTTAGGCACAATTGTCTTGAGGAGCATATGCCTATGTCTACGTTTTTGAATGCCAGCCCCATCTTTGGGCCCGTTCGCAGCCGTCGCCTTGGTCTCTCGCTCGGCGTCAACATGATGCCGGCCAGCGGCAAAATCTGCACGTTCGACTGCATTTACTGCGAAAACGGCCTCAACGCCGAGCGCCCCTGCCATGAGCCGTACAACACAGCTGCCGTGGTACTCGACGCGCTCGAGGCAAAGCTGCGCGAGATGGCAGCCGAGGGCGAGCTCCCCGATGTGATCACCTTCGCAGGCAACGGCGAGCCCACCGCCGCACCGGAGTTTCCGCAGGCCATCGCCGGCGCCGTCGCGCTGCGCGACGAGCTTGCCCCAAACTCCAAGATCGCCGTGCTCTCCAACGGCACGCGCGCCGACCGCCCCGAGGTGCACGACGCGCTCATGATGGTCGATGACAACATTCTTAAGCTCGATACCGTCGACCCGGCATTTATCCAGCTGCTCGACCAGCCCGTTGGCCCCTACGACGTCGAGCACCAGATCGAGACGTTCGCAAGCTTTGACGGTCACGTTATTATCCAGACGATCTTTTTGACCGGTGAGTATCAGGGCAAGCCCATCGACAACACCGGCGAGGAGTACGTCGCCCCCTGGCTCGCGGTGCTCGAGCGCATTCGTCCGCAGGAGGCGACCATCTACACGGTGGCGCGCGAGACACCGGTCGCAGGCCTTGCCAAAGCAGCACCCGAGGCCCTCGACGCCATTGCCGCGCGCGTGCGCGCCCTCGGCATTCCCTGCCAGGTGAGCTACTAGCAAAACCACGCAGCAGCTAGTGCCTGCCATCCCGCTCCATCAGTTGCGGTGATATAGTTCCTATTTATGCTGTTAAACCGCTTAAATCGGAACTATATCACCGCAACTTTTATGGACGCGTGGGTGGGCTATACTAGCTGCGAATGAAAGGAAGTTAGCCATGTTTGACAATGGACCCGTGCCCGGCCGCAACGACGCCTGCTGGTGCGGCAGCGGCAAAAAATATAAGAAATGCCATAGCGCCTTTGATGAGCGCCTCGAGCGCTTGTGGGAAGAGGGCTGGGAGGTTCTGCCCCGCACGCTCTACAAGACGCCCGCCGATATCGAGGGCATCAAGCGCTCGGCCGCCATCAACGTGGGCGTGCTCGATTACGTAGGCGAACACATCGCCGCGGGCATGACCACCAACCAGATCGACCAGATGATCTACGACTACACCGTCGAGCACGGTGGCACGCCGGCCGACCTCAACTATGAGGGCTACCCCAAGAGCGTTTGCACCTCGATCAACGACGTGGTCTGTCACGGTATCCCCTGCGATACGGACGTGCTGCATGAGGGCGATATTATCAACGTGGACTGCTCCACGATCCTAGACGGCTACTTTAGTGATTCGAGCCGCATGTTCTGCATCGGCGAGGTCTCTGCCGAGCGCCAGCGCCTGGTCGACGTCACCCGCGCCAGCGTGGAGGCGGGTCTGGCTGCCGTCAAGCCGTGGCTGCCGCTCTCCGTGATGGCTGAGGCCGTGCAAAAGACGGTCGAGGACGCCGGTTTTAGCGTAGTGCGCGAGTACGGCGGACACGGCATTGGCAAAGAGTTCCACGAGGACCCGTTTGTGGGCTTTACCACCGAGGCGCCCGATGTGGACACCATCATGGCCCCGGGCATGGTCTTTACCATTGAGCCCATGGTCAACGCCGGAGCGCCCGACATCAAGATCAGCAAGGGCGACGGTTGGTGCGTGCGCACCAAGGACGGCAGCGATTCGGCCCAGTGCGAGGTACAGCTCGTGGTGACCGAGGACGGCTACGAGCTGCTGAGCTGGTAGCCGTGGATGCGCCGGGCTTCGCGATGGATATGTTAACCATCGCGAAGCCCGGCGTTTTTATAGCGTTTTGCCTGATAAAACCTGCCAAAATAAACCTGTCCCCTTTTGGCAGGTTGGGCGGAGAGGACCGTTTGTGAACATCCTGGTTTTGTTGCCCGTCAACGACCGTCATCGCGCAATTCTTGAGTCGAGCGCTCCGGGCGAGGACTTTATCTACACGAGTGCCGACGCCATCACGCGCGAGCAGGTCGCCGATGCCGACGTGATCTTGGGCAACATCGACCCTTCCCTGCTGACCGCATGCGAGCACCTCCAGCTGCTGCAACTGCAGACCGCCGGCTATGACGACTATCTCGCCGCCGGCACCGTGCCGGCTGAAGCCAAGCTGTCTTGCTCAATCGGCGCCTACGGCCAGGCCGTGAGCGAGCACATGTTTGCCATGGTCCTTTCCATGATGAAGCACCTGCCCGGCTATCACGACTTGCAGCGCGAGCATCGCTGGGAGGACTTAGGCCCGGTCACCTCGCTCAAAAATGCCAATGTGCTGGTGTTGGGCGCGGGCGACATTGGCGGCCACTTTGCCACGCTCTGCCGCAGCATGGGCGCGCACGTCCGCGGCATCAAGCGCCATCCGCTCGTCTACCCCATTGTGTTTGAGGACATGGACGGCATGGATGCCCTGTCTGAGCGCCTGGCGGAGGCCGACATCGTCGCATCCTTTATGCCCAGCACACCCGAGACCCGCGGTCTGGCGAACGCCGAGTTCTTCGCCGCGATGAAACCGGGCGCCTTCTTTGCCAACGGCGGCCGCGGCGATCTTGTGGTTGCCGACGATCTGGTTGCCGCTCTTGAGTCCGGACACCTTGCCGGTGCCGCGGTCGATGTCACCGACCCTGAGCCACTGCCCGCAACAAGCCCGCTGTGGGATGCGCCCAACATGCTCATCACGCCGCACGTCTCCGGCTGGTTCCACCTGGCAGCCACGCTCAACAATGTGGTCGACATTGCCGCAGAGAATCTGCGTCACCTGCAAGCCGGCGAGACCCTGCGCTGTTGGATCGAACATTAGGGTTCCGCCGTTCTAACGAACGGCGGACCGGTCGACGCTACGCGCCGCCCAGAGCGACAATTTGTCATTCAAAAGGCAAGGCATGACCAGAAGGTCTATGCCTTGCCTTTTTCATGCCAACTTGTTCGCTCTGGACATCGCTCGCTGACGCTTGCTCAACCTGCGGTGTCATAACAATTCTGTCCAGCTGTTGGCTTTGCGGCATTTGCCCAGATAAAACCTGCATAATAAACCTGTCCCTTTTAGCAGGTTTTAGAGCTCCACGCTTTCGGCGCCGTTGATGGTTAGGTTTCGCTCGTAGAAAGCCGTGAGGGCGCGAATGGCGTACATCACGTCGCGTACGCCGCCGGTCTCGTAGCTTGAGTGCATGGCCAGCTGCGGCAGGCCCACGTCCACGGCATGCATGCTCGCCTGCATGTTCGACAGGTTGCCAAGCGTGGAGCCACCCGCCATATCGCTCTTGTTGGCGAAGGCCTGCGTGGGCACGTCGGCGTCATCGCAAATAGCCTGGAACACTGCGCGGCTAAAGGCATCGGTGCAGTAATGCTGGTTGGCGGCTTCCTTGATAACGATACCGCCGTTGAGCACAACCTGATTGCGGGCGTCGCACTTCTCGGCGTGGTTGGGGTGCACGGCATGCGCATTGTCGCAGCTCACGAGCATCGAGGCAGCAAGTGCACGATGGTACGACTCGTCGTCAAAGCCCAGCGATCCGTTGATGCGGCGCAGTGCGTCGGCCAAGAACGTCGACATGGCGCCCTGCTTGGTCTCGGAACCAACCTCCTCGTTATCAAAGCAGCAGAAGACCGAGACGTCGCGCGCGTTCTCGGCACCCAAAAATGCCTGCAGTGAGGTGTAGGCGCAGGCCAGGTCGTCGAGCTTGGGCGTCGAGATGAACTCGTCAGCCCAGCCCCAAATGCGCGCATCCTGGCGGTTGACCAGGAACAGATCGCGGCTCAGGATCTGCTCGGGCTCAACGTCCAGTTCGTCGGCAACCAGGGCATCAAAATCGCCCTGCTTAAGCTCACCGGCGCTGATGAGCGGGCACAGGTCGACGGCGCGGTTGGGCGCAAAGCCCTCGTTAACGCCGCGGTTCATATGGATGGCAAGGCTCGGGATAATCGCGACTTCGCGCTCGGTGGCAAGCAGGCGGCTCTCAATACGGTCGCCTTCGCGTACCAACACGCGGCCCGCGAGCGCCAGCGGGCGGTCGAACCAGGTGTAGTCGATCATGCCGCCGTAGGCCTCGGTGTTCAGGCGCAGCGTCTCGCCTGCGCCGTCGAGCTCGGGCACGGCCTTGACCTTAAACGTCGGCGAATCGCTGTGCGACGCCGTGAGCTGAAAATGATAGTCACCGGCAACGCCGTCCTCGCCCCACGTCGCGGTCAGGTCCTCGCCCACCTTAAAGGCAATAACGCTCGAGGCATTGCGCTGCGTGTAATAACGCCCGCCCGGCTCGATGTCCCACGCCGCGTTCTCGGGCAGGTAGGTAAAGCCCGCCTCGTCGAGCTCGGCCATAATGGTCGCCGCCGTATGGAACATGCTGGGACATGCCTCGATAAAGTCGATGAGGTCGTTGGCGGCCTCGATATCGTCGGCCGTCACATGCGCGCGCTCGGGCGTTTCCTGATCCGTCATGCTCTCCCCTTTCGCTGGGTTGATGGTCCCCTCCAGCATACCCCGCCACGCCAGCGCCGCACTCTTCATTCCATGTTTAATCCCGCGCCGCTCACCAAGTTGAGCCATCATGCCCGCGCTCCTTTTGCGACAATTACGCTAACAGGACGAGAGGAGCCGTCATGAAGCCACGTAACATTGCCATCGCCTGCGGTGTCGCGGGAGTCGCCGTCGGCCTTGCCGCTGCCACCGGTATCGTTTACCGCAAGCAAATCAAGTCCGCCGCGTCGCTCAAACGCTTGACCGGCTACGCGGATAGCTATGACCTGTACGCAATCGACATCGCCTACGACTACGATCTTGATCGCATCATCGCCGCTGGCGTGCGCGACGACCAGGCCTACATCGATGCCGTGGTGGCGCAGGTGCTGCCCGGTGTGCCGGTACATGTCCAGGCGCCCCAGTTTGCCTGCAGCGCTTTTGTCGCCGTAGATGCCGAAGGCCGCGTGCGCACCGGTCGCAATTACGACTTTAAGGACGACACCTCGGCACTGCTGGTGCGCAATCACCCACGCGACGGCTATGCCTCCATCGGGTTTGCCGCCCTTAACAACCTGGGCGATAACACTCCGCTTGACTCCGTCGCCGGACGTGCCGCCGCACTCATGGGCCCGTTTGCCCAGCTCGACGGTGTTAACGAATGCGGCGTGTCCATTGCCGTACTCACTCTGGATTCCAAGCCCTGTGACCAGGACGCGCAACGCCCCGTCATCAATACCTCACTCGCCATCCGTCTGGTGCTCGACCGTGCCGCCACCACGCAAGAAGCTGTCGACCTGCTTTCCGCCTACGACATGCACGCCATGGCAGGACGCGATTACCACTTCTTTATCAACGACGCCGCCGGTGACGCGCGGGTGGTGGAGTGGGATCCGCGCGACCCCGACCGTGCATGCAAAGTGACTCCTGTACGCCAGGTTACGAACTTCTACGCCTGCTATGGTGACGAAGTGCTGCCCAACCAAAAGAATGGCGAGCTGGGCCATGGTAAAGAGCGCGCCGTCGCAATCGCCGATGTCCTTGACGCCCATGTCGGTGCCCAGGACGAGGCAGTCGCTTGGAAGGCCCTACGCGCTGCGGCGCAAGAGCCCAATCCGGAAGACATCACCAGCAACACGCAATGGTCGGTCGTCTTTGACAATACCGAACCCGCTGCCGCTATTACGCTGCGCCGCCACTGGGGCGACGTCGACGCCTTCGCACTGTAAGGAGCTGGCACCGTCGTCCTTACGCTCGCCTGACGTTGCTTACATTTCCATACGCTTGAGCTAACACGTTTTACCCCCGCATCAACAGTGTGCGGGGGTAAACTTATGCGCATGTTATAACTTGCCCGGAAGGATTCATCATGCTTAGGATCGGTCTTCTTACCAGTGGCGGCGACTGCCAAGCGCTCAACGCCACCATGCGCGGCATCGTCAAAACGCTTATGACCAATAGCGAAGAGCCTATCGAGATCTATGGTTTTGAGGACGGCTACCAGGGCCTTATCTACAGCAGGTTCCGCGTCATGACGCCCGCCGATTTTAGCGGCATCCTCACCCGCGGCGGCACCATCCTGGGCACGAGCCGCACACCGTTCAAGCGTCTGGACACTCCCGAGGCCGACGGCGTCGAGAAGGTGCCCGCAATGGTGCACACCTATCACAAGCTGCAGCTCGACTGCCTGTTTATGCTGGGCGGCAACGGCTCCACCAAGACTGCCAACCGCCTGCGCGAAGAGGGCCTCAACGTTATCGCTCTGCCCAAGACCATCGATAACGACACCTGGGGCACCGAGATGACGTTTGGCTTTACGAGCGCCATCGACGTCGCCACCAAGTGCATCGACGACATCCACACCACCGCTTCGAGCCATGGGCGCGTGTTCGTCATCGAGATCATGGGCCACAAGGTTGGCTGGATCCCGCTGTACGCCGGCGTTGCGGGTGGCGCGGACGTCATCCTGATCCCCGAGATCCCCTACGACATGGACCAGGTCATCAAGACCATCGAGCATCGCATGGAGACCGGCAGCCGCTTTACCATCGTGGCCGTCGCCGAGGGCGCTATCTCCAAGGAGGACGCGGCGCTGTCCAAAAAGGAGTACAAGAAGAAGCTCGCCGAGCGCACGAGCCCGTCAATCGTGTACGACATCGCCAAGGAGATCGAGGCCAAGACCGGTCGCGAGACCCGCGTCGCCATCCCAGGTCACACGCAGCGCGGCGGCCAGCCCGACGCCCAGGACCGCATCTTTGCGACTCAGTGCGGCGTCGAGGCAGCGCTCGGCTGCCTGCGTGGCGAGTTTGGCTACATGATTGCCTTGCGCGACGGCAAGATGTGCCACATGCCGCTCGAGGAGGTCGCCGGCAAGCTCAAGTATGTCGACCCCCAGAGCGATCTGGTGCGCGAGGCCAAGGCGTTGGGCATCAGCTTCGGCGACGAATAGCCTCGGCTGGAACTGATCCCATCGGGCCCTCCGGCCTCTGCCTGACGTATTTCGATTTGGCTCCTCCCTTGACTCCGTCAAAGGTCGCCAATCGAAATCGTCAGGCGGAGGCCGGAGGGCCCTTCGCTTATATACTCGCCGAGGCTATTCGTCTTCTTGCTGCGGGTGCCTGGTCTGAGATTTTGGAATGATAGGGGCTCCTGGCTGTTACTTGCACTGACATTTGTCATGAAATGGCTGGTCGTTGGGGGTTGCCACCTATAGTTGCGGTAGGGTTGGAGCAGATTCTAACTAGAAATGGTGGTCGCTACCGGTTGTTCTCGGCATACTCGGCTCATTCGATTCGACCATCAAACGAAAGGAACCACCATGGATCTTGCGATGGCGCAGCGGCTCGTTGATCGCCGCAAGGCTGCCGGGCTTTCTCAGGAGGCGCTTGCCGCACAGCTGGGCGTGAGTCGTCAGGCTGTCAGTAAATGGGAGCGCAGCGAATCCTCGCCCGATACCGATAACCTTATTGCGCTCGCCGCGCTGTATGGCGTGTCACTGGATGAGTTGTTGTATGGGGAAGCGGCTAGCGATGCCGATAGCTCAGAGGACGGCAGCACCGAAACGGTGAATGAGGTTAAAGAGGCCGAAGATTCTGCCGAGCACGCCGATTGCGGCGACAAACCACTTGTCGATATTTCCCTCGCGCGCGGCATCCACGTCATTGATCCCAATAAAGGCGAGGAAGTCCATGTTGGCTGGAACGGCATCCATGTGACCAACGAGCGCAAGGGCGAAGAGGTGCATGTGGGGCCGGACGGCGTGCATGTCGATACGCTTGAGGACGATGGTCATAGCGTGCATACCAATGACGACGGCACCGTCACCATCGACGGCGAGACGTTCTCCAGCTGGAAGGAAGCACACGACAAGCTCGACCATCATGGCAAGCATTTCCACACCAAGGTCGGACGTACATGGAACAAATTACCCTTCCCCGCGCTTGTCGCCCTCGCCTATCTGGTGCTCGGCATTGTCTACGGCACATGGGCTGCGGGACTCTTCCTCGTCTTTTTGATTCCCGTCTACTACGCATTTGGCGACTTTATCGACCAACGCCACTTATCTAAGCTGATCGATGTCGTCTATTCAGTCAGTGCCGAGGCATGGTTCCTCTACATGTGGCTCTGCCTGGAACAACCCCATCCCGCCTGGGTAATCCTCATCACCATCCCGGTCGTAAAAGCACTCATGCGCTGGTGCCGCAAACAATGGAAGCATCGCGAGCGAGCCTAAACCATCCCAGCCCGACAGCAGCACCCAACTAGTACTCCCCCGCCCATCCCCCTAAGTTGCGGTGATATAGCTCCGGTTTTAGCCTTGAGTAGTCGAGTTTAGGAACTATTCCACCGCAACTTACGAATGGTCGGAGCGGCTACAGCACAAGCGTCGGCGTTCGTTTGATGGTCCGCCACGAAAAGGGGCAATCTACTACGTTTAACTCGATGGGGCCAACCATGACCGCCTTTTTCGAAAATCGACAGGCCTTCTACCTGCGGTTTTATTTTTCGTTTTCCCGGCATGGTTGAGGGTATCCAATTAAACGTAGTAGATAGGCCCGTTTTGTGGCATACGACCCATTCAAGCTCAATCTCGAAGGCTGAAGAGAGCCTCTCATCCATGCCTGCGAGCGAAAACCAAATAGAATGAAAGGCAAATGGAAAGCCCGTTTGACGAGCGGAGGACATATGCGCGACGTAGCCGAAAGCGACTGGAAGCTGTTTAAGAAAATGCTTCCCCAATGGCAAGAACGTTATATGGAAAAGCTCATCGGCCAGTACGTTGAGATGCTGAACGGCGACAGCGAAGCGTCCAGTAGATTTTGGGCACTGGAAGAGCGCCTCAATAGAGACAAGCTGTCCTCAGGCGTAATTGCAAACGACATTCGCCGCAGCACAATGCACCGCGAGATAGCCAATTTGCTTATCGACAGCGTGATCACCCTTGACGACCTTGACGGTTTTACCGAGGACATTAAGAGCTGTGCGCAACACTGGATTGGCCAGTAAGAGCACTGAACGACAGACATCCCCAGCAAAAACGGGGCAAACGCCGGGTCGCCCGTAGGTGCCCGGCGTTTGGCCAGGTAAAACCTGCCAAAATAAACCTGTCCCTTTTTTGCAGGCTACTCGGCACTCTTGAGGGCGCCGACCATGTCGATCTTGTTGAGGGTACGATTGGTGGCGAGATTGACGATAAACGTAAAGCCAAAGGAAAGCACCACGGCGAGCACGTAGCTTAGCGGCTCGACCTCAACGTCAAAGTACAGCGACGGCATCTGCAAAATGTAGGTAAAGCTCTCGGCCAGCAAGCCGCCTAACGGCACGCCCAGAGCGGCGCCAATCGCCGTGAGAATCAACGTCTCCTTGTTGACGTAGTGGTGCACCTCGCCGCGACGGAAGCCCAACACCTTAATGGTCGCCAGCTCGCGCTCGCGTTCGGAGATATTCGTGTTGGACAGCGTAAACACCACCACAAACGATAGGCACGCCGCCATAAAGGTCACGAGCACCACGACAGAATTGATAATCGTAAAGTTCGCCTCGTAGTTCTGCCAATGTTCGGCCGTGCTCGAGATGGTGAGCCAACCGTCGCTCTTAATTTTCTTGCTAAACGCAATCTGGTCGGCCGACGAACCCTTAAGCAGCACAAAGACGCCGTTGAGGCGTGCGCTTCGACCGAACGCACGCTCATAGGTACTCTGCGTCATGTAAAGCGTGTTGCCCAGATAGTTGAGCGAGATGTCGCTGACTTTGACCTTGGCAACATTGAGCGACGAATCCTGGACGTGTGCTGTATCGCCCGGCTGAATCCCCAGCACCAGCTGCGAGCTCTTGCTTAAATACACGTCCCCGTCACGCAGGGCGAGCGGTTCTTTGGACTCATCCTCCAGGCGCACGTAATCGCCCAAGTCACCCGTGCGGTCGTCGGGAATCACGATCAGCTGCACGGTCTCGCTCTTGCCGCCAAATGTAAAGGTGACGTTGTCGGTCATAATCGGCAGGGTCGAGGTCACGGTCACGTCGGAATCCTTGGCCGCGCTGCGCTCATCCAATGCCGCGCACGTCTGCGAAAAATCGTCGGGATTGGCGACCGCCAGCAAGTCATAGCGCGTGATATGCCCGTACTGCTTGGGCGACAGCGCGACCGACGTATCACGAATGCCCATGCCGCAAATCACAAGCGCCGTGCAGCCCGCGATGCCAAAGATGGTCATAAAGGCACGCTTTTTGTAGCGGAACAGGTTACGCGCTGCCACCTTGTTCAAAAAGCCCATGCGGTGCCAGATAAAGCCGATACGCTCAAGCAAGATACGCGAGCCGGCGCGCGGGGCCTTGGGACGCATGAGCGAGGCTGGGGTCTCGGCCATCTCGTGACGACAGGCGATAATCGTGGCGCCCACCACGCCCACGGCAAACAGCGCCACCGAGACGATTGAGGACACGATGTCGTACGAAAGCAGCATCTGAGGCAGCGAGTACATGTCGTCGAACACCGTAAACAAGAACAGCGGCAGGCCCACAAAGCCGATGATGTTGCCGAGCACGCCGCCGATCAGACACGCCCACAGTGCGTAGTCTACGTATTTGGACAGGATACGCCCGCGCGAATAACCGAGCGCCTTATACAGGCCGATGAGCGTACGCTCCTCCTCAACCATACGCGTGGCGGTGGTGAGACTGATGAGCACGGCGACGATAAAGAAGATGAACGGGAACACCGTGGCGATGGCCTCAATTGACGAGCTATCGCTCTCGACACTCGAGTAGCTTGCGATATTGCCGCGATCCTGGATGTACCAGGTGCATTCGCCCAGGTCAGAGAGCTCGGCGCGGGCATCGGCAAACTGTTGGTCGGCGGCGGCGCGGCGCTGGTCCAGGTCAGCTTGCGCCTGTGCACGTTCGTCGCTGCCCTCGGCCATGCGGTTGATGTTGCCCTGTTCAATCCCAAAGAGCATATTCGCCTGACGCTCGGCCGCATCCAAGCTTGCCGGCGTGTCGGCCGTCAGCTCCTGAGCACGCGCTTGCTCGCGCTCGTCGCGAATCTTCTCGATATTGCCCTTGACCTCGTTAATCCTTGCCGTATAGGCATCAGAATAGGAGTTGAGGTCCTTGGCTCCCTCGACGACTACGTGGACTGCGGAATAGGAAGAAGATGTCGCGGCATCCTCGCTCACATAGAACTTATAGTCCGCAGCCGAAGCAGCGCGAAAGGCGTTGACTGTCGAGTCGGAGCTCACGTCGGTGGGATCGAGAACCTCGGCCGTGATGGTGTAATCGCCCGCGGCAAACTGGTCCTTGGCGTTTTGGTTCGACGAGCTCGCGTCATTGGCAGCAAAACTCACCGTATCGCCGAGCTTTTTGCCCGAAGCCTTCAGGAACTTCGAAGTCACCGCGACCTCATCGGCACTCTCGGGCAAATCGCCGTTCACCAGCACCGGCTGATCGATGTTCTCCTTGGAGAGACTTTGCACGACCACGCGCTCGCGCGTTGTGCCCACGGCGGTGTAAGCGGTCTCGGTGTAGATGCCCTCGGCCGTCTCGACGCCGTCGACCTCTTGGATAGCCGCAAGATCGTCGCGCGTAAGGCCATAGGTCGACTGCACGTTAATGTCATAGACATTCTGCTGGTCAAAGTAGGCATCGACCGAATCGCACAGATCCTCACAACCCGCCTTAAGGCCGCACATCACACTCACGCCGAGCGCGGTGATGACCACGATGGACAAGAAGCGCTTAAGACTGCCGCGGATTGTGCGGTAGATGCCACGGCGAAATACCGTCGGCACCATATCGTTTGAACTTTGGGCGGTGCGATAGGTCGCGAACTCCCAGTCGCGGTCTGCGTGCTCCGTATCGTGGTTTTGGCTGTTTTGGCGATCTTGGTCCATGGGCGCTACCACTCGATTGTCTCGATCGGCACGGGATTTTGCTGGACCGTCTCGCTCTCCACGCGACCACTCTTAAAGCGAATCAGGCGATCGGCCATGGGCGCGAGCGCGGAGTTGTGCGTGATGATGATGACCGTAATGCCCTGCTTGCGGCAGGTATCCTGCAGCAGCTGCAAGATCTGCTTGCCGGTTTTATAGTCGAGCGCGCCCGTGGGCTCGTCGCACAGGAGCAGCTTGGGGTTCTTTGCCAGTGCGCGGGCGATGGACACGCGCTGCTGCTCGCCGCCCGAAAGCTGTGCCGGAAAGTTGCCCAGGCGCTCGCCCAGGCCAACCTGGCGAAGCGTCTGTTCGGCATCGAGTGAATCGGGGCAGATTTGCGCCGCGAGCTCGACGTTTTCGAGCGCCGTCAGGTTGGGGACCAGATTGTAGAACTGGAAGACAAAGCCGACGTCGGCGCGGCGGTATTCCACGAGCTGCGCCTCGTTGGCGGAGCTCACGTCGCGCCCGTCCACCGTCACGGTGCCGGAGGTTACCGTATCCATGCCGCCCAGGATGTTGAGCGCCGTGGTCTTGCCGGCACCCGAGGCACCCAGGATAATGGCGAGCTCACCGCGCTCAACGGTAAAGCTCGCGCCGTCGAGCGCATGGATGCGGGCATCGCCCTCGCCGTATGCTTTGATGACGTCTTTGAATTCGATATAGGCCATCGATCGGTTCCCATCTGGTCGGATAACTCTTTAGTATTACCCATTTCACGCCGACCAAAAAGGGACAGGTTCATTTTGGCAGGTTTTATATGGGGGAATGGCGGGTGTAGGCGGACGGCGAAGTATCGGAGTGGCTTTCGCCGAATTCGGGGGCCATTTGTTTAGCGCAAAGCATGCATCCCGACCCATTAGCAAGTTATTCGAACAGCTGTTCGTTTCTATGATATGATCCCGCTATCTAAGTAGGCCAATACGCAGAAAGGCGGCCAACATGGCGTTCGACTTTAAGAAGGAATGCAAGGAGCTCTACAAACCTGCAAGCAAGCCGAGTATCGTAACTGTCCCGCCTATGAGCTACGTTGCCGTTCGCGGAAAGGGCGACCCAAATACCGAAGGTGGCGAGTATCAAAACGCCCTGCCACTGCTTTACGGCATCGCCTATACCGTCAAGATGTCGAAGAAAGGCTCAAGGAGTATCGAGGGCTATTTCGACTTTGTAGTACCGCCGCTCGAGGGATTCTGGTGGCAAGACTCCCCGAGCGGCGACATCGATTATGTACGCAAGGACGATTTCAACTTTATCTCGTGCATCCGCCTGCCCGATTTCGTCACCCTAGATGACTTTGACTGGGCAGTCGCGGAAGCCACGACCAAAAAGAAACTGGACTTTTCTGCCGTCGAGCTGCTTAAAGTTGACGAGGGTCTCTGCGTTCAATGCATGCACACCGGGCCCTACGACAACGAACCGGCGACCGTAAACGCTATGAATGAATACACGACCAAGCAGGGCTATGTCCCCGACTTCTCAGACACCCGTTTCCATCACGAAATCTATCTCTCCGATCCACGCAAAAGTGCACCGGAGAAACTTAAGACTGTGGTTCGTCATCCTATCAAGCGCGCCGAATAGCATGGAGCGTCATTTCACGCGCTAGGTTTTAAGCCAGTCAACCAGCCGCCACCTAGGCCGTCCGGTAATTATCCTGACGTGGCCCGTCGCATCTTATAAGTTTGTTTTGCTAAAGCTGGAAAGCCTCTCAACGATGCGCAACTCCAGCCCTTTTTCTATCAAGAGGCTTAAATGAAATACCGGAAGTCGCGGATATCCATCAACGAACAGATAGCACTATTGACAGAAAACAAGGGTCTTAAGTGCTCTGATCAAAACGAACTCGAGCGAGCTTTGGTCGAAGTCGGCCACTACAAACTGTCGGCCTACTGGTTTCCCTGCAAAACCAAATGCAAGTCCGGGATTACCATCTTTCGCGAAGGCACAACATTCGAAACCATCATCTACACGTATGAATTTGACCGAGCCCTCCGGCAGTTAATGTTTGATGCGGTCGACAGAATTGAGATCTACCTCAGAAGCAGAATTGCCTATCTTGCCTCTGAGGAACGCGGGCCTTTCTGTTACCCAGATGTCGCCATAACGAGGCTCAACTCGACATGCCCATCGCGCTTTGCGCCGCGCTGGGATACGCCGCCGTCTTTGGCAGCGCCACCAATACGCTGCTCGCGCCGATCCTTATTGGCTGCGAAGTCTTCGGCTTTGGCGACTTGCCGAAGTTCTTTATTGTCTGCGTCGTGGCTTACCTGTTCAACATGGATAAGTCGATCTACGCCCTGCAGAAGCGGGCGTAGATGGATGTCCAAGCAGGTGGTCTCAACCGGAAACGGCGTCTTGGCTATGCAAAGTGCTCGAACGTTATTCCTCGTACGCGCCCTCAAGCCGGAGCAGCCACTCCTTACGGTCGAGGCCGCCGGCATATCCGTTAAGCGAGCCGTCGGCCGCGACCACGCGATGGCACGGCACGATAATCGAAATGGGATTACGCGCGACCGCGGCCCCCACGGCACGGGGAGACACAACGGGTGCTTCGTTTCCCGGTACACGATGTCGAGCCGCAACACGCTGGGCGATCTCACCATACGTAGCGACCTCGCCACGCGGGATAGAAAGCAGCTCAAACCAAACCTCGCGCTGAAACGCCGTACCAATCATATGCAACGGCGGCGTAAACCGAGGCTCCTGCCCCGCAAAATAAGCATTCAGCCAAGCCCAAGAACGCTCAAGCACCGAAGATGCCGCGCCATTTGCCGGACTCACCGACGACATGCCGCCAATACCGGAAACCGCGTCGGCGCCTTCAACATGTTCGGAGTCTTCCCGGAGAAGCGTGGAGCCAAAATGTTCCTGCCCCTCAAACCAAAGCCCCGTCAGACCGCGGCCATCAGCGGCAAGCAAGATTTCGCCCAAAGGCGAGGCAAACGTCGTCGTGACCACCAGCGGCTCCTTTCAAAACTCCGCAACATAATACCGCGAATTGTGCAGACAACCCCAATCGACCCCAAAGTCACCCAAGGCAGCAGGCGCGACAGCGCCCCAGCTGCCGCACGACCCCAAAGTCCCCGCAGGCAGCAGGCGCAACGCGCCGCAGCTGCCGGCCGCGCTCCGCAGCCCCCCCAAGGCGGCAGGCGCAAAGCGCCGAGGCCGCCGCCGGGACTAGGGCCCGCAACAACCACATGCCCCCACATCAGCCCAGCGGCCCCAACCAGCAACGGCTCCATCGCAGGCCGCTCGCAGCCGAGTCGCCGCAGGCGGGGGCCGGGCTTAGTTTTCAGAACACTCCGCAGACCAGTGTGGCGCCTTGTCCGCAGCTCCGAAGGAGCAGGACAAGGCGCCACACATGGTCGAGGACGTTCTGAAAACTAAGCCCGGACCCCGCCGGACAGGTCGCACTACTCGCAGAGCAGCTTAGCGATCTGGACGGCGTTGGTTGCCGCGCCCTTACGGATTTGGTCGCCGCAGCACCAGAAGGTGATGCCGCGCGCGGCCTCGGGGTTCGAGATGTCGCGACGCACACGGCCGACCCAAATCAAATCCTGGTCGGAGGTGTCCATCGGCATGGGGAAGCGGTCGTGTGCATCCTCGGCGCTCATGTCGTCAACCAGTTTCACTCCCGGAGCGGCAGCCAGCGCAGCACGGGCCTCTTCCACCGTGATATCGCGCTCAAACTCGAGCGTAACGCTCTCGGAGTGCGAGCGCAGCACGGGCACGCGCACGCAGGTGCAGTTCACGCGCAGCTCGGGCAGGTGCATGATCTTGCGGCCCTCGTTCTGCAACTTCATCTCCTCGGAGGTAAAGCCCTCCTCCTTGACACCGCCGATCTGCGGAATCAGGTTGCTCGCCAGCTGGGCGGCAAACGCGCGCGGCTCGGGAATCTCCTCGCCACGGCCCAGGGCGGCAAGCTGAGCCTCGAGCTCGGCCATACCGGGAGCGCCAGCGCCCGAAGCTGCCTGATACGTGGACACGATCATACGCTTCACGCCAGCAAGCTGGTGCAGCGGCCACGTGGGAACCAGGCCGATGATGGTCGCGCAGTTGGGATTGGCGATAAGGCCGTGATGCCACTTGATGTCGTCGGCATTGATCTCGGGCACGACCAGCGGCACCTCGGGATCCATGCGGAAGGCGTGGCTGTTGTCGACCACGACGGCGCCGCGCTTGACGGCCTCGGGCAGTAGCTCCTTCGCAATATCGTCGCCGGCGGCGCCGAGCACGATGTCGCAGCCCTCAAAGGCCTCGGGGCAAGCCTCCTCAATCACAACCTGCTCGCCGCGGAACTCGACGGTCTTGCCCGCAGAGCGCGCGCTCGCTAGCAGCTTGAGCTTGCCGACCGGAAACTCCTGCTCGTTGAGGCACTCAAGCATCTGGGTGCCCACGGCTCCCGTCGCGCCCAAAATAGCAACCGTGTACTGTTTCATGCTTCCCCCTTTAAAGGCTGTGGCTTTTGCCCGCACGCCGAGCAGGCCGATTATTGTTGCCAGTGTATACAAGAACAGGGCGGGCACGAAACCCGCCCCGTCGAAACGAAACCGAAACGAAACGCCCCGCCGTAGTTTTTGAAGCAAGTCCCAAAAATCTACTGGGATAGCAGCTACTTGTGGAGCGCGGCCGGGGCGGGATCGACCGGCACGGGAGCCTCCAGGTCGGAGACCTTCACAATGCCGTTCTCGTCGGAGAAGGCGCGGTAAATGGTCCGAATCGCCAGGTCGAAGTCCTTCTCCTCTACGCCGATAATGATGTTGATCTCGTCGCAGCTCTGCGAAATCATACGTACGCTCACGCCGGCTTGACCAAGCATGCCAAACAGATGGCCCGAGATACCTGCGCGGCCGCGAAGGTTACGGCCGACGGTCGCGATGAGCGCCAAACCCTCGACAACCTCGATCTCGAGCGGCTCGACCTCCTGCTGAATGTCGCCCACGAGCGAGTACAGCGAGTCGTGCACATCCTGCTCCTGCACCACGGCGCCAAAGCGGTCGACGCCGGTGGGCATATGCTCGACGGAAACGTCATAGCGTTCGAACACCGAAAGTGCACGGCGCATAAAGCCGACACGGGGCTTGGTGCGGTCGCGGGCAACGTTGATGGCGACAAAGCCGCGCTTGCCGGTCACGCCGGTAATGATAGGCTCCGCCTCACCCTCGTCAGCCGTCTCGCTAATGATGGTGCCGGGGTCCTGCGGCGCATTGGTGTTCTTGATGACCAGCGGAATGCCTGCCTCGCGCACGGGGAACACGGCCTCCTCGTGCAGGACGCTTGCACCCATGTACGAAAGCTCGCGCAGCTCCTCGTAGGTAACGCGCGCAATGGGCTGAGCCTCGGGAACAATACGCGGATCGGCAGAATAGAAGCCCGAAACGTCGGTCCAGTTCTCGTACAGGTCGGCACCAAGGCACTTGGCCAGAATCGAGCCGGAAATATCGCCGCCGCCACGGTCGAGCAGCTTGATCTGCCCCTCACGCGTCGCGCCGTAGAAACCGGGCATAACAAAGCCGCCCTGCTGGCCGTACTCCTGCACCAGCTCGGCGGTGCGGTTCATGCTGAGCGTACCGTCATGATGGAACGCCACGACCGTCGCGGCATCCAGGAACGGCAGGCCCAGGTACTCGGCCATCAGGTGAGCGGTAAAGTACTCGCCGCGGCTTACGAGCTCCTCGGTGGAGTAGCCGCCCGAGCGGGCGCGCTCGGCAAAGGCCGCGAACTCCTCACGGATGGGATAGGTGAGCTCCAACTCATCAGCGATATCAAAATAGCGCTGGCCGATGTCCTCGAGCAGCTCCTCACACGACACGTGGTACTTAACGTGCGCATTGACCAGATAGAGCAGGTCGGTCACCTTGGTGTCGCCCTTAAAGCGGCGGCCGCAGGCGGAAACCACCACAAAACGGCGGGCAGGGTCGGCGTCGACGATGGCCTTGATCTTTTTGAAGTGTTCGGCGTCGGCGACCGACGAGCCGCCAAACTTGGCAATCTTAATCATGGGCTGGAGGTTACCTTTCTAAAAAGCCTCTGCGAACCTATTTTGCGCGCTCTGATACCATGGTTTCACCGATTGGGACCAAGGCATCCGAGGAGCAGTGTTATATGGGAACTTATCATAGTACACGAGGACGCACTTTATCGTGCTCAAGTAAGGTGGCAATCCGTACCGGCATCGCTCCCGACGGGGGTTTGTTTGTCTCGGACGAGCTCGGCACCCAGCAGGTCGATATCAGCTCGCTTGCAGATAAATCGTACTTTGAAATCGCTCAAGATGTGTTGGGAATGTTACTGAATGATTACACGGCCGAAGAAATTTCGGCGTGTGTCGACGAGGCATACCGCGGCACGTTCGCGAGTGAAGAGGTTACGCCGCTCGTCAAACTCGACGCTGCGCCGGGCGCTGACGCCCCTCAGACCTATGTGATGGAGCTCTTTGGCGGTCCCACGAGCGCCTTCAAGGACGTCGCCCTGCAGATGCTCCCCCGCTTGATGGCCCGCACTTCCGCCAAGGACGGCGGCGCCGAGCGCATCATGATCGTCACCGCCACGTCGGGCGACACAGGCAAGGCAGCACTCGCCGGCTTTGCCGACGCCCCGGGCACGGGCATCACCGTCTTTTATCCCGAGGGCAAGGTCAGCCGCGTGCAGAATCTGCAGATGTCCACGCAGGAGGGCGGCAACGTCGCCGTCTGCGGCATCCGCGGCAACTTCGACGACGCCCAGAGTGCCGTCAAGCGCATCTTTGCCGATAAGGAGCTGGCCGAGCGCCTGGAGGCCGCCGGCACCGTGCTTTCGAGCGCCAACTCCATCAACGTCGGCCGCCTGGTGCCGCAGGTCGTCTACTACTTTGCCGCCTATGCGCAGCTGCTGCGCGCCGGCGCCATCGAGGCCGGCGATGCCGTGGAGTTCTGCGTACCGACCGGCAACTTTGGCGATATCCTGGCCGGCTACTACGCCAAGCGCATGGGTCTGCCCGTCGCCAAACTCGTCGTGGCCAGCGACAAGAACAACGTGCTCGCTGACTTCCTGACCACCGGCGTCTACGACCGCAACCGTCCGTTCTTCACGACCATTTCGCCGTCGATGGACATCCTTATTAGCTCTAATCTGGAGCGCATGCTCTACTTCCTGTCCGACGGCGACTGCGAGCTCGTTGCCGGCCTTATGGAGCAGCTTGCCCAGACCGGTCGCTACGAGGTGCCTGCCGAGCTGCTGGCCAAGATCCAGAGCGTATTTGGCTGCGGCTGGGCCAGCGAGGACGAGGTTCGCGCCGCCATCAAGAGCTGCTGGGATGCCAACGGCTACGTGATCGACCCGCACACCGCTTGCGGCTATCACGTCTTTGAGCAGGTCGCCCCCACCGAGGGCGCCAAGGCCCGCGTGCTGCTTTCGACCGCCAGCCCCTACAAGTTCCCGCGCGCCTGCTGCGATGCCCTGGGCCTCGACGTTCCCGAGGACGACTTTGAGGCCATGCGCGTGCTCGAGCAGGCAACCAACACGGTCGCCCCAGCCCAGCTCGCCGAACTCGAGTCCAAGCCCGTCCGCTTCGAAGACGTCTGCGACGTCGATGAGATGGCCAGCTACGTAGAGCAGGCTGCAAAAAAGATAGCAACCAACTAAACCCCTTATAAGGCGCCGGCGAAAGCCGGCGCACCTTCTTTTATCAGATACCTACCGGGATGATGACGAACGTGCATAGCGTGCCTGGCTGTTTAGTTCGTCGCGAGTTCCGCACGCAAAGGAAAGCACTTAATGTGCTTTCCGTCTTGCGCAGGACTGCCCGAGCAGCGAACTAAACAGCCAGGCACGCCAGGAGGACTCACATGATCAAGATCACCGTCCCAGCAACAAGCGCCAACTTGGGCATTGGCTACGATACCCTCGGCATGGCCGTCAGCCTCTACTCGCACTTCACCTTCGAGCGCGCCGACAAACTCACCATCACGGGCTGCCCCGAGGAATTCCAAAACGAGAACAACCTGGTCTACGTGAGCTTTGTCGATGCACTGGCTGCATGGGGCGAGCCGGCTTTTCCCGTTGCCATCGACATCCAGACCGACGTGCCCGTCGCCCGCGGCCTGGGCTCCAGCTCCACCTGCGTCGTCGCCGGCATTATGGCCGCCGCCGCACTGACAGGCCACACCGTCGACCGCGCCGAGCTGGTTCGCATTGCCACCGAAGTCGAGGGCCATCCCGATAACGTCGCCCCCGCTATCCTGGGCGGCGCCGTCTGTTCCTTTACGCCGACCGATTCGCTCCCCCAGTGCCTGCGCTACGAGGTGAGCGATCGCCTGCGTTTTATTACCGTGATTCCGCCCTACGAGGTGCATACGAGCGAGGCGCGCAAGGTTGTGCCGCAGGAGATTCCACTCTCCACCGCCGTGTGGCAGATGGGCCGCATCGCCGGCATGACGCGCGGCTTGGAGACTGGTGACCTCGACCTGATTGCCGCCGCCAATGACGACCGCATCCAGGAACCCTATCGTCGCCGTCTGATTCCCGACTACAACGCCGTGCGCGACACCTGCCTTAACGGCGGCGCCAAGACCATCTGGATCAGCGGCTCGGGCTCGACTCTCATGGCCGTGACTGACGACACCATCGTGGCAAAGTTCCTGCAGGTCAAGCTGCGCGAGCAGTTCCCTAAGTGTGATACGCATATTCTGACGTGCGACACGGAAGGCGCCCAGATCGAATACCTGTAGTCGCCGTCCCGTATACTCGCCGGGGAGGCCAGGGGGCTTTGCCCCCAAATCGTCCTCGGACATGGCAGGACCCCCGCTGCGCACTTCGTGCGGCGGGGGTCCTGCCGTCCTGCGGAAAGATTTGGGGGCAAAGCCCCTGGCCTCCCCTACGTTAGCTTCGCTGACGGCGGCTACAGGGACCTACGCTTTGGAAAGTCGCCGGGCTGATTTTTTGGCTTCTATTTGATAAAGGCGCACTTCCCAGCATCTCATTCGTCCTATAGCTCTGTTTTAATTTCTAATTGATGATCGATGCGTGGCGTCATCTAATTATCTTCGTTACTCAAAACAGCCCCAAGTTTATGTACTAGCGTCTCAACAGTAATTCCGAGTGCATCCGCATAGACAAACTGCTCATAAACCCTAAGGCTGCGTTCCCCGGTCTCGACCTTTGAGATGAACGACTGAGGTACCCCCAGTTTCTTTGCGAGTTCAACCTGAGTGATACCTTGCTCCCGACGAATCTGGGAAAGGCATTTTCCGCATGTCCTGTTAGCATCAACGTTCATGCCGTTTACGCTATATTCCATTTTGATATATCCCAAACTGGGATATATTTATGTCACCAGCTATTCCGCTTATCAAAAATGCCCATCGCAGATTCATAGCTAGGAAGGAGCCTCGATAAACATGAATGACGAGATGAAGGAGCCCGACGAGGAAAAGGCGCTCAACGAGTCCGACGAGCGGAAGCCAGATTTCAAAGCCGAGCAGTTTTCTGATGGTGCTAGCGACACCCCCTCCTCTGAAATTACGCCATCAAACGAAGATGGCGGCGCACGCAAAAATGAAGAAAACGACTCACTTCTAACGCGGGCCATTCATAAATTAGGCAATAAAAAACGAGCGGCAATCGCAGCCGCCGTGGCAGTTGTCATCATCTTCAGTTTGCCCATGCTGTTTCCTCAATTGTTTTGTAGTCACAAACTATGGGCCAATGCAACCTGCACTAGCCCTCGTGTATGCAAAAGTTGCGGCAAAACCGAGGGAGAACCTCTCGGGCACGAATGGGAAGAAGCAACTTGTACGACACCGAAGACCTGCCAGCGTTGCGGCGAAACGAAAGGGGAGCCACTCGGACACCAACCGGGCTCGTGGACCAAAGAAGTCGACTACGTAGATGCCACTTCGAAGGAAATACGAGAATGCGAGAGATGCGGAGAGGTCGTTGACACCCGCAACGAGAAGGAAATCACATCTTTTCTTGGCGACGGAAAGTTTTCAATTTCCCCAAAAGGCTTTATTGAGCGGCTTAACGAAGAATTTTCAAATCTACCCAACTGCAGCAGCATGAATGCGGATTACGAACTAGACGATAGCGGCATGGGGCTCGAACTTCAGATCAAAAACGGTTCAAAGATTGCCGGTATTGGAGGCTTCTTTTCGGACTCGAGTAACCCGGTGCTACTCAGCTATCTTGGATCCGAAAACTGCTTCAAAAACATAGTCATGTACTTCGAAAACTCCGACTATGCCGCGGCGACAGCATTGGCAACTATACAAGCAATCGATCCAACACTTTCGTTTTCAGACGCCAAGGAAGTTGGTGCTGCCTGCGTAGATACGCCAACTGTCAAAAATGGAATTACGTACGCAATCGTAGCTTCGAATGGAGAGTACTGGCTAAGCGCTCGAATTGAATAATTTTCTTTGATTACTAAATTCAGACGCCTCTTACTCGCGACATATTAAAACTCAACCCCTGGCAGCATCGTCAATCGAAAATTGCCCCGCCGAGCACTTTAGCTTGGCGGGGTATTTCAATATGAAAGCGGATTAAAATATCAACAAGGCCTGCACGCCCCAACGAGACAGCCGGCTTCGCTGCTCAAATTGCCCTTGATGAACCACAAGTTGAGCAATCAGTGGCCAGAATCCCCTTTAGGCGGCGCTTGTTTCTTTGTATTCGAAGACTGGTTCTAGGAGGTCTTCGATGTTGCAGTGTAGGACTTTTGCAATATCCCTCACTGTCGTTACCGAGGCTTCGTTGATGTTTCGCTGGCGCTGTTCGTACATTTGGATTGAACGGAGCGATACACCCGATTCGTATGCCAGGTCTTGTTGGGTTTTTTTAATCCTCTTTCTTGCTAGCGCCAGTTTAGTCTGACGCGGCGCCTTCTTCGCCATATCACAGACAAGGCGCGCCACGCGCTCCTCCGAGGCCTCATGCCAGGGGTAGTACAGGTTTCGCAGCGCATCAAATGGAACAACATGAAGCAGATCTTCGAACGATTCCCCTAGGCGCCACTGCAAATATGCCAGTATCCAGCCCGTCCAATATTCCGGTGTCTTCTCAAATCGGTAGGTCCGATCTGGCATCGACCCTGTTTGGTAACCAGATCTTTCGGAGATGAGCGCAAATAGTTCAACGCCCGACTTTCCCGACACTACCCATGCGTTGCCGCGTTCGAACTCGCGAGCTACGCCGCTCAGGCAAAAGAGTTCAGCAACTTCCGATCCTTCTGCTCCGTAATCGTTAACGGCATAGTCGAAGCAATCCCCGAGGTTGTTCATTGCGTCCTCAAGGTAATAGACGGGATATGTCCTACTCGGCCCACGATCCGTTAACTCTTGGATCATTTAAATCAACCCTCCCTGCCATCAAATCCCTAATGTCGACACCATCAGAGTCAAATCCGTTTACCGTATCCAGGTACTTTCGTCGAGCGTTCTGTTCTCGCTCAAATCGTTTGGGATAAAACTCAGCTCCCGAAGCCTGCTTCCAATCGCGGAACTTAATCGCCGAGAACGCACGCTCACTCATAAGCGCATATTGAATGCCTAGATCGCCCAGGCGCATAATGCGCTGAAGTTGTCGGAGCGAAATCATGCCATTAACAAACTGCCTTGCAAAAGAAAAATACGAGTCGTCGGCACGATAGCCCCGAATAACGTCGTAAGAAGAAATATCAATCAAACAGTTATCAAGCAGAAATCGAAGTCCGTCGCGTGCTAGCGGCGTCGAGACATTAAACTCCCGGTTGTCGGCCAAAATCGCAAGCCAATTGAGGATTGAAAACTCCCCAGACTCTAAATCCAAGACCGAAAGGTCATCTAAATCAAGTTCATATCGATTTGCAATGCCATCCGACTCGGTCCGGCATGCCCATTCCATCGCCATTTCTTCATGTGGCGTGCAATAAAACCCACACCCATAGTCATTGAATTGTCTGCATTTATCCAACGACGGATGCTCGACAACAACCTCCGACCCGTGCCAAAGCTCCATATCGACCTCCAAACAAAAATATCACCCCAGTGATAGTTTACCAATAACTATCACTGGGGTGATATAGATAGACAAAAGTTGTTTGACAGTGCGGCATGCCCTAGAGGCAGGCCTCGGCGATGCGCTTTTTGAGTTCGTCGATGCCGGTACCGGTCTGGGAGCTTGTGATGATCACGTTTTCGGCCGGGACGTTGAGCTGCTTTTTGATGGCTGCTGCCTGGCGGGCCTGCTGGGTGCGGCTGAGCTTGTCGGCCTTGGTGAGGCAGACGATAAAGTTGAACTCGTTGCCCCGCAGGTAGTCGATCATGTCATGGTCGAGCTTGCTCGGGTCGTGACGAATATCCACCAGCGACACGACCAGGTTAAAGCTGCGCTCCGAGTCGAAGAAGTCGCCGATAAGCTCGGCCCAGCGGTCGCGCTCGGCCTTGGAACGACGGGCGAAACCATAGCCCGGCAGGTCGACGAAGTGCACGTCGTCAGCCTCAAAGAAGTTGATGTTGCTCGTCTTGCCCGGCGTGCTCGAAACCTTGACGAGGTTCTTGCGGCCAAAAAGCTTGTTCATGATCGACGACTTGCCCACGTTGGAGCGGCCGACGAAGCTCACCTCGGGGCAGGTGGACTCGGGAATCTGCGAAACCTTGCCATAGCTGGCAACGAACTTGGCAAGCTGGTAGTTAATGGAATCGGCCATGGACACTCCTTGGTCGTAGGTTCTTACAAAAGAGCGCGCTAATAGATAGCAGCGATACGGCGAACGATATCGAGCGTAATGCCACTCGCGGTGCGAGCATACTCGAACAGGTCGAACTCGCGGTCGCAAATCGCATCGTACGCCTCATCACAATTATCGCTGATAGCGCGCAACACCAGGCAATCGACACCATTTTTAGTTGCGACATGGGCAATCGCCGCGCCCTCCATGCCGACACAATCGGCGTGCGTCGCCTCGATAGCGTCGTTGCGCATGGCGGTGCCCGTCACAAAACGGTTGCCCGTGGCAATCGTGCCGACCAGGAACTGCTTTGCGCCCTCGTTCGAGGCGGCCGCATTTGTCGAAGCATCAACAAACCCATGCTCAGCAAGTACATCGGCAGCGATATCGACCAGCGCAGACGTCGAGCCAAACTCCTCGAGCCCCGGTGCAGACTCGGCGATAAGCGCGGTATCGGTATCCAGATAGCGCAGGCACTTGCCAATGACGATATCGTCAATATGGAGCTTGGGATTCAGGCCACCTGCGATACCCGAAAGCACAACTGCCTGTGGAGCATACTTGCTAATGAGGTGCTGCGTCGCAGCAGCGGCGTTCACCATGCCCATGCCCGCCGTTGTGGCGACAAGCGTCAGGCCGTCGAACTCACCGCTCACAACGGTCAAGCCTGCCTCCTGTGCCTCGCAAACGTCGCTCAGCTCTTCCTTAATCTGCATGATCTCTTTTTCGAGTGCACCGATAATCGCGATGGTAGCCATGCCATTCCCCAAACCTATACGAAATTCTCAACCACGGTATGGTACCAGCATTTTGTTTGACCTCGTCAAACGAACACGCTAGGCCAGCACAGCTCGCGTATCAAACAGAGCCTTTGCAATCGCAGCCGTAACCTCGCTCGAGCGATCGCTCCACGGCATCGATGTCATGATGCTCATAATGTAGGTGTCGCCATCGACATCGATGAGGCCCGCATCGCATGTCGAATAGCAACCATCCTCGCTTATCCAGCCTGCCTTGTTGCGCACCAAGGCTTGGTCGTCCGCAATGCCATCGCGGATAAATGAGCGCGATGTTGATGACAGCAGTTCAGATAACCACTGGGAGGTCTCACTGCCACAGCTCAGATACTCGCTCATCTCGCGCCACAACTTGGCCGAGGTGCGCGGGCAGTAGGTTGGGAAATCGCTCATTGGATCGAGCGCGACCTCGTCTTCGACGCCGAGTGCGGCAATCCAATCCTCGTAATCGACACGGTCAAACGCCGTGCGTAACGCAATAAACGAATCGTTGTCCGAATTAACGACCGCGGCCTCGATCAGGTCGCGCACCGTCTGCCAGCCCATGTTGTAGCCGCCATAGGTGCCAAGGGAATCATCGAGTGAGACCTGGCCCGTCTCGACCAGAGATTCGCAGACGTAGAGTACATAGAGCGCCTTATAGCTGCTCGCACCGTACACCTCGGCGTCCGCGTTATACGTCACGCCCTTGCCGCTCGATAGGTCGTAGAACACTACGCCCACATCCCCCAGCTTCTGCGCCTGACTCAGGGCATCTTGGAGCACGACGAGGCTCTCATCCTCCAGGGCGGGGATCTGGTCATCAACCAGTGAGAAGGTCTGCACGGTATCGCCTGAGGGAATATCGTTAAAGTCCGCCTTCGAAAGCCTCGTCTTGAGGCTCGCTGTCGACAGGGTTTGACTTGCGGTGGCTTTAGATTCAGAGACCTTTTTGTTTTGCGTCTGTACCGTTGACGCATCTGAGTGTGCCATTCGCTCCGACGCGTAGGTTTTGGCGGTAATTCCGAGGATAATAACCGCCAACGTTAGCATCCCAATGGCGGCAATCTTCGTCACGCGGATGCGAGCGTCAGCGAGGCCACGCGAAGGCGTGCCCTTCGTCCCATAGCTGCTGCCATGCTGCGGCACATACTCGTCCCGCGATGCGTTGTTTCGCACGTGGTCTCCTGACTGCTACCGTTCATATATGAGCAGCATAATACCGAGCAGGCATTTCTTTCCAAAGATATTCAACGACGCTTAAGGTGTCTTTAAAGAAACCACAAGCGTATTTATCCAAATGGCACGATTCTGTTGCGCATCTCCGCCCAAAACGCAGTTGCGGTGGAATAGTTCCTGCTTGGGCGGCATAAGCCGAAAAACAAGAACTATTCCACCGCAACTTGACGGGACTCTTTGGCAATCAACTTGGTGTCCAGGGGCACTCATTTAAGTCTGTCCCCAATGAGTGCCCTTGGGGAACGAAAATGGCACGCTAGCCGATGGCCGACCTGAGCTCCGCACGGCGCTTTTTCATGCCGGTCATAACGGCATTGCGCAACTCGGGCATGCGCGCGGTATCCATCTGGGGCACGCCCTCGAGCTTATAGGGAATCCCCAGCTGCTCATACTTGACGACACCCATCGTGTGATACGGCAGCATCTCCAGGCCGACCACGTTATGCCACGGGGCAATCAAGCGACCGAGCGCCTCGCACTCCTCCACCGTATCGGTAATGCCGGGCACCACCACATGGCGAATAACAACCTTAATCTTGCGACGGGCAAGCTCATCACCAAACGCCAGAATACGTGCGGGATCGCAACCGGTCAGCTTTTTATGCTCGACGGGATCGGCGTGTTTAATGTCGAGCAGCACCATATCGGTCTCGTTGAGTACGGCATCGAACTTCTCAGGATGCGCGGGATCGAACGCATAGCCGCAGCTATCCAAGCAGGTATGCACGCGACCATCGGGGTTATTGTGCATGGCGCGGAACAGGTCGGCTAAAAACGCGGGCTGCAGGAGCGGCTCACCGCCGGACACCGTAATACCACCGCTGCGGTAAAACTCATGGTTGCTCTGGAACTCGTCCATCAGGTGCTCGACGGTCACCATGGTACCGCCGTTAACCGACCAGGTATCGGGGTTGTGGCAATACGCACAGCGCATGGGGCAGCCCTGAACAAACACCACAAAGCGGATGCCAGGTCCATCGACCGTTCCCATCGTCTCAATCGAATGTACGCGGCCCAGGGCAAACGCAGAGTCCTCGGGACGAGCGTCCACACCCTCGAGCGTCATCTCAGCCATTCCCGCTACCTTGCCTCTCATTGGTTTTAGCTACATAAATGCCAGAGCCATTCTAGCCCATACGTTTGCGTTTAAACGTCTTGGGCTAGAATGGCACGTTTTAATCTATCCCCCATTACCGTGACGGGAGCCCATGTCGAGATGTGAAGCCGAAGAATGCTCGCCTACAGCCTTTACGCCTTAAGCGTGAGCACCGCACCGAAGGCGGTCGGGCCGCAATGGCTCGAGATGACACCGCCGACCTGAGTCCAGGTAACGTCTTTAAAGCCCAGGTCGTGCGCATAGACTTCCATGTCGTCGCGCAGCTCCTGGGAAAGGCCTACCGAATACGCCAGGCCAATGTGCGAGTAGTCTATCTCGCCCTTCGCAACCATGTGGTCAATAAAGGCGCGGGCGCACTTGAGCATAGAGCCGCGGAACTTCTTGGTCGCCACAAACTTACCGCCCGTTACTTCAATGCAGGGCTTAATCTTGAGCAGGTGGGCGCCAAGGAACGCGACGTTGGACAGACGACCGCCCGCCTTAAGAAAGGCCAGGTCGGTAGGAACAAAGCCCAGCAGCACGCGGTCCATGACGGAGTTCGTAAATGCAAAGATCTCGTCGACGGTGGCGTCGGGGTGAGCCTCGATGTATTTGGCGGTCTCGACGGCAACGAGCGACTGGCCCACCGAGACAAAACGCGTATCCATGGAGAATACGTAGTCGCGGCCCTTAGCCGCAATCTTGGAGGACTGATGCGAGCAAGTCGTGACTTCGGAGTACGCAAGATGCAGAATGGTCGCATCGGGCTGCTCGGCATGGATACGGTCATATACGTGCGCAAAATCTGCAGGCGCGCAGCCGCTGGTCTTGGGCATTACGCCAAACTCGTTGCAGCGCGAGTAAATCTCGAGTGGATCGATGGAGCCGTCCTCGACGGTCTCGTCACCAATTGTGACATGCATGGGCACGCGCACGATGCCGTAGCGCTCGCAGAGCTCCGGCGTCACATCCGACCCAGACTCAACCACGATTACGTACTTGCCCATTATTATCACGACCCATCTCGACATTGGCTTTTCAATACATGGCACGCGCCGCCGCACTGTTGCACAACGGCGTCCAAGCGCCAAAGAGACGCCGCCCCTTGCGCACAACAAAGGACAGCGTCTCCCTGGAAAACTCCGTGCTAACCTGAGATTCTACACGGTTTATTACTAAGTGTTACTTACTCCGCAAACGGTCGCTATACGCGATAAACGGTAGTTGGCCGCGGCAACTGCGATTCATTTCGCCCAGCAAGTCCAATCGTGCCCCATGCACGGTTAATGCACGAGGCGGTAGAAATTCATCGATGCCGCACCCTCGGCATGCAACCCCATCGCCGAAACCGCCGGCGAATAGGTACGGCTCGTAAGTGCCGCCTCGCCGCCATTTGCAAAAATCTCGACAATCGTAGTGTCCGAAAGCACGCGCAGGTCGCGAAGCTCGCTGAGCTCGATCGACCTCTGGTCGCGCCCATAGCCTTCGTCACCCATGTCGAGGGTAAGCATCCCGCCTGCATAGCGCACAAAGACACCCTTGCGGATTTCGAGCTCGACCATCTTGGTGCCCTCACAGGAAACCACAAGATCAAACAGGCGGCCCGGCTCCTCAACGGTTTCACCGCCTGTCGCGCGAACGCAGTCGCCGCGCATCCTCTCAATCTCGTGCGCCGGCTGCTGACAGAGCTTACCATCGCGCATGCTCAGCTCTCGCGGCACCGTCAACGCGCACTGCCAGCCGCGCGCCACCGTCGGGTTTTCCGCCGTCGCATCGGGGCAACCCGACCATCCGATCATCAAACGCCGGCCTGCAGCATCCTCAAAGGACTGCGGAGCATAGAAATCAAAACCGGCATCGACCATCGGGGGCATGCCCTGCCCGACGATTTTAAAGCTCGGCGCCTCCCAATCGGCCTCGATGGGGAACCACACGCACTGATGCGGATTGCGGTAACGCCAACCATCGGCAGGCACACCCTGCGGACAGCAAACGAGAACAAGCTCACCATCGAGCTCAAACAGATCGGGGCACTCCCACATAAAGCCAAACTTCTCGCCCAGCTCAATACGCGTCGCATAGTTCCAGTCCTCTAGATCGCGCGAGGTATAGACAAGCACGCAGCCGCGGTCGTCTTTCGTACGAGCGCCCAGAACCATGTAGTAGATACCATCGTGCTCAAGGATCTTGGGGTCGCGCACGTGCGTACCGATATCGTCGGGGTAATCGACCGGTCCAACAGCTATGCGCTTCTCGCCCAATTCGTCGGGGTTCTCCGCAACCATATGAATCTGGTTTTGCTCACGACCCGTCAACACGTAGTCGTAATCATCGCGATCAAAATGCTTGACGTTGCCGGTATAGAAGTAGTGAATCTTGCCATCACGTACAAAGGCAGAACCAGAATACGCTCCGTTCGAATCCAAATCGGAATCGGGGAACAGCGCGGGGCCGTGATTCTCGTACGTCACAAAATCCTTTGTCGTCAGATGGTTCCAAAGCACTGGACCGCCATGCGCAGCATCGAACGGATCGTATTGGTGATAGATGTGATACGTATCACCAATCTGCACCAAACCGTTGGGGTCGTTGAGCCAGCCAAGCTCAGGCTCCACATGGAACAGGAGTCTATCGGGGTCGGACGCGATGCGAGCCGCCGTCTCATCCTGTCCGGCTCGCCACTGCTCATAGTCCGCGCGTGTCACCTTATTTTTTTGATTAAACATCGCCATTGGCCTTCTCGTCTATAGGGAAGGACGCTCGACTCACACGAGCCGAACGCCCCTCCTCAAATGGACTTATCCGCACGTTACGCTGAACGGCTCAACTAGAAGCTAACGTCGAAGCCAGCGCCAGCGCCCTCTTCATCGGTGGTCGGAACGCCCTTTGCCTTGTTGTAGGCAAAGATCAAGACGATCGGCACGATAAAGGCGATGAGATTGCCAGCCACATACCACACGAGAGTCTCGGGCGTGACGATGAGCAGGCCAAGCACGCCGGTCAGACCCTGACCGATAGCGCGCACCTCAAAGAGCTTGACGAAGGCACCGCCGCAGCCTGCACCGATGCATGCGCAGATGAACGGAATAATCGAGTAGCGCATGTTTGCAGCAAAGATAGCGGGCTCGGAGATTCCGACCAGCGTCGGGATAAAGGACGACATGCAAATGTTGCGCTCTTTGGAATGCTTCTTGTGAATGAGGTACATGCCGATGGCGCCGCCGCCCTGGGCGATGATGGAAACCGACCAGATGGCCTGGATGTAGTTGAAGCCAGTCGTGGCAACAAGGTTTGCCTCGATACCCTGGATGAACTGATGCGTACCGGTAACGACAAGCGGCTGCAGGAACGCGGCGAAGACAAAGGCACCAAAGACGCCCATCCTGTTGTACAGGATATCGATTACGCCGGCGAGGACGTCGCCGATCAGGTTGCCGAGCGGGCCGAACACGGTGAACAGAGCGACGTTAGCAAGAATCAGGGTAACGGTCGGGACAAAGACGAACGAAACGACCTCGGGGATGTACTTCTGGGCAATCTTCTCGACCTTGGCCATAAACCAGGCGGTCAGGATTGCGGGGAACACGCCGCCCTGGAAAGCAACCATGGGAATGGAGAGCGGACCGAAGTTCCAGTACTCAGCACCCGTCGGGTCCATAACGAACGTGTTACGGTTCATAAGACTCGGGTGAACCATGACGATACCGACGAGGATGCCCAGGATCGGGTTACCGCCAAAACGCTTGACCGCGCTATACATAACCAGGACAGGCAGGTAGTCAAAGGTGGTGGCGATAATGGCAAAGAAGCTTGCGAGGTTCTTGAGGAACTCGCTGTGATCGGCGAGGCTGCCCTCCATGCCGAAGAGGCCGTTGGCAACGATCAGCGACTTAAGGCCGATGATGATTGCAGCGCCGACGAAGGCGGGAATGATGGGGATAAAGATGTCCGAGAATACCTTGAGGACCGAGAAGAACTTGCCCTTCTTGTCCGCCTCGGCGCCCTTGACCTCGGAAGCACTGATCTCCTTAACGCCCGTCAGAGCCATAAACTCATCGTAAACCTTGTTGACGGTACCGGTACCGAAGATGATCATGAGCTGGCCGCTGTTGTACAGCACGCCCTTGACGCCATCGATGTTCTCGAGCTCGGCCTTGTTGTATTTGCTCGTATCCTTGAGCACCAGACGCAGACGGGTCACGCAATGCGTGGCGCCCTCGATGTTCTCCAGTCCGCCGACGTTGTCGACGACTTGCTGGGACACTGCCTTGTAGTCCATGTTCCTCTCCATTCCTTTTCTAAATCATAAAACGGTTCGTTGCCGCTACAGAGACGCGATCGTTGCGTTTGCGCACTTGAGCGTACCGTCGGTGACCGTCAGCGCCACACCCTGGCCCTGCTTATTGCAGAAGCGAGCGTTAAGCGCAACATCATCGACAAAGATGGTCGCGATATCGTCGTCAACGACCAGGCGCACATGATGAGTGCCCTCGCCCTTAAAGAACAACGGACGCTCGAGGCCCATGTTGTTGACCTGGAACCACGGGTACTGGGGAGCCGGCGTGAACTCGAGCTTGCCCTCGCGCAGGTTGGCGCGGAACTCATAGGCAAGACCGGTCTCGGCGTCCTCAGCGAACTTGACCGAGAAGCCGGCAGCGTTACCGCCGAGCTCAATGTCGGCATCGAGCAAGTAGGTGGAGCCGGCATCCGCGGCGAGCACCTGCTCGACCTTGCCCGACTCGCAGGAAAGCTCAAAGGTCTCGACTGCCTTAGCCTCGCCAAAGGCGCCAAGCATGCTGTCGGGGAGCTTGGTGCCGAGCGTTCCGTCGGCACGCTGAACGATCTCGAGGGGCATAAAGGTGCCACCCCATAGGTAAGAGCTGGGGTCGCCGCCCTCGTCACGCGTAGGAACCCAACCAAAGAGAACGCGACGCTCGCCATCGAATGCGGTGCGAGCGGCGTAGTACGCGCGGCCGTCGAAGGAGTCGTCAGCGGGGGTAATCCAAGGACCGTTGATAGACTTGGACATGCGGTAACGGGTCTTGTTGCCGTCGCTGTACTCGGAAAAGACGAGGTACCACCAGTCGCCCATCTTAAAGAGATCAGGCATCTCAAACATGGTGTACAGGCCCGGGTTCCACCAGTCGCCCTGGAACTCCCAGTTGCTCAGATCCTTGGAGGTGAACTTGACCAGACGGCCGGTCATCAGGCGCTTGTCCTCGCCCACGCGCGTACCGAGGATGAGCATGTACTCCTGGTTCTCCTCGTCCCAAAGCACAAAGGGATCGCGCCAGTTGCGGTCGTCGTAGCCCTCCTGGGGCGGAAGCAGCGTCTCGGCGATGTTCTTCTCCCACGTGACGGCGTCGTCGCTCGTGGCGTGGAGCAGAACCTGCTTCATCAGACGTGCCTTAACCTTGTCACGGTTGCAGCCGGTGTAGAGTGCATGGTACTTCTCGCCCACCTTAAAGACGGTGCCGGCGTAGATGTATTGGTCGACTTCTTCGTCGCCGCCACGCTCGAGGCTCTCGCCAAAGTCCTTGTAGTTCACGAAGTCCTTGGTCGTAGCAAGCGCCCAACCAAAGGGCTCGCCGAAAGGTCCGGGGTTGCGCGTATCGCGCTGATGATAGAGATAGAACGTGCCATCCTCGCCGTAGGGCATGATGTCGCCCACCCAAATTCCCTCAGGCTGGTAATAGACCTTATGCATCAGAGGCTTCCTTCCCACACGATGCCGACTCGAAACAATTGAAAGATATGTCAATCGTTTTCATGTGTCAAACGTTTTCATACTGTTGCAGCTTTTTGCAGGTCAATTCGTCGGCAAACGGTTGACATACGCCGGTGAACGGTTTTGGGTGGCGTTTACGGGAAACTTCTGTTATGGAATTGCTTACGCGGTTTTGCCCTCGATGAGCTCAACGGGGAGCTGAATATTCGACTCGGGCGCCTCTCCATTAACGAGAGCAATGATGGATTGAGCCGCAAGCTCACCGATGCGATCGACGTCCTGGCGCACGGTCGTCAGGTCGGGCATAAACGTCATAGTGCGACGAGCACCGTCTGCACCCACGACCTTGATATCATCCGGAGCGCTCAGGCCACGCTGTTTCATAACGTTGAGGCAAATGGCCGCCATCGTGTCGTCGCCGGCAAAGATGCCATCGATATCGGGGTTTTCGTCGAGGATCTGCGCGACGGCCTTACCCTTCTCGTCATCGGACTTAACGAACTCAACCTCGCGAACAAGCGCGGGCAGGCCAGCCTCGGCAACGACATCGCGATAGGCCTCGGAGCGCTTATTTGCGGGCATCCTCATGCGGCTATTGTTACGAAGACACAAAATGCGGGAGCAGCCATCATCAATCAAACGACGCGTGGCAAGCTCGCCAATGCCATAGCTGTCGCTCGCAACCTGCACAGAGCCCTCGCCCAGGTCACAGTCGATACCGACCAAGCTCAGACCCATCTCGGCATATGCCTCGGCACCAATGTTGAGCGAGTTGACGATGACGCCATCGACCATATTGCGACGCAGCATATCGATATAGGAACGCTCAAGATCAGGTCGATTGGCGCTGTTGCACAGCAACATCTTAAAGCCGTTTTCCGCCAACGTGCGCTCGACCGCCTGCACAACCTGAGCATGGAACGGGCTGCTCACAAAGGGAACAATCATGCCGATAAGGTTCAGGCGGCCATTGAGCATGGCACGGGCGATATCGTTGGGCGTGTAATTGATGCGCTCCATCGCCGCATGGACTTTATCGCGGGTTTCCTGGCTAATGTAGCCGCGATTATTAAGCACGCGAGATACCGTAGTAGGCGAAACCCCCGCCACCGCTGCAACTTCCTTGATGCCAGGCTTAGCCGTATCCTTAGAACGAGCACTCTCGCGAGCCATAGCACCCTCCCCCATCAACATGTCATACGTTTACATACGAACAAAGCATACCCCAACAACAGCGGGAAGACGGTAACAGCACAAGTAAGTAAACGACTCATCCAAATAATTAGGAGAGTTCCGCCTAAAGGGTGACTCCAAAGGACCCCACATGGCCGGTTTTGGGTTATTTTCCAAAACATCCCGCAGGACGCGAGAAGCCCCCGCCGCACGTAGTGCGCAGCGGGGGCTTCTCGCATGTCCGAGGACGTTTTGGAAAGTAACCCAAAGCGGCCCGGCGATCCTGCGGGAGTTAAACCCCTTTAGAACTTGTCGTGGAAGGTACGCGAAATGACCTCGTCCTGCTGCTCCTTGGTGAGAGTGTGGAAGTTCACGGCATAGCCGGAAACGCGAATGGTCAGCTGCGGGTACTTCTCGGGGTGAGCCTGAGCATCGAGCAGCGTCTCACGGTTGAAGACGTTGATGTTCAGGTGATGGCCACCCTTCTCGGCGTAAGCGTCGAGCATGTGGACCAGGTTATCGGCCTGAGTCTCGGAAACTTCAGAAACCTTCATAATGTGTCTCCTTCGATCGATAGGCGCCGGCCGAAACCGGCGCGCTAATCAGTAATCGTTATTGTTAGTATAGCACTAACAATAGTTACTCGCCCAGCTGATCAAGGTCGATATCGCCAAAGAACACCTGGTCCTCCTTGCCGAGCGCACCCGGGATGATGGAGAAGGTGTTGGAGATGCCGTCCTGAGCATCGCGGAACGGGAGCTTGGAAACCGAAGACAGCGAAGCGATGGCGCCGTGGCTATCGCGCTTGTGCATGGGGTTAGCACCCGGGGCGAACGGCTGGCCAGCCTTGCGGCCGTCAGGCGTGGAACCGGTCTTCTTACCGTACACGACGTTGGAGGTAATGGTCAGAACCGAGGTCGTGGGCACGGAGTTGCGGTAGGTGTCGTTCATGCGGATGTACTCCATGAACTGGTGCACAACGTCGTGAGCGATCTGGTCGACGCGGTCGTCGTCGTTACCGTACTTGGGGAACTCGCCCTCGGTCTCGAAGTCGACGATGATGCCGTTCTCGTCACGGACGGGGTGGACCTTGGCGTACTTGATGGCGGACAGGGAGTCAGCCACGACGGAAAGGCCAGCGATGCCCGTAGCGAACCAGCGGTGCACGTGCTTGTCGTGCAGAGCCATCTGGATGCGCTCGTAGCAATACTTGTCGTGCATGTAGTGAATGATGTTCAGCGAGTTGACGTACACGCCAGCGAGCCACTTCATCATGTCGTTGTACTTGGCCACAACGTCGTCGTAATCGAGCGTATCGCCCTCGACGGCACGATACTTGGGGCCGACCTGCTTCTTGGAGACCTCGTCAACACCGCCGTTGAGTGCGTACAGCAGGCACTTGGCCAGGTTGGCACGGGCGCCGAAGAACTGCATCTCCTTGCCAATGCGCATGGAAGACACGCAGCAGGCAATGCCATAGTCGTCGCCGTGGTAAACGCGCATGAGGTCGTCGTTCTCGTACTGGATCGAGGAGCTGGCGACGGAAGTCTTGGCGCAGAACTTCTTGAAGTTCTCGGGCAGACGGGTCGACCACAGAACGGTCATGTTGGGCTCGGGGCTGGTGCCCATGTTCTCGAGCGTGTGCAGGTAGCGGTAGCTCATCTTGGTAACGAGCGTACGGCCGTCAACACCCATGCCACCGATGGACTCGGTGACCCACTGCGGATCGCCGGTGAACAGGGCCTGGTACTCGGGGGTACGGGCAAACTTGACCATGCGGAGCTTCATGATGAAGTGATCCACGAACTCCTGGATCTGCTCCTCGGTGAAGGTGCCGTTGGCAAGGTCGCGCTCAGCGTAGATGTCAATGAACGTGGAGGTACGGCCGATGGACATAGCGGCGCCGTTCTGCTCCTTGACGGCAGCGAGGTAGGCGAAGTACATCCACTGGATGGCCTCCTGCGTGTTGGTAGCAGGGTTGGAAATATCGAAACCATAGGTCTCGGCCATCATCTTGAGCTCGCCGAGGGCGCGAATCTGCTCCTGCAGCTCCTCACGATCGCGGATGTTGTCGGCGGTCATGACCGTCGGGGTGGAAGCCTTCTGGGCCTCCTTGTCCTTGATCAGGTAGTCGACGCCGTACAGGGCAACACGACGGTAGTCACCGATGATGCGGCCGCGGCCATAGCCATCGGGCAGACCGGTGATGATGTGAGCCGAGCGGCAAGCACGCATCTCGGGGGTGTAGACATCGAAGACGCCGGCGTTGTGGGTCTTGCGCTCGAAGGTGTAGCGCTCGACAACGTTCTCGTCGACCTTGTAGCCGTGCTGGCTGGCAGCCTGGCAAGCGATGCGGATACCACCGTTGACGTGCAGCGCGCGCTTGAGCGGCTTGTCGGTCTGGAGGCCGACGATGGTCTCCTTCTCGCGGTGGGCGTTATCGATGTAGCCAGCGGGGTGGCTCACGATACCCGTGACGGTCTTGGTGTCCATATCGAGGACACCGCCCTGCTCGCGCTCCTTAAGCAGCAGGTCGAGAACCTCGCCCCACAGCTCCTTGGTACGCTCGGTCGGGCCGGCGAGGAACGACTCGTCGCCCTCGTAGGGGGTGTAGTTCTTCTGGATGAAGTCTCGGACGTCAACCTCTCCCGTCCAGATGCCTTCCTTGAAGCCTTCCCATGCCTCCTGCATTGTGTAACCACGCTCCTAGTTACGTGTAATGCGGCGCTCTCTCACACCGCTGCTTATTGAATTCTTGAATGTTCGGCTTGCACTACCGGCTTCTTCCGTTCTTCACCACACGTTGGTGTAGGGAAAACGTTTATCCACCTTGGAACTACAACCCAAAACCCAAGATTTCACCCGTTTGAGAAGGATAACATAGCGACCCTCTCCATCTGGGCTGTTATATGTTTCTTTTTTTATATCATAAGGACGTTTTTTACAAACCCGCAGGAAATGCGAGTGCAAACAACTACCGTTCACCGATTTGTATGGTATTTTTCCTTGCCTTTGTACGACGTTCGCTCTAGCTGTTATGCCAGCTTTAGCAGGGTAAAGTGTCCCAGAGACCCTACAGAAACTGCAGGGCAGCCACGGAATCCCCCGTGGCCGCCCTGTGGCATGGCTAGTTTTTAGCTTTGATTGCCGCTTGGCATTAGGCGGCTGCGGCGGCCTTGTCGGCCGTTGCCTTGCTATCGCCGTTGCCCTGGCCCTCAAAATGCTTGTAGCACCAGCTGGTGACCAGCGGGGTCAAAATAGCCGTAACGATTGCGCAGGCAGCAACCTGTGCCGTAGCCGTCGCGAGCACCGCACCGCCGTACATGGCCCCGTTGACGCTTGCCATGGCAGCAGGCGTGGCCACATTGGCTCCGGCGCAGCTCGAAATGGCCGCACCTGCGACACCCGTACCACCCGTGAGCTTATCGACCGCGATGACGGGAATTGCAAAGATCACCGAGCAGATCACGCCGAGCAGGATGCCGGGAAGACCGCCGTTGATAAGCTGGCCAAAAGTCATGGTCGAGCCCATGGCAAAGAAGACGAGCACGATGATGGCGGAAAGTGCCGGTGCCATCATCTTCTTAAAGCTGGGGAACAGGTTACCCAGAATAATGCCGACGACGATCGGCAGAATGGCGCCCACGAGCGACCAGCCGATCGGGGCCTGGCCGGCAGCGCCGAGCACGATCATCGTGACCGGAGGGCCGACAACCAGCGTGGTGATGGCGACAGCGCCACGCTCAGCCTCGTTGCCCATGGTACCCATCAGCCCAGCGTACATAGCGTTGTTGGCGCCGGTGCAAGCCGCCAGCATCACCATGGCAGAGATGCCAAACAGGTTGTCGTTGAACACATAAAGGATGAGCAGCGACATGGCAACGACCACGATCTGCTTGACGGCGATGATGATGGCGCCGCGGGCAGCGGCGGCAGGAGCGCTCTTAAACGAAATCGTCGTACCGACGATGAGCAAAAAAGCGCCCACGAGCGGGCCAGCGCCCTGCTGGGTCATGCCAAGCGTAAAGCTGCCGAGCGTTTTGAACAGGTCGGGGAATAGCGTGTTGAGCAGACAGCCCAACAGAAGCGGCACCAAGATATTGGCGCCCGGGATGGAGGACATCTTAAAGAACGGCTCCTTTGCCGCCGGCGCCTCCACCGCAGTCGATTCACTCATATATATCTCCTTTGGATGCATGCGAATCGTAGCCGCATGCGCCTATATCAGAAAGAAGGCGACGGTCCCGAGTCGCAGGAGCCGTCGCCGAATAATCGTCGCGGAGTATTACCCGTCCAGAACGATGCCACCGTCGCAGTCACCGATCTCGCCGTTCACGAAGCTGGCGAGGTCGGAAGCGAAGAACAGCACCATCTGCGCAGGCTCGCTGGCCTGGGCGGCGCGGCCCAGAGGAATACCGTTGATGATGCGCTGAGAGTTCTCGTCAGAGAGGATCGAGGTCATATCGGTAAGCGTGAGCGACGGGCATACAGCGTTGCAGCGAACGCCAAACTTGCCGCCTTCCTTGGCGACTGCCTTGGTTAGACCGTTAACACCGGCCTTGGAGCTCGCGTAAGCCGCGGTGCCGAGCAGGCCGCCGCCGATCTTGCCAGCAACAGAGCTCACGTTGACGATAGTGCCGGCATGGGCTGCCTTAAAGTGCGGGTACACGGCGTTCATCATGGTAAAGGTGCCGTTGAGGTTGATGTCGATGGTACGGCGCCACTCGGTGTCATCGATCTCGTCGAACTTCTTGGTGCTGATGACGCCAGCGCAGTTAATCAGGATGTTGGTCTGCGGCAGATCGGTGAAAATCTGCTCGACGGTCTCGCGCGCCTTGGGTGCATCGGCGACATCGAGCTGATAGAACTTGTTGCCCTCGCCAAGCTCGGCCACAGCGGCCTCGCCCTTAGCAGCGTTCCTTGCGATGAGCGCGACGTGTCCGCCGCCCGCAACGATACCCTTGGCAATCTCGAGGCCAATGCCCTGAGTGCCACCGGTAACGATCGCGGTCTTGCCCGTGAAGTCAAATGCCATGACTCCATCCCCCTTTATGTAAGGTGTCTCCTTGCGGGAAGTTGGAGCATCGCACGTGGCGATTATATGAGTCCCAGTCGTCATGGTGGTGACAACCCCTCGCCTAACCGCGTGCATGATAGTTCTTTAAAACGCTTCAGCAATTGAATGATTTTAAGTCTTTATGCGCTCTTTATATTGCCCACTGTATGAGGCCCGCGTATGGGGGTATCATCTTTCACCGAAAATAGTTTCTAGTGTTAGGGGTTTTCGGTGGAAGATACCGATTTCCATGAGCTTGGGAGTCAGCTCCTTACCGAGTTTGGCGGCATTCACCAGCGCGTTTCGCGCTTTGTGGACAAAGCTCTCAGCGGCGAGATGGCTGTCATGCGCGCCCTTATGCTCGCTGGCGGTTCGCTCACGCCGAGCGAACTCGCTGATCGCGCCTGGGTCTCGAACGCCCGCATTGCCAATATCCTACGCGCTCTCGAAGCCAAGGGCTGGGTTGAGCGTGAGCACTCAAAGACCGACCGTCGTCGCGTACACGTCATAGTGACCGACAAGGGATTCCAGGATCTCGAAATCAAACGCCGGGAATTCGAGGACCGCACCGCGGCTTTCCTCGAACAGCTCGGCGAAACAGATACCCAAGAGATGGTGCGTCTTCTAAGGCGTGCCAACGAAATTATCGACCACAATCAAGAAAGGAGAGATGCCGAGTGAGGATTCTCAAGCTCTTTAAAAAGCATGTCCTGGCACTGCTCGCAGCTATCGTACTTATCGTAATCAGCTGCAACGCCGATCTGGCGCTGCCTACCTATATGAGCGACATCGTCGACGTGGGCGTGCAGCAAGGCGGCATCGCCTCGCCCGTGCCCGACACCATTCGCGCCGAATCGCTCGACGACCTCGAACTCTTTATGAGCGCCAAGGACGCCAAAGCTGTGGAGGCCGTGTTTAGTAAGGCGGACAATAACGGCATTCGAACGTACAAGGGCACCGAGGAGGAGCGCGGCGACGGCGACAAGATTGCCGACATCATGAGCCTGCCTGAGACCGTCGTCCTTTCTCTCAACCAAGGCATCGACGCCAGCTCCATGGGCGACATGACCGGCGCATCCACCGAGGCAAGCAATGGCGGCGGCGCCCAGGCCATGCCCACCCCCGAGCAGATGGCGGCAATGACGCCCGAGCAGCTCGCCGAGATGCAGCAGAAGGCCGCAGCGACGCAGAACATGCAAAAGCAGATTGATGCCGACGGCGGTAAGATCACCATGAAGAGCCTGCGTCTGGGCATCGAGGGCGGTCTGGTAGACCAAAGCAAGCTCGTCGAGGGCGCCAACCAAATGGCGGATAAAATGGGCTCCATGTCGGGCTCCATCGTCACTCAGCGCGCCGTGAGCTATGTGCAGGATGAGTACAAGGCGCAGGGCATCGACCCCGCCGACGTGCAGAACGCCTACCTGGGCCGCATGGCGACCACGATGTTTGGTCTGTGCCTGATCTCACTGGTCGCCACCATCCTAACCGGCGCCGTGGCCTCGCGCACCGCCTGTTCCATCGCACGCGACCTGCGCCGCGAGACCTTCAACAAGGTCATGCACTTCTCGCCAGCCGAGGTGGGCAAGTTTAGCCAGGCCTCGCTCATCACTCGCTGCACCAACGACATTCAGCAGATTCAGATGGCCGCAACCCTGTTTATCCGCATGTGCCTCATGGCGCCCGTCATGGGCATCGTCGCCGTCATGCGCGTCCTGGCCAACCACACCGGCCTGGAGTGGACCATCGCCGTGGCCATCATCGCGGTCTCGGCCGTCGTCGGCGTGCTTATGGGCCTCACCATGCCCAAGTTCAAAAAGATGCAGAGCTTTGTGGACCGCGTGAACCTTACCGCCCGCGAGCTGCTCGACGGCCTTATGCCCATCCGCTCGTTTAACCGCGAGGAGCATGAGCTCGAGCGCTTTGACCAGGCGTCCCTCGACCTGATGACCACGCAGCTCTACACCAACCGCGCCATGAGCTTTATGATGCCGCTCATGATGCTCGTCATGAACTGCATCACCGTGCTTATCGTCTGGTTTGGCGCGCAGGGCGTGTCCGACGGTGTGATGCAGGTCGGCAACATGATGGCGTTTATCTCCTACACCATGCAGATCGTCATGGCGTTTATGATCCTCACCATGGTTTCGGTTATCCTGCCCCGCGCCGAGGTCGCAGCAGAGCGCGTGGAAGAGGTCATCACCTGCCCCACGAGCATCAACGACCCTGCCTCGCCCAAACTGCCCGCAGCCAGCGCGCCGCGCGGTGAGCTCACCTTCCGCGACGTGAGCTTCCAGTACCCCGATGCCCGCGCCGATGTCATCAGCGGCGTGAACTTCACCACACATGCCGGCCAGATGCTCGGCATCATTGGCTCAACGGGTTCGGGCAAGTCCACGCTCGTGCAGCTGATTCCGCGCCTGTACGACGTCACGGGCGGCAGCATTTCGCTCGACGGCATCGACGTGCGCGACATGACCCTTTCCGAGCTGCGCCACCGCATTGGTTACATCCCGCAGCAGGGTCGCCTGTTCTCGGGCACCGTCGCGAGCAACCTCAAGTTTGCCGGCGACATGGTGAGCGATGATGATATGCGCCAGGCGGCACGCATCGCCCAGGCCGAGGACTTTATCGCCGAGCGCGAGGGCGGTTACAACTCCCCCATCAGCCAGGGCGGCTCCAATGTTTCGGGTGGTCAGCGCCAACGCCTGGCCATTGCCCGCGCGTTGGCCAAAAAGCCCGAGGTCGTGGTGTTCGATGACTCGTTTAGCGCCCTCGACTACAAGACCGACGCGCGCCTGCGCGAGGAGCTGGCCAAAAACGTCACCGACGCCGCACTCGTGGTCGTGGCCCAACGCATCGCGACCATCATGCACGCCGACCAGATCATCGTGCTCGACGACGGTCACGTAGTGGGCACCGGCACGCACGAGGAGCTGCTGCACGGCTGCCCGGCGTACCTGGAGATTGCACAGTCGCAGCTTTCCGCCGAGGAGCTGGGGCTTACCCAAGAAGAAATTGCAGCCGTCATGGAAGGAGGCGAGCGCTAATGGCAGACGAGACCAAGACTCAGATTCCCAAGCCCACCCGCCAGCGTGGTCCCATGGGCCGCATGGGTGGCATGCGCCGTGGCGAAAAGGCCAAGGACTTTAAGGGCACCATGAGGCAGCTGCTCGGCTATATCGGCCAGCACAAGATTGCCGTGTTTGCCGCCGTCGCCTTTGCCGTGTGCTCGGTCATCTTTAACATTGTGGGGCCCAAGGTGCTCGGCCAGGTTACGACTAAGCTGTTCGAGGGCTTGGTTGCCAAGGTCAACGGCACCGGCGATGTCGACTTTGCCTGGATCGCCAAGACGCTCGGCTTTTTGCTCTGCCTGTATCTGGCAAGCTCTGTTTGCAGCCTCATCCAGGGCTGGCTCATGACCGGCGTCACGCAAAAGATTTGCTACCGCATGCGCAAGGAGATCGCCGCCAAGATCGCTGTCGTACCGATGAGCTACTTCAACGGCCACAGCAAGGGCGACGTGCTCAGCCGCATCACCAACGACGTCGATACGCTGGGTCAGTCGCTCAACCAGAGCGTGACGCAGCTCATCACGTCGGTGACGCAGATTATCGGCGTGCTCGTCATGATGCTGTCGATCAGCCTGCCGCTCACCGGCGTCACCGTGCTCACGCTGCCGGCAGCCGCGATTATCCTGACCGTGATGATTCACTTCTCGCAGCCGTACTTCCGCGAGCAACAGCAAGTCCTGGGCACCGTCAACGGCATTATCGAGGAGGACTTTGCCGGTCAGAATGTCATTCAGGTGTTCGACCGCGCCGAGGCCTCGATCGAGGAGTTCGACCGTCAAAACGACCGCCTCTTTATTAGTGGCTGGCGCTCGCAGTTCCTGTCGGGCCTGATGATGCCGCTCATGAGCCTGGTGGGCAACATGGGCTACGTGGGCGTCGTCGTGGTGGGCGCGCAGCTCGCGCTGACCGGCAATGCCACGCCCGGCGACATCCAGAGCTTTATCCAGTACGTGCGCAACTTTACGCAGCCGGTGCAGCAGCTGGGCAACGTGAGCAACACGATGCAGTCGATGGCCGCTGCCACCGAGCGCGTCTTTGAGTTCCTGGCCGCGCCCGAGGAGGAGCAGAAGGCTGACGCGCAGATTCCCGAGAAGCGCCCCGGCCACGTTGAGTTCGACCACGTCAAGTTTGGCTACACGCCCGACAAGACCATCATCCACGACTTTAGCTGCGAGGCACAGCCCGGTCAGACCATCGCCATCGTCGGCCCCACCGGCGCCGGCAAGACCACGCTCATTAAGCTGCTGCAGCGCTTCTACGACGTGGACGGCGGTTCGCTGCGCGTCGAGGGCGTCGACGTGCGCGACTGGGACCGCGCGGCACTGCGCGGCGAGTTTGCCATGGTGCTGCAGGATACCTGGCTGTTTAATGGCACCATCCGCGAGAACATCCGCTACGGACGTCCCGATGCGACTGACGCCGAGGTCGAGGCCGCCGCGCGCGCCGCACGCTGCGACCACTTTATCCATACGCTCGCCGGCGGCTACGACTTTATGATCAATGAGGAGGGCACCAACCTCTCACAGGGCCAGCGCCAGCTCGTGACCATCGCCCGCGCCATTTTGGCCGACCGTCCGGCGCTGATTTTGGACGAGGCGACCTCCAACGTCGATACCCGCACCGAGGAGCTCATCCAGCGCGCCATGGATGCGCTGATGCAGGGCCGCACGAGCTTTGTCATCGCGCATCGCCTGTCCACGATCCGCAACGCCGACGTAATCTTGGTGATCCGCGACGGCGACATCGTCGAGAAGGGCACACACGACGAACTGCTCGCCCAGGGCGGCTTCTACGCGGACCTGTACAACTCGCAGTTCGACGAGGCGGCGTAAAACCGGCGGCAAACAACCGCAATACCCAAAAACGGGGGCGCAGAATGAACTGTGCCCCCCGTTTTTTGTTCTGCGGCCCTCGAACCGCCCCCCCGGGGACCTGATTAACGACCTCCCTCAAGGCCCCGTGGACAAAAAATGGCAAATATGAGTACTGTCACCTTTTTAGTAACAGCCAAAACTGCCCCAAACGACCTCTTTGCGGCCTAGATATGCCTTCAAATTGATCAAAATGCCCGGTAGCATGCTTCTGTGTGCCAACGTTAATGAACATATTTACTATTGTGTCTATTATCTTGTAAGATCGATATGATACTACGCTAGCAACAGTACTCATATTTGCCATTTTTTGTCCACAGGGTATGCCGCAGAAGATCCAACTTGCTCCAGCGTGCCGTACGCTGGCCCTCCCCTTCCGGCGAGCGCCGACATTTCCCCAGATAAAACCGACCAAAATAAACCTGTCCCTTTTCGGCAGGTTTCGCTTGCACTTTAGCGTGCGACAGCGGATAATGCCGAGCATTCGAGAATTCGCCAATTGTTGCCGTTAATTGATAAAGGAGGCCCCATATGGCCATGGATTTCAAACGCAGGCTGCCGATCCCCATGGAGATCCGCGAGGAAATGCCGCTTTCCGCCGAGCTTACCGCCAAAAAGCAGGCATTCGACGCCGAGGTCGCCAAGGTCTTTACCGGCGAGGACGCACGCAAAGCGCTCATCATCGGCCCGTGCTCTGCCGACCGCGAGGACTCGGTGCTTGAGTACATGAACCGACTGGCCAAGGTCGCCGAAGAGGTCAAGGACAAACTCATCATCATTCCGCGCGTCTACACCAACAAGCCGCGCACCAAGGGCACTGGCTACAAAGGCCTGCTGCACAACCCCGACCCCGAGGCGCCCGATGACCTGCTCGAAGGCGTCAAGGCCATCCGCCACATGCACCTGCGCGTCATCGAGGAGACCGGTTTCTTTACCGCCGACGAGATGCTCTACCCGTCCAACTACCAGTACCTCGTCGACTTGCTGAGCTACGTTGCCGTGGGCGCGCGCTCGGTCGAAAACCAGGAGCATCGCCTGGTGTCGAGCGGCATTTCGGTGCCTGTGGGCATGAAAAACCCCACCGCCGGTTCCACCACCGTTATGCTCAACTCCATCTACGCCGCCCAGGCACATCAGAGCTTTATCTTCCGCAACTGGGAGGTCGAGTGCGACGGCAACCCGCTCGCACACGCCGTCATGCGTGGCTACATCGGTCTCGACGGTCGCACCTACCCCAACTACCACTACGAGCACCTGGAGCGCCTGGCCGAGCGCTATACCGAGCATGCCGGCTACGCCAACCCGGCGGCGGTCATCGACTGCAACCACGACAACTCGGGCAAGCGCCCGCTGGAGCAGTACCGCATTTGCAAGGAGGTGCTCGACAGCTGCCGCCGCAACGAGTCCATCTCCAAGCTGGTCAAGGGCTTTATGATCGAGTCCTACCTGGAGGATGGCAATCAGCCAGTCGATGGCGGCGTCTTTGGCAAGTCGATCACCGACCCGTGCCTAGGCTGGGAAAAGACCGACTACCTCATCCACGAGATCGCGGAGCGGGTTTAGTTACGCGGGCCGCATTTGGACAATCTGACGTTCAACTTCAAGGGCGCGACCGGAAGGTCAGCGCCCTTTCGTTTCACGTCACCTTGTCTCAAATGCGACCCGCTCGCTGTCCGTCCTCTACCTGCGGCGTTGTCTTACTCCGGATGCGGCAGTTAGGGACGTTCCTTTTCTGCCGGCAGTCTGGGACATTCCTTGGGGTAGTCGTTGGGGACGCTCTTGTTTGACTGGTCGTTTAAGAACGTCCCCAACGACTACCCAGAATGAGAGTGGATAATCTCCCGTTTTTGGCCTATACCAGCGCTAAAAGTGGGAGATTATCCACTCTCATCGAGCAAGTGTCCGAAAATCCGCCCTCATTCCTTCTTAGGGCCCTCCGTCCCCGAGGTATCGTGGCTCGTCTGCCGAATGATTGATGCGGGCGCTCTGCGGCCATGTCACACTCAGAGGTGGCCTGACCCAACTTGGAAGGAGCCTCCATGAGCCTTGACAACGTAACCCTGCGCGCCGCCACGCTCGATGACCTGGCCGGCATCGCCGCCATCTACAACCAGCTGTGGTGCAACACGCTGCGCAACCGCGGCGACGTCGAAGCTGCCGATTTCTGCGCGCGCTTTAACATCGCCATGCAGCTGCAGCGTTCCCCCATCGCACTCGTCGCCGAGACCGAGGGCCGCATTATCGCCGCCTGCTGCATCGGCATCTTCGAGGACGGCAAGCCGCGCACCAATCCCACGTGGGAGCCCTGCTATAACGAGATGTTCGCCCAGGCAACCGAGATGGCAAAGACCGCCGATGCCAAGCTCGAGGGCTCGCTCTTTGGAGACAGCCGCGAAAAGGCCACAGCGGATCGCTTTGCCGCCACAGGCAACGAATATGCCCAGGGTCAGCTCAACTTGATTATCATCGTGCCCGAATGGCAGGGCAAGGGACTCGGCCGCGCGCTCATCGACCTTGCGCGCGCCGAGCTCGCCAAGGCAGGCTGCACCAAATTCTTTCTGATGAGCGACTGCAACTCCGACTGGCAGTTTTACGAGCACCTCAACATGAAGCGCATCCTAGAGGACCACAGCCAAGACACCGGTGACGGATTTATCGTCTATATGTACGGAGGCACGCTCTAAGTACCCCTTCAATCAAGGTGCGCCGGGCACCCGGCCCTTGGCCTCTGCCCAGGAATAACCCAGGGGGCCGGACCGCCCGTCCCTAAACCTGCCCGACAGCGCGATATCTCGTCGCCCGAGCGCGCCCCTCTTTAACGAGTGCGCCTTCCTCAAGCAAACCGTTGATAACCCGCAGCGTCACGTCGCGCCCAGTTCCCAGAGCGTCCGAAGCATCCTGGCGCGTAAAACCGCGGGGCCGCTCAAGGGCAAAGCGAATCAAGGCGCGAGCGTATCCACCACGTCGCTCGTCCGAGACATCCTGTAGCATCGCGGACGCCTTGCACGCAACATCAAAGCCAAGCTCCTCCACGAGCTTGGCGCGCACCTCGTGGCCGCAGTCGCCATTCATCGACACGTGCCCCTCTCGCTGCGCTCGCACGGATGCAAACGCCTGCGAAACATCGGGCGGCAGCGCCCCTTCCCGCTCGAGCTGCTCATAATCGCTGTAATCCCCACGCAAGTTGGGACCGCTATTGCCACGAGGCGTCAGATAGGAATTGCGCACGGCGTTGACGTTGGGCAGCGACAACCTAAACATTGCAGGGTAGGCGCAGACTTCGGGTTCCAACCCTTCCGCCTCATAGAGCGCACGGATCCCCTTGAGGCCCGTTCCAAACGCCTCAACCATCCCCAGACGCAAAAAGAGCAGTTGCAGCTTTGGATTCCGAGCGTCCGAGCCGCCCGCAAGCGCCTCCTCGACGCTGATGTGCTGCGGCCCTCCCGCATTGGTAAATTCAAGCGCCGTACGGCTCATCTTGATAAGAGACGCCACCGAAGATTCGTAGTCGCGATGGATAAACAGGTTCAGAATTCCCTCTCGAACAGCCTCGCGGGGATAGTCGTCCTTATCTATGCGATCGAGCCTTCCCGGCACAAAGTACATACGCGTCGCGTTCGATATATTGAGGAACCGTTCGATATCCTCTATCTGCCTGAAGATCGAGCCCTCGCCATCCTGACGGTCGATAAACTCGGTATACGCATCGTCGTTGAAGAGGCCAGCGCGGACTGCAAAGGGGTTTTGATCAGAGACCAGCAGTGCCAAATTGGTGTAAAAGCCCAGCTCATCGATAAGGCCGAGATTCTTTTGCGAGGTTTGGTCAAACGTAATCTCCGCGCGCCTAAAGGCCCGCTCGGCTTCAAAAAACGTCAAGCTCTGTTCATGAGAGCGCGCGGTCTCAAAATAATCGCCGTCGGTGCGCTTGATCATCGAGCGGATCTGGGCCATCTCGATGGGCACGTTGGCAGGACCCAGGCGCCGATATACCCCGGCGGGAACAAATCCCTTCGAACGCAGGCAGTACGGCTTGTGAGGACCCGCTTCAACCTCGATTTTCACCAACGCCGCGCCATCGATGTCCAGTGCGGAGACCGTCGTGATTTCAGAAACGTCGGGATACACGCCATCGGTTATTGCATTAGAGCATTGAAGCATGGTGGCATCGATATCGTCCACGCCGATGATGCTGCCAAAATCGTCGATTCCGATATACAAGGTACCACCATTTGAATTGGCAAACGCCACCACAGCTTTGAGCAGTTTAGGGGTAAATGTGCACTTGAACTCCACGGTCTCACTTTCAACAAGCTGCATGCTACCCCCTATCATCGACTATCGACGATTCTAGACCAACTATCGACGATAAGCAAGGCCCCTGGTACCCTCGCTTAGACCCGAGTGCCCGCGTGCAACGCTGCCCGCCGCACGCAAAAGGGCCCGCCAGCGTGTGCGCCAGCGGGCCCCAGGTCATATCGACACTACCCCGTGTGCCTGCAACCGCATCTACTTGCAGCGCGCCTTGGGCTGCTGCTGGGTGATGCAGTGAATGTTGCCGCCGCCGTAAATAACCTCGCGAGTCATGATACCGATGACTTCACGGTCCGGATAAGCAGCCTGGATATCCTTGAGCGCCTGGGCGTCATTGGGATCGCCGAACTGCGGTACAAGCACTGCGCCGTTGATGGGCAGGAAGTTGAGGTAGCTCGGCTCGAAAGCGTCCTCGGGAGTACGCGGCAGCACACCCTCGACCGGATCGATGGTCGATGCCTCCTCCTCGGTCATATACACCGAGGTCGCAGGCATAATGACCTTGTGCACCTTAAGCTTGCGGCCCTTGGCATCGGTCGCCTCGGAGAGCGTCTTGAAGGCCTCCTGGCACTCCTTGTAGAACTTATGGTTGGGATCGTCGGTCCACATGCAGCAGACCTCGCCGGGCGCACTAAAGCATGCAACATCGTCCACGTGCCCGTTGGTCTCAAACGGGTCGATGCCGTCCTTGATCCAAATGACTTTCTCGATGCCCAGGTACTCGGCAAGCTTCTCCTCAATCTGCTCCTTGGTGTACTGCGGGTTGCGGTCCTCGTTGAGCAGACACATCTCGGTGGTCACGACGGTGCCTTGACCATCACAGTTGAACGAGCCGCCCTCGAGGATATAATCCTCGGGACGATAGCGGTTAACCTGCTCGAGCTGTGCCACCTGCAGGCCAATGGAAGCATCCTTGTCCCACGGGAAATACAGGCCGTCAATGAAACCGCCGTAAGCATTAAAGTGGAAGTGCGAAAGAGCAACCTCACCATTGTCATTAACAAGGAACGCCGGGCCGGGATCGCGAATCCAGCTGTCGTTGTACTCCATGTGGATAACGCGCACGTTCTCAACGCCGTCGAAGATCTCACACACCGCGGGGAAGTCTTCGGTGTTGACGCCCACAGTGATGGGCTGAAAACGTGCAACGGTCTTGATGATCTCGGTGAAGACCTTCTGCGCCGGCTTGGCACCGCAGCGCCACACATCCGAGCGATGCGGCCACAAAATCCAGGTGCGCTCCTGCTCTTCGTACTCGCCGGGCATGTAGAATCCGTCCTTCTTTGGCGTAGACTCGCTCTCGTAAATGGTCTTCATGTTGGCTCCTAACGATATGGACGACCCTTTGTGATGACGGCCCCATTGTGCGGCTCCGGAAGCCCACTCTCAATGGGCCTAGGGGACCCTTTCGCCACCCAAAAGGACACCGTTCACTGACCTAAAGTTCTAGTGGCGCGTGAGACGTGTCATACTGACAAAGCCGCATGAAAGGACATCCATGACCAATACCACGCATACCCGCTTTAACCCCGATGAGATCCACGGGAGCCGCTGGTCCGCCCTCAACGAATGCGCCTTATGGATTCATGGCTGCGACGACTTCGCCACGCTTCAAGCCGGGCTTCTTGATAGAGTTAATCAGGTGATATCGCACCGGGCCTCGATGTTTGATATCGCACGCGCCGGCACACACGGACAGACAGAATTCGTAAGCCCCGTTGCCCGTGGCATGGCAGAAGACCAGCTCGAGAGCTACTACGAACGCTATGCCGCCTTTGACTACACCCTTTGGAGCTTTGACGTTCACAACGTGCATGTTTATCGCGACCTGGACCTTGTGGATGTCGAGCGCCGCAACGCAACGCCCATCTATCAGGAGTGGATGAAGCCGCTCGGCATCTACTATGGCTGCACTGCCACGCTCGCGCACGGGAGCACATCCCTGGGGTCGCTCACGCTGTTTCGCGCACGAGAAGCGGGGGATTTTTCGGACGAAGAGCTCGAAGCCCTACGCCAGCTCGCGCGGCACCTGAGCCTGCGCCTGTACGGGATCCTTGCGCAGAGCACCGCACAGCAAGCTTGCGAGAACCCCTTAGAGGCGCTCATCAGCGAGCTCGAAGTCCTCCCCCGCGAGGCAGAGGTGCTCAAGATGATGCTTGCCGGCAAGACCAACCGCGAAATGTCCGAGGAGCTCTATATCTCGGAGTCGACCGTAAAAAAGCATGTCAACGCCCTCTATCACAAGCTCGGCGTCAAAAACCGCCTGGGCCTCATGGCATTGGTTCGAGAACAATCATAAGCCGGCCTTTAATTTGAAAGTAGCGCTGGTAGATTGCCTATTTGAACCTCGTTGCAAAGAACCGCCGCAGACGCCTTGGGAGCATCTGCGGCGGCTTGCATTAAACAGTCGCTGTCATGTGTCGCAAGCGCGCGTTGGCTACGCGGGAAGCCCGCTCAGGCGCTTGGACTCATGCGCGGCGAGCGCAATGGAGATGATACCGGTAATGGCGTCGGCCACCACCAGGGCGATCCACACGCCCTCAACACCCATCATGTTGCCGAGGAGGTACATAAGCGGCACCGAGCAGATCACATAGCGAAGCAGGCCGGTAAACGTGGCGACGCCAACCTTCTCGACCGCCTGGAAATATATCGACATGGTCATGGCAAGATAGCCCAGGGCAACAGCCAGGATGACGGTACGCGTGGCGTTGGCGGCAACCTCAACGAGCACAGGATCGCTGCCGGCAAAGAAGGCGCACACCGGAGTGGCGGCAAGCCAGAGCGCGACGGTGACCAACGCCAGCGTCACAACCTGGTACTTAAGCGTGCAGGAGAGCGTCTCCTTAAGGCGCGCCCAAGCCTTTGCGCCGGCGTTGAAGGCAGCGATGGGCTGCAGGCCATAGGAGAAGCACTGGGCAACCATCATGGTGATGTAGAGGATGTAGCCGTTGATCACGCCAAAGGCTGCGATGTAGAGCGAACCCATGTCGCCGCCGAACGAGCCCAAAAGCGAGTTGGCAACGGTGTTAAAGATAAAGGTCGCGCCCTGGACCAGGAAGAACGGGAAGCCGATCTTGAAGATCTGGCTGCAGATGGCGAGGTCGAGCTTAAGGTCGGCCAGGCTAATCTGGAGCTGGGACTTTTTGCCCCCGATGAACCAGAAGATACCGATGGCCCAGATACCGATGGAAAGCCCGTAGTACACGCCGGCGCCCATAACGCCAAACTTGAGCACAAACGTGGAAAGCGCGAGCCAACAGATGGCGACGATGGCCGAAACGGTCATAAGGTTGGCCTGGATCTGAACCTTCTCGTCCACACGCATCACAGCGGTGATCATCTGGCCAATGACCGTGAGCGGCAGCAGCACGGCGAAGGTGCGCACGCCGGCAACGGTATCGGCCATGATGTCGGGCGTGGCGCCAAAGAATGCGCAGATGGGCTCGGTAAACACTGCCATCACCACAGCAAGCAGCACACTCACGATCGTGGTGAGCCAAAAGCCCTGGCTAAAAGCCTTGCTTGCGCCCTTGATGTCGCCGGCACCCAAAAGGTTGCCCACCACGGCGGGCACGCCGGTGCCAAACAGGTTGCCAAAGGCCAGGTTAATGTACTCGACCGACATGATGATCGAGACACAGGCCAGGCCGTGGGCACCCAGGCCCCAACCCATCACGAGACCCTCGAGGACCACCATGATGATCTGGGCGAGCATGCCCTGGCCGGTGACGATGGTGTACTTGCGCACCAGGCCGGGAATCGGTTGGGAGGCGAGCTCGCGCTCCTCCTCCACGGCAGCGGTTACTTCTTCTGCCATTGTTCTCCCCTTTCCTTGAGAGAGTAGTGCTGAATGGATGTCAGGCGGCTGACAACTGGCGCCAAGCCGCCCAATCAAACGATGGCGCTATGCCTCAAAGACCACCTTGCCGGCGATCATCGTGAGGGCTGCGGTAGCCTCGAGCACCTCGGCCGGCTCACAATCAAAGAGATTGCGGTCGAGTACGCAGATGTCGGCTTGCTTGCCGCAGGCGAGTGTGCCGATGCGGTCCTCAGCATGCATAGCGTAGGCAGCGCCGTAGGTGTATGCGCGCAGGGCCTCGGCCATGGTGATTCGCTCCTCGGGGAACCAACCCTCAGGATTAGATCCATCCTCGAGCATGCGGTAGACCGCTCCATAGACTTCCTCCATAGGCTCAAGCCCCACGACCGGGAAGTCGGAGCCCAGATGCACGCAGGCACCGCTCGCGAGCAGGCTATGAATTGGCCACGAGAGCGCCGCGCGCTCGGGACCAACGGCGTCGTCCTTTGCCAAGTCGGCCATATCAAGCAGCATATGCCACGGCTGCATGGCCGGACAGACGCCGAGTTCCGCATAGCGCGGCAAATCCTCAGGTTGAACAGTCTCGTTGTGCTCCATGGAGTGACGACAGCCCATAAGACCGTAACGCTTCTCACCCTCCTCGAAGCAGTCCAGGATAAAGCGTACGGAACGATCGCCTATGGCATGGATGCGCGTGTCGACACCCCACTCAAGCGCTTTAAGGATGGCTTTGCGCACACGCTCCGGTTCCTCAGCCGGCTCGCCACAGGTCTCGGGAGCATTAGCATAGGGCTCGAGCATCCAAGCAGTATGATCGGAACACACGCCGTCAATGAACTGCTTAAAGCCATGCCACTCGACTTGCGTGCCCGGGAAGTCGTATTTCGCCCGAATCTCCTCGAGCGTCATGGCCTCGTTCTCAAAAAGGTCTGTGTACATGAACACGCGCAACGGATGTTCGCCCTTGCGGTTGAGTTCCGTGAGGAATTTATAGGGGTTATCCATGCTCACAAAAGTGGGGTTAACCATGCCGACTGTCGTAATACCGAGAGCGTTGGCACGATGCGCGGTCTTGGCAAAGGAAGCACTAGCCACCTCGGGGGCGGGATTGTATACCTCATTCAAGAAAAAGGATCCCGCGTTGTTCGAGAAGACCCCAGTGGGGTTGCCAGCTTCATCCCTAAGAATCTTGCCGCCTGATGGGTCTGGCGTATCAGCAGTAATGCCGACTTTCTCGATTGCGCAGGTGTTGGCACTAAACGTGTGCACGTCAACCTGCTGCAAAAAGACCGGACGGTCCGAAATGTACTCATCGATCATTGCCGCCGTAGGCATCTCGGGCACGTCCCACTGGAACTGGATAACCTGATAGCCCACGATCCACTCGTTGTTCGGGTGGTCTTCGGCAAACGCCTGCACGCGTTCCATACACTGCTCAAAGCTTGTGCAATCGATGAGATTGACGGCGAAATCGGGATCGGACACAAAGGCGCCCTGGGCATAGTGAGTGTGTGAGTCGATGATGCCAGGCATGACGAGCTTATCGCCATAGTCGCGCACCTCGGTATCGGGCCCGATAAAAGCGTCGAGGTACTTATCCTCGCCGCACGCAACAATCCTGTCACCTGCGACGGCAACGCCGCCCTTGAACGGGGCCAGCCCGTCACCAGTGAACACAGCATTACTTTTGATGACTAAATCCGCTTTGTCCATATGAGCCTCCTCAGACGTTACAGGACAATGGATGAGCGCCATGATAGGACGCGCCCAATCGGTGAGGGAGCATTTGTCGCTCCCTGCATGACACGTGCCTACGAGCGGTCGGGCGTCTGTCCAGCGCCCTACGCCCCGTGTCAACACCCATTGACGCACCTCCTGTACAAGCTGCCAAGATGGAAGCGAGCGAACGGACGGGTTAAGCAGGTTTACACGTCTGAACAGGTATTTTATTGTCTAAGTTTATTGTCGCTTCTTTACGCCAAGTGGTCTGCGATACGCCGTCAGCCGAACCACTCCAGCCTTACGAGCGCCAGAATGTCTCAATCAAGTCGTCACGCGCCTTGACTTCGCTCTTTACATAGATGCGATGCAGGTGAGTCTTGACGGTACCCGGACTAATCACAAGTTCATTAGCAATATTTTGGACATCGAGTCCACGCAATACGAGTGTAAGCACTTCCTGTTCACGCTTTGAAAGCCCATGCTCGTCCGAGAAAATCACAACACGCGAGACAAGGTCCTCCCGTGCATCACGGCGCTCTGTCGCTACCTCTTCATCGGCACGAGGGTGACGCGAGAACACACGTAAGATATGGCTGAACTGTTTAAATAGCTGAACGGCTGCAGCCACAAACAATAAATTCTCTGAGATATTCCGCTCGCCCAGATACCATAAAAAGGCGCTCACCATCACGTTGTCAACGTCAGGCGTGCAGAATAGGATCATATAGGTATCTTCGATAACCACCATCACGGTAAGCACGCAGGCTATGCGAAAGAACGTCCGAGAGCGCTCAAGATCGAGCCGCTCAGCCCTATTCTCCGTCTTGCGATAGCAGGCGTAAGCATATACCAAGCAGAATGCCATTCCCAAATCGCGCGAAAGCCAAAAAAGATATTGCTGAACCTGGCCCGCAAAGCCAGTACGAGGCACCAGAGCAAGCTGAAGCACGGCGATCGGTACGACATATGCGGCAATGCGCTTAACGGTCACCTCATCGTGTAAGCGAAACGTTACCCAAAGCCATACGCACGCAAGAATCGCCACGCCCAGCGCGCAGCGCAGTAACGGATGTTGAAGCGGCTCATTAAACGTCACCACATAGTCATATTTGAGCCGGTTGTACTCATCAAAGAAGATCACCGACATATCGAAGATATAGAGAAGGAAGCCCGCGGCCGCCACCAAACAATCGCGTCGACGAGTCATGAGCCATATTACGAGCGCAGTTGATGCCGTCACCAATCCAACGCCCATGACAAGAATCGTGTAGATAAAGAATGCGAAGCTCATACTACCCTCATTCCGCGCACAACCAGCTTGATTCTGCATTACGGTTATGGTAGAAACATCGAACGAATACCAAGATCGAAAGGAGAGGCCATGGCACCGATTGCACCGCTCAAGATTATTGTCGCGCCTGCCGCCAAGGCCATCGCCAAGATCGGTTCGACCATGACCTACGATGATGTTCCTTGCATCGTTGATGAACGCAACGACAGCTGCCCCTACCTGGGCCATGTCCCCTACTTTGCGCCTAAACTCTCCTCTGATATCGAGCAGCACAACCGCTAGCATAACCTTCACGATTGCCGCAGTAATCCTCGCAGCAATTTGTTAACTCGGAAGCAACTCCGGTTTTGAGTCCCGCGCTGCCGAACCGAACCCCCTCACGATTTGCGTTTTCCACACACGCCAACGCCGGGATTATCGACACTGCGGCCGCGGCGCGATATGAGGCGCGAAACCTCGCCCAGCAACACGCCGATCACCACTCCCATGAGGATCGGCAACTTTGACATCTCGGCGGGCGAGCTGTTAAGCGGCGCGATTGTCGCAACAATCGAAAGCACGAGCTCTACCACGGGCACCGCAAGCGCTACCGCAAGCACCTTGCCCTCGAAAGGCGCGCGGAACACACGCGGGCGGTCGTCGTATTTACGCAGGCGCCAAAACGCCGGGAACATCGGGATATAGCTCATGAGCAGAAAGACGACGTTCATCGAGAAGAAGACCCAAAAGACGTCGGAACCTTCGCCCAGCGGAATCTGAAGTAGCAGCACCAAGCTGGCGAAACAACCGTTAATGAGTGCCGAGCCGTCTGGCATGCCGGTCCTCTTGGACACCAACGCAAAGGGACGCGGCATGTTGCCATGGCGCGCGGCATAGCTCGCCACGTTGTTGACGCCAAAGCTCCAGCAGATCATGTTGGCGAACAGCGTCACCAAAAAGGCCACGCCCACGACCATCGTCAGCGGGTGAGCGCGCCCCACCATGGCGGCGACCGCATCCACAATGCCCGAATCGAGCGAAAGCTGCTCGGTGGGAACCGCAGCCCCAATGCCGATGCCGCAAATGATGTAGATTGCCGCAATGGCAACGCCACCGGCGATAACCGCCTTGGGGATATCGCGCGACGGGTTTTTCATCGTACTAGCAAAGGTCGCGACCACTTCGAAGCCCATAAAGTTGAATAGGATGATCGAAAGATACGTCAGTGAGTTAGTGTCTCCCAGATTGGGGACAAAGGTCTTAAACGACATATCGTTGGCAAAGCCGTTGTTGCAGGCAAACCAGATGCCGACGATTCCCACCACGGCGGTAATGAGCACCTTGATGACGGCGCCGCCATCCATGACCCAATCGGCCTCGGCCACCGGCTGCATTGCCATGACCGTGACGCCCCACACAAAGGCAAGCTCGATGGCAATTCGGACCCCAAGCGAAAATTCGATGCCCCATACCGCATTGATAACACTGGGGAACATGCAGGCGATACTTGCCACCCACAGTGGAAAGTTGACCCAGTAGCACCAGGAGCAGCGTGCGCCCCAACGGTCGCCCAAGCCCAGGCGAACCCAGTCGTACAGGCCGCCCTCGGAATCGAACGCCGTACCCAGCTCGGCCACCACCAGGCCATAGGGAAGCAAAAAAGTAATGATGAGGAAGATCCACCAGAAGAACTGCACGTTACCCATGGCAGATGCCGGAGCGGCCGCCTCGATGGTAAAGACAACGCAGATAACCGAGAGGATGACCTCGAACAGGGAAAACTTTTCACCTGCCACGACACGCTCCCCCTACAGCAAAAAGGATGGCATCTGTACCGAAGGCGCAGCCCAAGGTAGGGTTGCAGGCCGCGTCACCGGTGCAGGTGCCATCCCAAAGAGAAGAGAGGATGCAATTGTTGGACCAACGCTCGCGGAACAGGCGCGTGTAGATAACGATACGCTGGTACATAGATACTCCGATCA